>JBAUYI010000147.1:0-4852 GCA_049584715.1 Xanthobacteraceae bacterium
CCGCCGCGGACCTAGCCACTGTAATTGGAGCCACGGCATCAATGGATTTTACAAAGCCACGGTACACTCCCATGAGCCGCCGTCGCCGCATCTACGAAGGCAAGGCGAAAATCCTCTATGAGGGTCCCGAGCCTGGAACCCTGATCCAGCATTTCAAGGACGACGCGACCGCCTTCAATGCCAAGAAGCACGAGGTGATCGAGGGCAAGGGCGTCCTTAACAACCGCATCTCCGAATACGTCTTCCAGCATTTGAACGACATCGGCGTGCCGACCCATTTCATCCGCCGGCTCAACATGCGCGAGCAGTTGATTCGCGAGGTCGAGATCATTCCGCTGGAAATCTGCGTGCGCAATATCGCCGCGGGCTCGCTGGCGCAGCGGCTCGGCATCGAGGAAGGCACGCAACTGCCGCGCTCGATCATCGAATTCTACTACAAGAACGACCAGCTCAACGATCCCCTGGTGTCGGAAGAGCACATCACCGCGTTCGGCTGGGCGACGCCGCAGGAGATCGACGACATCATGTCGCTCGCCATCCGCGTCAACGACTTCCTCTCCGGCCTGTTCCTCGGCGTCGGCATCCGCCTGGTTGATTTCAAGATGGAAACCGGCCGGCTGTGGGAAAACGACCTGATGCGCATCGTGGTCGCCGACGAAATCTCGCCTGACTCGTGCCGGCTGTGGGACATCAAGTCGAACGAGAAGCTCGACAAGGACCGCTTCCGCCGCGACCTCGGCGGGCTCCTCGAAGCCTATACCGAAGTCGCCAAGCGCCTCGGCATCATGAGCGAAGGCGAGCGGCCGCAAGGCACCGGGCCGGTGCTGGTCAAGGGCTGAAGCGCAGGAGCGCGTCCCGTGGGCGTCCCGACGATCAAGACCGGACCGATGACGGTGCAGGAATTCTATGCCTTCACCGACACGCGGCCGGACGGGGAGAAATGGGAGCTGATCGACGGCGAGCCGATTTTGAATGCGTCGTCCAGCAAGCTGCATCAGAGAATTGTCAAAAACCTTGGTTTCGTCCTGGCGACGCTTGAAAGGCGGCCGGGAACAATCTGGGAAATGCTTCCCGGACTTGGAGTCCGAGTGTCCGACACAAGTCGTCCGGAACCGGACCTTCTGATCATACCGATGAGCGGCGACTCGGCCGACTCGCAAGGACGGGACCGCGACGACGTCATCGTGGCATTCGAAGTTCTCTCTCCGTCGACCGCCAGTCGCGATCTGCGCTGGAAGCGGACGGCTTATACCAGCCTGCCGACTCTCACTCATTACATCGTGATTGCGCAGGACGCCGTGGATGTCGTGGTGTTCTCGCGCGAGGATGGTTTTGCCGACCACCGTCTCCGGTCGCTCAGCGGATCGATCGAGTTGCGGTCTCTCGGCATATCGGTGCCGCTTTCCGAGATTTATCGGAATACCGGATTGAAATAGATCAGGCGTGACCGATCGATAGCTGTAATGAGCAAAAACATCACCATCGGCCTCGTCGTGCCGTTCGCCACCGACGAGGTGCCGTTCGAAGGCCCGATCATGTATCCGGGCGTGCGCTTCATTCCGCGCGGCGTCGGCGTGCGCAATCTCACGCCCGAGGGCTATGAACCGGCCTGGAACGGCATCCTGCCGGCGGCCGAATATTTGGCCACGCAGAACGTCGACGCCATCATGGTGATCGGCACCTCGCTGACCTTCTTTAAGGGGCCGCAGGCCCATGACCGGCTACTCGAAGACTTGCGCCAGCGCACCGGGCTGCCGGTGAGCACTATGAGCCAGTCCATCATCGACGGCCTGCGCGAGGTCGGCGCCAAACGCGTCGCCGTCGCCACCGCTTACAGCGACGTCGTCAACCGGCGCCTGAAGGAACTGCTCGCGGCGGCCGGCATCGAGGCGCTGTCGCTGGAATGCTTCGATCTTTTGGAATTCGGCGGCCCGAGCAAAAAGAGCGAGGCCGACATTATTGCGTTGAGCGACAGCGCGGTCGCCCACGCCAAGCACGCCGAAGGCATCCTAATTTCCTGCGGCGGCTTGCGCACGCTCGAAGTGGCCAAGCCCCTCGAGGACCGGCACCACATTCCGGTGGTGTCGTCTGCCACGGCGGCGTTCTGGGCGGCGATGCGGCTGGTTGGAGAAAGCGGCTGCGTACCCGGCTACGGCCGGCTCTTGGAAGAGGCCACGGCGCCGGTGCATTAGGCGCGCGGGTTGGTTGCAGCCGTGGCGATTCCTACATAAGGAATGGGCCGCGCCTTAGCGGCCGGAGCGCCTGCCATGAAAGCCCGCGTCACCGTCACTTTGAAGTCGGGAATTCTTGACCCGCAGGGCAAGGCCATCGAAGGCGCCCTCAAATCACTCGGCGTCGGCGGGGTGGCGAGCGTCCGCCAGGGCAAGGTGTTCGATATCGAGATCGAAGGCGCCGATCGCGCCAAGGCCGAGGTGGCGCTCAAGAACGCCGCCGAAAAGCTCCTCGCCAATACCGTGATCGAGAACTACCGCATCGAGGTGACCGGATGAAATCCGCCGTCATCGTCTTTCCCGGCATCAATCGCGAGCGCGACATGGCGCGTGCGCTAAAGCTGATGTCCGGGCACGAGCCGGCGATGGTTTGGCACGCCGACCGTGAGCTGCCGGCGGGCACCGACCTCGTCGTCATTCCGGGCGGCTTTTCCTATGGCGATTATCTGCGCTGCGGCGCCATTGCGGCGCGGGCGCCGATCATGGATGCGGTGCGCGCGTTCGCGGCGAAAGGCGGGTTGGTCCTCGCGGTGTGCAACGGCTTTCAGATCGCCTGCGAGGCGGGGCTGTTGCCGGGCGTGCTGATGCGCAACGCGCAGCTGCGCTTCATCTGCCGCGACGTCTATCTGCGCGTCGAGCGCTCGGATACAGCGTTCACCCGCGGCTACAATGCCGGCCAGGTGATCCGGGTGCCGGTGGCCCATGGCGAGGGCAATTATATCGCCGACGGCGAGACCATCGCGCGGCTCGAAGGCGAGGGCAGGGTGCTGTTCCGCTACGCGTCGCCGGACGGCATGATCGATCCGAACTGGAACCACAACGGCGCCCTCAACGCCATTGCCGGCATCGTCAACGAACGCGGCAACGTGCTCGGCATGATGCCGCATCCGGAAAATCACGTCGAAGCGGTGATGGGCTGCACCGACGGTCGTGGGCTGTTCGCGGGGCTCGTGGACCACTTCAAGCTGGCGGCGTAAGCCTCTCGCGCGTCGCCGTTTTGGGGTTGTGATGCAATTTGGGCTGATCATCCTCCTGGTCCAGGTCGTCTTGATCGTCCATGCGGCGAAAACCGGCCGGTTCTGGCCGTGGGGCTACGTGATCCTGTTCCTGCCCGGTTTTGGCGCGTTGGCCTATGTGCTGGTCGAGTTGTTGCCCGAGTGGTTCGGCAGCGTGCAGGGCCAGCATGCGAGGAAGCGCGTCGTCTCCACGCTCGATCCGGGCAAACGCTACCGCTTGCTCACCGACCAGCTCGAAGTCACCGACACCATCGCCAACCGCTCGGCGCTTGCCGAGGAATGCCTTGCGCTCGGCAAATTCGACGAGGCGCTGCGCCACTACGAGCACATTCTGTCCCTGCCGCTGGGCGACGACGCGGTCTATGCGCTCGGCAAGGCGCGCGCCCAATTCGGTCTCGGCCATCCGCAGGACACAGTCGCCACCCTCGACGACTTGCGCGCACGCTGGCCCGATTATCAGTCGGCAGAAGGCCATTTGCTCTACGCCCGCGCGCTCGAAGACAGCGGCCGCACCGAGGACGCGTTGGCCGAGTATCAGGCGGTCGCGGCCTATTATGCCGGCGCCGAAGCGCGCGTGCGCTACGGCCTCCTGCTCAACAAAACCGGCCGGCAGGCCGAGGCGAAGACGGTCCTCACCGAGGTCTTGGCCCAGCTCAAGCGCGCCCCCAAATATGTGCGGCGGGCGCAGGCCGAGTGGATTGCGCTCGCCGAAAAGACGTTGCGGAGCTAAGTGGCGTGACTGCCGCCGTCATGCCCGGCCTTGCGCCGGGCATCCACGTCTTTACATGCTGGAAATAAGACGTGGATGGCCGGGACGAGCCCGGCCATGACAGATGAAATCGATGCGATTGCCGACTACAACGGTTTCCGTGATCTCAAACGAGCCCGTCATCACCCCCGAACTGATCGCCGAGCACGGCCTCAAGCCGGACGAGTACGCGCGCCTCGAGAAGCTGATCGGCCGCAAGCCGAGCTTCACCGAGCTCGGCATATTCTCGGCGATGTGGAACGAGCACTGTTCGTACAAATCCTCAAAAATCCATCTGCGCACGCTGCCGACGAAAGCGCCCTGGGTGATCCAGGGGCCGGGCGAGAACGCCGGCGTCATCGACATCGGTGACGGGCAGGCCGTCGTGTTCAAGATGGAGAGCCATAACCATCCGAGCTACATCGAGCCCTATCAGGGCGCGACAACCGGCGTCGGCGGCATCTTGCGCGACGTTTTCACCATGGGGGCGCGGCCGATCGCCTGCCTCAATGCGCTGTCGTTCGGCGATCCAAAACATCCGAAGACGCGTTCGCTGGTCGGCGGCGTGGTCGCTGGCATCGGCGGCTACGGCAATTCGTTTGGCGTGCCCACGGTCGGCGGCGAGGTGCGCTTTCACCGCCGCTATGACGGCAATTGCCTGGTCAACGCCATGGCGGTGGGCCTAGCCGATGCCGATAAGATTTTCTATTCCGCGGCGTCGGGCGTCGGCATGCCGATCGTCTATCTCGGCTCGAAAACCGGCCGCGACGGCATCCACGGCGCCAGCATGGCGTCGGCCGAATTCGGCGCCGACGCCGAGGAAAAACGCCCGACCGTGCAGGTCGGCGATCCGTTCT
>JBAUYI010000148.1:0-58323 GCA_049584715.1 Xanthobacteraceae bacterium
CCCCTGCCCCTCCCCACAAGGGGGAGGGGAAAGAAAATAAGGAAGCGCGTCATGACGGCTCTGGAGAAGATCAACGTGCCGCCGACCCGCCTCGGCGGCACCGCGCTGTATGACTGGGATTACCTGGTCCAGGACGACCGCGCCCATCGGCTGATCTACACCGATCCGGCGGTCTTTGAAGCCGAGATGACCAACATTTTCGGCGGCACCTGGACCTATCTTGCCCACGAAAGCGAAATCCCGAACGACAACGATTTCATCACAAGGCGTTTGGGCTTGCGCCCGCTGATCATCGTGCGCGACGCCAACGGCAAAATCCGCGCGCTGTATAACCGCTGCACCCATCGCGGCACCACGCTGTGCCGCTGGGACAAGGGCAATACCAAATCGTTCCAGTGCCCATATCACGGCTGGAACTTTCTCAACACCGGCAAACTGCGCGGCGTGCCGTGGCCGGAAGGTTATGCCGAGGATATGCGCGATCCGAAATACAATATCGCGCAGGTGCCGCGGGTCGAATCCTATCGCGGTTTCATCTTCGCGACGCTGAACATGGACGCGCTGCCGCTCACCGAGCATCTCGGACCGATCGCAAAGATCATCGACGAGTGGCTCGACCGCAATCCCGGCGGCAAGGTCGTGGTCTGCGAAGCCAATCGCTTCCGCTTCAAGGGCAATTGGAAGCTCGCCTACGACAATTCGTGCGACGGCTATCACGTCGCCTATTCGCACCGCTCGCTGTTGGAAACCGAGAACCGCTTCGCCGGCGAGAACGCCAAGGGCATGGCCTATTACCGCAACTCGCCCGACACCCAGCCGATGTACATGCGCTATACCGGCCACGGCAATCACTTCAAGGACAAGCGGCCCAATCTCGAAAAACGTCCGGGTGGCTTGTGGGCGCTGGAAAGCGCGCATCCCGGCATGGAGCATTACGAGGCCGAATTCATCAAACGCTACGGCGACCGCGCCTTCGCCCTGCTCGATCTCGCCGGCTCCGAGCCGGTCAACATCAACGTGTTCCCTAATTTTTCGCTGCTCGGCAACCACATCCAGGTGTTCGAGCCGGTCGGCGTCGAAGAAACAAATGCGATCTGGTACGGCACCATGATCGTCGATGACGGCAGCGTGCCAAGCGACGCCGTCACCGACATCAATGCGCTGCGCATGCGCACCCAGGAAGGGTTTCCGAATTTCGGCGAGGTCGATGACATCGCCAATTTCGAGCAGATCCAGCGCGGCCTGATGGCGCCGGAAGACGAGTGGGTCTACATGAACCGCGGTTTTGGCATTCCCGATCGCGTCAAGACCCACGCCGACGGCACGATCACCGCGCCGGCGACCGACGAAGCCTTCATGCGCGAGCATTTCAAGGAATGGAAACGGTTGATGAAGGCGCGCCCGGACCTCGCCATTCAACGCGAGCCGTGACATGAATGCGCCGACAACAAAGACCGATCCGTCGCGCACGTCGCACTACGTCAACGACGCGCTCTATCGCGCACTGATAGAGAATTTCTCGAACTGGCAGGACGATGCGCGCGCCGTCACCGACGTCGCCGTGCGCGACGAATTCCGCCGGCTCATCGAACGCGAAGCGCGCCTCCTCGATCAGCTGCGCTACGACGACTGGCTCGCGATGTACGCGGCCGAGTGCATCTACTGGGTGCCGTCAACGCCAGGCGCCGGCGATCCGCGGCGTGAGATTTCGGTGATGTTCGACGACCGCCGCCGGCTCGAGGATCGGATCTACCGGATGCGCACCGGCTTCGCCTGGTCGCAGGCGCCAGCGTCGCGCACGGTGCGCCTCGTCACCAATGTCGAGGTTTTTGCCACCGCGCGCGACGATGCGCGCATGGTGCGGTCGAATTTCTTGATCAGCGAATTCTGGGGTGACGAAACCAGAGTTCTCACCGGCTGGTCGGGACACCGCCTCGTGCGCGACGGCGCTGCCTGGAAGATTCAGGCCAAGCAAGTCAACCTCATCGATTGCGACCAGAGCATCCGCAATCCAAGCATCATCCTCTAGTAGCCCTCCCCCCTTGTGGGGGAGGGTTGGGTGGGGGGTCGGGAGGAGACTCGCATCCGTCGACGTTCTTACATTACCTCTCGACCCCCACCCCTACCTCTCCCCACAAGGGGGAGGGGAAAATAAACCGCCGCGCGGCAATCTTGAAAGCCATTCATGAAAAAACTGAAACTCACTCTCGCCTGCGGCCGCTACGACCGCACCCAGCCGCTGATCGACGGCCGCGTCGAGCCCGAGGGCGTCGACCTGACCTTCATTCCGCTGCGGCCAGGCGAGACGTTCTGGCGCATGCTCAACCACGAAGAGTTCGACGTCTCGGAAATGTCGCTGTCGTCCTACACCATCCTGCGCTCGGAGGGTGACACGCGGTTCATCGCCATACCGGTGTTTCCGTCGCGGGTGTTTCGCCACTCCGCAGTCTATCTGCGCGCCGATTCCAAGATCGAAAAGCCGCAGGACCTCAAGGGTAAGCGCATCGGCGTCGGCGACTACCAGATGACGGCTGCGGTGTGGGTGCGCGGCTTTTTGATGAACGACTACGGCGTGCGGCCCGAAGACGTCACTTGGGTGATCGGCCGACCGGTGCGCACCATCAAGCCGCCGGAGGGCATCCGCGTCGAATTCATGTCGCCGCAGACGACGCTCGAGGGCATGCTGGAGCGTGGCGAGATCGACGCTCTGGCTTCGGTGATGATTCCGAAAACGCTCGGCACAACGGTGCGGCGGCTATTCGCCGATCCGCGCAATGTCGAGCGCGAGTACTATGAGCGCACGCGCATCTTCCCGATCATGCACACCTTTGTGCTGAAGACGAAACTTTACGAGGCAAACCCTTGGCTGGCGATCAGCTTCTATCGCGCCTTCTGCCGGGCGCGCGACATCGCCTATCACTGGATGTACGATACCGACGCGCTGACCGTCGGCCTGCCCTGGGTGATCGACGAGGTGGAAGCGACGCGCAAGATTTTCGGGCCGCAAATCTGGGATTATTCGATCGAAGGCAGCCGGCCGACGCTGGACGCGCTGATGCGCCATCTCGACGAGCAGAAACTCACGCAGCGGCCGATGAAAGTTGAGGAACTCTTCGTGCCCAATATCAGCCCCGGTCTCAATGAATATTTGCGGGCAACGGCGGAAGAGTGACCGCCGCGTGAATAAAAACCAAGGGAGGATCGACCATGACGATTGACATGCGCATGTCGCGCCGCAGCGCGCTCAAGGCCGGCGCTGCTCTTGCCGCAGGCACGGCCGCCGGCGACGGGTTTTCCGGCACCGCGCTCGCCGACGATGTTCGCCGCTTCGACGGCCAGCAGGCAAGCGACCCGAAGAGCCGCATTCTGCTCAAGGGCGGCGCCATCGTCGGCATGGATGCCAAGGTCGGCGACCTGGTGAAAGGCGATCTGTTGATCGAGGGCAGCAAGATTTCCGCGATCGCGCCCGAGATCAACGCCGCCGACGCGCAAGTGATCGATGCCCTCGACACCATCATCGTGCCGGGCCTGGTCGATTGCCACCGGCATTCCTGGGAGGCGCAGCTGCGCCGCATCAATCCGAATTCGCCGACGCTTGCCGACTATATGAACGCAACGCATTTGTCCTTCGCCAAATTCTATCGGCCGCAAGATCATTACGTTGGCAATTATCTCACCGCCGTGGGCTGCATCGATTCAGGCGTCACTTGCGTGATCGACAATTCTCACAATTCCCGCAGCGCCGCCCATTCCGATGCGGCGGTGGAAGCGCTTGTCGATTCCGGCATCCGCGCCGTGCACGCGTCGGGGCCGCCCGGCGCCGGCGACTGGGATCATCAATGGCCGCAGGATCTCGAGCGGCTGCAGAAAAAATATTTCTCGTCGGCAGACCAGCTCGTGACGTTGCGCATGTTCTCCGGCCCCATCCGCGAGAACTGGGCAGTGGCGCGCAAGCTCGGGCTTCGCATCACCACCGAATTCCAAGGTCCGCAGCAGGCGGCGCTGCTCGATCCGCTGGCGGCGGACAAGCTGGTCGGCCCGGACAACACCTTCAACCATTGCGGCGCGCTGCCGGAGCGGACCTGGCAAATTTTTCTCGACAGCGGCGCCAACATCAACGTGTGCCCGCGCTCGGACGCGCAATATGCGCTGGGCGAAGGCGTCTGCGCGCTGCAGCACGCCTGGGACCACGGCATCAAGCCGGGTTTCAGTGTCGACAACGAAACCTCCTACTCGACCGACATGTTCATGGAGATGCGGGTTGCGCTCTACATCCAGCGCGCGGTGGCGCAGAACCGCAAATTCTCCGGCGATCAAAATCCGCCCAAGCCGCTCATGGTGCGCGACGTGCTCCATTGCGCCACCATGGGCGGTGCGCACTGCGCCGGCCTCGACGACAAGATCGGCTCGCTGGCGCCGGGCAAGGAAGCCGATCTCCTCGTGATCCGCACCGACGACATCAACCTCTATCCCTCGAACAACGCCATCGGCACCGTGGTGCAGGCCGCCGAGCGCAGCAATATTGACACCGTCATCATCGGCGGCCGGGTGCGCAAATATCGCGGCCGCGTGGTCGGGCTCGACATGGTGAGCCTCAAAGCGATGATCGACGAATCGCGCAGCCACCTGTTCACGGCGGCAGGCTATCGCCCCGACATTTTCGCCGAATTGCTCCCGAAGTTGTCCTAGGGCGGGCGGCATTGGCCGGCCTGAGACACCATGGCAGCCGCCGGTCCTGTTGCGCAAACCGGCGCTGCTTTCTAAAACTACCCTTCGGACCAATTCCGCCGGGAGGCGCCCGCTTCAAGCGGGACGAAAAAGAAGGATACACGCGATGATCAGACCATTGATTGCAGGGACCGCCGCGCTCGCGCTTTTCGCGGGTCCCGCAATGGCGCAACAGAAGACCGTCAAGATCGGCTTCATTTCGACATTCAGCGGCCCCGCCGCCGCGATCGGCAACGACATGCGCAATTCGTTCGAGCTCGCCCTCGACCATCTCGGCCGCAAACTCGGCGGCCTGCCGGTCGAGGTCGTCTATGAGGACGACGAGATCAAGCCGGAAGTCGGCGTGCAGAAAACCCAGAAACTGATCGAATCGGACAAGGTCGATTTCATCGTCGGCTATATCTGGTCGAACGTGATCCTGGCTTCGCTCAAACCCCTGGTCGATTCCAAGACCATGACGGTGGTGACCAATGCCGGCGCCTCGCAGCTCGCCGGCGAACAGTGCTCGCCCTATGTGTTCTCGACCTCCTGGAACAACGACCAGACGCCGGCCGCGATCGGCACCTACATGAATCAGAAGGGCGTCAAGACCGCGTTTTTGATGGGCCCGAACTATGCCGCCGGCAAGGACATGCTCAACGGCGTGCAGACCACCTTCAAGGGCCAGATCGTCGGCCAGGAATTGACGCGCTGGCCCGACCAGCTCGATTTCTCCGCCGAGCTGTCGAAGGCGCGTTCGCTGAAGCCCGATGCCATCTTCGCCTTCTACCCGGGCGGCGCCGGCGTGCAGTTCATCACCCAATACGCGCAAGCCGGCCTCAAGGGCCAGATCCCGCTCTATACCGCTTTCATCGTCGACGACCTGTCGCTGCCGCGGCTCAAGGATCTCGCCGTCGGCGTGCCGGGCGCCCAGGAATGGGTCAACGACCTGCCGAACGACGCCAACAAGAAGTTCGTCGCCGACTTCAAGGCGAAGTACAAGACCACGCCGTCGTTTTACGGCGCGCAGACCTATGACGCCGCGGCGCTGATCGACAGCGCGGTCACCGCGGTCAAAGGCGACCTCAGCAACAAAGAAGGCATGCGCAAGGAGATGGAGAAGGCCGACTTCAAGTCGGTGCGCGGCAATTTCCGGTTCGGCAACAACCACATCCCGATCCAGAATTTCTACCTGCAGGACGCCGACAAGACCGCCGACGGCGGTTACGCGCTGCACACCGTCTCGCTCATCGTCAAGGACGACCAGGACAAGTTCCACGACAAATGTCCGATGAAGTGATCGCCTGTCATGCCCCGCGAAAGCGGAGCATCCAGTAATCGTTTGCCGGTCGGTTCGCGTCGCCGCGCGACGCGCTAATTGCGGTGGTTACTGGATCATCCGCTTTCGCGGATGATGACAGCGTGGGTGTTTCCGCAGAGCAAGCCTCACCATGCTCTATTTCATCGAGCAGCTTCTCAACGGCGTGCAGCTTGGCATGCTGCTGTTCCTGCTCGCGGCCGGGCTGACGCTGATCTTCGGCATCATGGACCTGGTCAACCTGGCGCACGGCTCGCTCTATATGCTCGGCGCCTATTTCGCCGCGACGTTTGCCGCATTCACCGGCAGCTTCGTGCTCGGCGCCATCCTGGCGCTGGCCGCAACGTTCGTCTCCGGCATCGCGCTCGAAGTGATCGCGATCCGGCCGCTCTACGGCCGCAGCCATCTCGATCACGTGCTCGGCACCTTCGGGCTGTTGCTGTTCTTCAACGAACTGGTGCGACTCGTCTGGGGCCCGGCCGGCATGACGCTGTCGCTACCGAGCGAAATGCTGACCGCCGTGCAGATCATTCCCGGCGTGTACTATCCGGCCTATCGCCTGGTCATCATCGCCGCCACTTTGGCGGTCGCGGCGCTGCTCTACATCCTGGTGATGCGCACGCGGCTCGGCATGCTGATCCGCGCCGGCGCCTCGAACCGCGAAATGGTCGGCGCGCTCGGCGTCAATATCAAGCTGCTTTACACGCTGGTGTTCGGGCTCGGCGCCGCGCTGGCGGGCTTTGCTGGCCTGATGCAGGCGCCGATCCTGACGGTGCAGATCGGCATGGGCGAGAACATTTTGATCCTCGCCTTCGTCGTCATCATCATCGGCGGCATCGGCTCGATCCGTGGCGCCTTCGTTGCCGCCATCATCGTCGGGCTGATCGACACTATCGGCCGCGCCTTCCTGCCCGATCTGCTGCGCGCGGTGCTCAACACCAACGCCGCGCTGACCTTGGCGCCGGCGCTGTCCTCGATGTCGATCTACATGCTGATGGCCGGCATTTTGGTGTTTCGTCCGGAAGGACTGTTTCCGGCGGCGAGCAAATGAGCGTTCTTTCTGAGCTCAATCCGCGCAACGCGATCACCGTCGGCCTGCTGGTCATCCTGGCGCTGATCCCGCTCTACGCGGCGCTGACCGGCAATGCCTTCGTGATGACGCTGTTCACCCGCGTGTTGATCCTGGCCATGGCCGCAGTGAGCCTCAATCTCATCATGGGCTATGGCGGCATGGTGAGCTTCGGCCATGCCGCCTATCTCGGCCTCGGCGGCTATGCCGTCGGCATTTTGGCCAAGGAAGGCATCGACTCGGGCTTCATCCAATGGCCGGCGGCGATCGCGGTCTCGGCGCTGTTCGCGCTCGTGGTCGGCGCTCTCAGCCTGCGTACCCGCGGCGTTTATTTCATCATGATCACGCTCGCCTTCGCGCAAATGGTCTATTACGTGGCGATCGGGCTCGACCGCTATGGTGGCGACGACGGGCTCACCATCCACAAGCGCAGCCAGTTCGGCGGCCTCGTCGATCTCAACAACAAGACGCTGTTCTATTACCTGTGCTTCGCGCTGCTATTGGCGAGCATCTATCTCGTCTCACGCATGGTCAATTCGCGCTTCGGCCTGGCGCTTCAGGGCGCGCGCTCGAACGAACGGCGCATGCGCGCCATCGGATTTCCGGTGTTTCGCTACAAGCTCGTCTGTTTCGTCATCGCCGGTGCGCTGTGCGGGCTGGCCGGCGCGCTCCTGGCCAATCACACCAACTTCATCAGCCCGGCGATGATGTTCTGGACCCGCTCGGGCGATCTCATGGTCATGGTGGTGCTCGGCGGGCTCGCCACGCCGTTCGGCCCGCTGATCGGCACGGTGACGTATCTGCTGCTGGAAGAAGCGCTGTCGCGCGTCACCGAATATCCCGGCCTCGTCCTCGGACCGACGCTGCTCCTGGTCGCGATCTTCCTGCACGGCGGCATCGCCGGCCTGTTCGAAAGGCGCACGCCGTGACCGAACCGCTGCTGCAGATCGAACGGCTGACCAAACGCTTCGGCGGCGTCATCGCCTCCGACGCCATCACGCTCGACATTCCGCGCGGCGAATTTCACGCCATCATCGGCCCGAACGGCGCCGGCAAGACCACGCTGATTGGCCTCCTCGCCGGCGAGATCGTCCCGCAAGGCGGCGTCATCCGCTTCGACGGCGGCGACATCACCGCGCTGTCGGCCGATCGGCGCAGCCACCTCGGGCTGGCGCGCTCGTTCCAGATCACGTCGCTGTTCCGCGATTTCACCGCCCTCGACAATGTCGCGCTCGCGGTGCAGGCGCATTCCGGCCACTCGTTCCGTTTCTGGAACGAGGCGCGGCGCGACGACCGCTTGCGCGCGCCAGCGCAGGCCGCGCTCGAGCGCGTCGGGCTCGGCGCGCGCGCCGCCATGCGCGTCGACCGGCTGAGTCACGGCGAGCAGCGCCAGCTCGAAATCGCCATGGCGCTCGCCACGCGGCCGCGACTGCTGCTGCTCGACGAGCCGATGGCCGGCATAGGCCCGGACGAATCCGCGCGCATGGTGGCGATGCTGCGCGCGCTCAAAGGCGGCATCACTATTCTCCTGATCGAACACGATATGGAAACGGTGTTCGCGCTCGCCGACCGCATCACCGTTCTGGTCTACGGTAGGGTCATCGCCTCGGGCGATCCGGCAACGATCCGCGCCGATGCCGCGGTGCGCGAGGCCTATCTCGGCGAACAGGAGGCGACTCATGGCTGAGTCGCCTCTGCTCGAGGTTACCAACATCGAGACCAGCTACGGCCAAAGCCGCGTGCTGTTCGGCATCTCGTTTGCCATCGCGCCGGGCGAAATGGTCTCGCTGATGGGGCGCAACGGCATGGGCAAGACCACGACCGTGCGCTCGATCATGGGACTGACGCGCGCGACCGCGGGCTCGATCCGCTTTGCCGGCGAGGATATTCGCGATCTGCCGGCCTATCGCGTCGCAAAACTCGGCATCGGCCTGGTGCCGGAAGGCCGCCAGGTTTTTCCCAACCTCACCACGCGCGAAAACCTCGTCGCCACCGCCGCCAACCGCACGGCTGCCAGCGCGCCGTGGACGCTCGACAAAGTGCTGGCATTGTTTCCGCGCCTCGCCAGCCGCGCCGGCACCATGGCGAACCTCTTGTCCGGCGGCGAGCAGCAAATGCTGGCGATCGGCCGCGCGCTGATGACCAATCCGCGGCTGCTCATTCTCGACGAAGCAACCGAAGGGCTCGCGCCGCTCATCCGCGACGAGATCTGGCGCTGCCTGCAAAGCCTGCGCACTGCCGGCCAATCGATCCTGGTCATTGACAAGAACGTGCAGGCGCTGACCCGCATCGCCGACCGCCACACCATCATCGAACGTGGCCGCGTGGTGTGGACCGGCAATTCGCGGGACTTGGCCGGCGCCATCGATATTCAGCACCGCTATCTTGGCATCTGAAAGCGTTTGGCATCTGAACGCGTATGGTTACCGATTTGCCGTTCATTGTTAATCGCGGTTCCGATTTATTTACCATGCCGCTTCTGTTATTAGAACGTGCCTCGGCGGCAAATAAAACAGACAGAGGCACTCTATGTTGAACCAGATGCGGCGTTTCCTGAAAGACCAATCCGGCGCGGCGGCGATCGAATACGGGCTTCTCGCCTCGGGCATTTCGGTGGCTATCATTCCTTCGGTCAAAAACGTCGGCACCCAACTGGTCAACGTCTTCACCACCCTCCAGAACGCGATCTAACCCTGCGGCCGGGCGGCGCCCCACTCAGGCGCCCTCCGTCACCGGCAGCGTCAGTGCCGACGGATACTGCGCGGAGTGATAGATCGTGTCGGTGCCGATCTTGTTGGGCGTGTAATAGTGCGTCCATAAAACGTCGGTGACCGCCGAATCGCCGTTGACGATCTCCAGCCTGATCCGATTGCCCTTCTTGAACCGATGCGCCATCGGCTCGACGCTGATGTCGAAGCGATAGATTTCCCCGGGTTTTATCGGCGTCGGATCGGTGTGGCTGTGATACGGCTCCATCTCGCTTGATTTGCTCGGATCGAGCGCGCGATGGGAGGCGCGCAGCCACCCCTTGGTGATCCAATACGACGCCGGATTGAGCCCCTTGGCGCGGTCGTCGGCCGCCTGCGGCATCTGCTCCGAAAGCTTTACGAAAAAATCCATGTCGTCGCGGCTCGATCCTGCGTGCAGCACGAGCTTGATCGGGCCGGCGATCTCCACGTCCTGCTCGAGCGGCGCGGTGGTGAAGGTCAGCACGCGGCGCGCCGGATCGGGCTGGCTGTTCGGCCCGAAGCCGACGACGCCCAGCATCCAGCCCGGATTGGGATAACTGTAAGACGTCTTCTCCTCGCCGGACGCCGCCGCGCGCGACAGCGTGCCGTCGTTGAGCGAGGTCACGCTGCCGGATTTTTCCGCGCTCAAATGCCAGGTCACATAGCGCAGGTCGGGCGGCGGCCAGGTTTCCGCGGCGCGCACCGTGTCGGCGCCGCGCACGAAATATTCCACCGCGGGGCGCTTCGCATAATCCGTCTCCTTGCCTTTCAGATAATGGTCGTAGAACGGCAGCAGCAGCTTTTCGTGCAGTTCGGGACTATTGAACTCCTTGTTGGCGACGAAAGCGTTGATCGGCCCGATCATCTTCAGTTTCTTCGGCCCCTTGGCGCGGCGGAAGCCGTCGATATTGCCGCGGGTGTGCAGATCGACCTTGCCCCAGACGCCGACCGAATAGAGCGGCACCTCGATCTCGTGCAGGCGTTCCGCAGCGCTTCGCTCGCGCCAGAAATCGTCGTAGGTCGGGTGCTGTTGAATGAGCAGGTTCAGATCGCAGGTCTGCTCGCGCGGCGTTTCGCCGTTGGCCGGATGGCGATTGATGATGCGGTTCTGGTTCCACCAATAGCTGCCGAAGAAATCGCCCAAAATGCCGCCTTGGTAGACCGAAGCGCGATACGGGTCGTTCAGCCCGTCGAAGGCGGCGATGCAGGCGAGCGACGGCGGTTTTTGGATCGCCATCCACCATTGCGACATGCAGAAATAAGACTGCCCGATGCCGCCGACCTTGCCGTTCGACCACGATTCATGGCCGAGCCATTCGATGACGTCGTAGAGGTCTTTCTGCTCGTTCTTGTCGAGCAGACGGAATTCGCCGCCCGACTTGCCGCAACCGCGGATGTCCATATTGGCGTAGACGTAACCGCGCGCCACGTACAATTCGATCGGCCCGGTCTCGCGCCAGAGAAATTGCGGCGTCGCCGGCAGCGTGTTGTTGTCGTAGCGGTACGGCGACGGCGCCAGCACCACCGGGAACGGCCCCTCGCCCGCCGGCATGTAAAGCGCCACCGCAATCTCGACGCCGTCATGGACGCGGATTTTGACTTCGTGCGGCTTGGACTGATCTGCCATTTATTTCCCCGGTACGCGTGATCCAATAACAGCGGGAGCGGAGCATAGGGAGAGAGCGCGCAGCGGGCAACGTGAGCGAAGTTGAAGAAGCGCCCTCTTCATCCGCCCCCGCGATAGCGGGGGAGGGGGACCGCCCGAAGGGCGGTGGAGGGGGCGCGGGACTAAACGCGACGCGGCGATTCAAGGAGAGCTCGGCGCCGACGATAATTGCCTTGCAGCGGCAACAAAGCTGCGGGTCAAGCGCCCCCTCCACCACGGTTCGCTCGCTGCGCGAGCTCCAGTGGTCCCCCTCCCCCGCTATCGCGGGGGCGGAAAGTGGCGTTCAGGCCTGAATCGTTATATTTGGACGCATGACGATCGATTGCGGGCAGCGGGGCAAGGCACGATGAGCGGTACTGAGATCGATATGCGGTTGTTTGCCAAGAAGGCCGGCACCAGCCTGAATTTTCCGGCCGGCGGCGTCGTCTTCAACAAGGGCGATCCCGGCGAGTGCATGTACGTCGTGCAGTCCGGCGTCATCGAGATGGTGATCGGCGACCGCGTCGTCGAAGTGTGCAGCACCAACGAGGCGATCGGCTTCATGTCGGTGATCGACGATGCGCCGCGCTCCTCCACCGCGCGCGTCAAGGAAGCCTGCGAGGTCTCGGTCATCGACCGCCGCAAATTCCGTTTCATGATCGACGAAGTGCCGAATTTCGCGCTCTACATCATGGGCGCGATGGCGCGCCGCATCCGTGGCATGGGCCAGGCGATGTGAGGCAAGCCTGCGCCGTGGGCGTGTCAGCCCGCGGCCGCGTTCAATTCTGCCGCAGTCCCCGAAACGGTGGTGCCGGGATAGAGCTCCTTCAGCCGAGGATAGACCTCGCGCGCGAACATGCGGATGCCGTGCACGGTTTCGTCGTGCTCAAGAAATCCGGCCTGCCCCATGATGAGCAGATGGCCGTAGCCGCCGACGTGATGCCAATGTTTCTCGATCTGCGCCAAAACCTGATCGGGCGTTCCGGCGAACATCGTGCCGGCTTCGATCGCGCCGTCGACGGTGGCTTGCTTGGTGCCGTAGGCGCTGACCACGTTGTGCGCGCCATGCGCCAATTGCACGTTCATCGCCACCGGCACATAGCCCGGCGGATTGGAAAAGTGCGGCGGCACCTTGTTGGCGGTGATGTACCACAGTAATTTTTCCGCACCGGCGCGCGCCTTCGCTTCGGTTTCGCCGACATAGATCAGCGCCGCATAGGCCAGCCGGTCTATCGGTACGTCTTGACCCAGTCCGGCCTCGCGCCAGCCGCGACGATAGCCTTCGTAAATCCGCTTCGTGGTGTCGAAGCCGGTGAGAAACGTCGCCTGGACGTAACCATGCGCGCCGACCTGCGCGGCGCCGCCCGTGCTCGTCGTGCTGACCCAGATCGGCGGATGCGGCTGCTGAATCGGGCGCGGCCAGATATTGATCGCGCGGTGATGGAAGAAGCGGCCTTCGTGGCTGAACGGGCCGTCGTGATGGGTCCAGCATTTGACGATGAGATCGAGCGCTTCCCAATGACGCTCATTCATCCGCACCGGATTGCTGTTCGCCGGCAAAATCTCATAGGGCACGCCGCGCACGAAGCCGGCCTCCAGGCGGCCGTGGGAGAGCACATCGACCATCGCCATCTCTTCGGCGACACGGACCGGCTGCCGCCGGTTGGCAACCGGGTTACCGAGGATCAATAGACGCGCCGTCTTGCTCAGGCGGGCGAGCGCCGCCAGCATCAGCGGCGCGGCAGGATCGACGCAGGTCGCGGTCTGATGATGCTCGTTGAGCATGATCTCCACGCCTTCATCCTCGGCGATCAGCCATTCGTCGATGTAGCGGTCGTACAGCGCCGCGCCCTTGGCGGGATCGTAGATGCGATTGGGCAGCGACACCCGGATCGATGGATAGCTGTCCACCGGCGGCAGGTAGGGATACGCGGTTTCGCTGAAGTGCCACGCGCGCATGCTACGCTCCGAGAAAATTTAGGACGGCGGCCGCAAAGGCCGCGGGCTGTTCCAGCTGCGGCACGTGTCCGGCGGCCTTGATCGTCAGCGTGCGCGCGTTTGGCACCAGGCGGGCATAAGCGTCGAGATAGGATTGCGACACCAGCCCGTCGCTTTCGCCGCGCATGAACAATGCCGGCGCAATGACGCGGTGCAAACGCCGCTTGAGCTTCGGATTGTGCATCCACGGCTCCCAGGTCAGAAGCGCCAGCGTCTCTCGGGCGCGGAACATGGCGGTGAGCTCGTCGTCGGACATTTTTGTAGTATCGCGCTTCATCCGCTCGGGGTCGTGAAAGGTCAGCTTCATCACGTCCGCCTCGGGCATGGCAAAGATGTCCGGAATGTCGAGCTTGTCGGGCGGTCCGACCTTGATGCCCACCGGGCCGGAGAAGACGATGCGGCGAAAACGCTCCGGCGATTTGGTCGCCATTTCGGCGGCGATCCAGCCGCCGATCGAGCAGCCGACGAGGTCGATGCCGTCGAGTTTCAGGATATCCATCAGTTCGAGATAGAGATGGGCAATATCGTCAACACTATCGAGCCAATCCGGCAGGCTCGACTTGCCGAAGCCTGGATGCGTTGGCGCGACGAAGCGGCGCTGCTCGAACAGCGGCGCCACGAACGGCTGTTGCGAGCTAAAACCGCCGCCACCATGCAGAAACAGAACGGGACGCGCCGCCCCTTGGCCGGTATCGAACAATTCAAGCTCGATGTCAGCGACCTTCAGCCTTGTCGATTGCACGCCAATACCTCCCGTGACGATGCCCGTTGCCAACGCGCAAGCGGCGGCATCGCCTTATGGCGCAAGCGTCGCACATCGACACTGCGAAGGGAACGCCGCTGCCGGAATAGCTGCATCGCGCCAAAACCTTACACGCTCAGATAATTGCGCAGCACGGCGTCGTTGCCTTCAAGTTCCGCGGCGCTGCCGGTAAAGCAGATTTCGCCCTTGTTCATGACGTGGTGGCGATCGCCGACCGCGAAGGCGGTGCGTAAACTCTGCTCGACCAGCAGAATGGCGAGACCCTCCCGTTTCAGCCGCGCCAAAACTTCGATGATTTGTTGCACGATCATCGGCGCCAGCCCCTCGGAGGGTTCGTCGAGCAGGAGCATTGCTGGATTGAGCATCAAGGCGCGCGCGATCGAGAGCATCTGCTGCTCGCCGCCGGAAAGCTGGAACCCGAGATTGCGTTCGCGTGCCCGCAGGACGGGAAAAAGCTCAAAAATGCGCGGCAGCGTCCAAAAGCCCTTGCCGCTCGCGCGCGCGAACACGGTCAGGTTCTCCCGCACCGTCAGGCTCGGAAAGATGCCGCGCTCCTGCGGCACGAAGCCAAAGCCGAGCCGCGCCACAGCGTAGGGCGGCAGCCCGACAATGTCGCGATTGCGATAGCGGATACGGCCGGGCCGCGGCTGCAGATACCCCATGACGGTGAGGATCGTCGTAGTCTTGCCGGCACCGTTGCGGCCGAGCAGGCAGACGATTTCGCCTTCCTGCACCGAGAGCGAGACGCCGTGAAGGATGTGGCTGTCGCCGTAATAGGCGTTGACGTTGTCGAGCTCGAGCATCAGTGCACCATGCCGAGATAGACTTCGCGCACGCGGGTGTCGGCCTGGATCTCCGCGGGCGTCCCCGTGGCCAGCACCTTGCCGTAGTAAAGCACCGTGATGCGGTCGGCGACCGAGAACACCACTTTCATGTCGTGCTCGATCATCAGGATCGACAGCGTCCGCGGCAGCGTACCGATCAGGCCGATCATCCGCGCGGTTTCGCTCGGCGACATGCCCGACGTCGGCTCGTCCAGCAACAGCAAGTCGGGCTCGCCGGCCAGCGCCACGCCGATTTCGAGCTGCCGCTGCTCGCCGTAGGACAGGCTGCGCACCAGGCGCGTGCCGTCGCCGTCAAGATGAACGCTGGCCAGCAAGTCCCTGGCGCGTTCGGCAAGCACCGTGTCGCGGCCGACCGGCGTGAAGGCGTCGAGCGGGTTGCCGCGACGGATCGCCAAGGCCAGCCGGACATTCTCGATCACGCTGAGATTTTGGAACAGGTTGTTGCGTTGAAACGTGCGCGCCACGCCCATGCGGCTGATCCGGTACGGCGGCGACCCGGTAATGTCGCGGTCGTTGAGCAGAATGCGGCCCGAGCTCGGCTTGAGCTGACCGCCGATTTGATTGACCAGGCTGGTCTTGCCGGCGCCGTTGGGCCCGATGATGACGTGGCGCTCGCCCGCAGCGACGGTGAGGTCGACATTATCGGTGACGACCAGGCTGCCGAACGATTTGTTGAGGCGCTCGAGGCAAAGCACCGTCATGACCGCACCCGCCGCCACGGCAGTCCTCGCACCATGCCCCACAGACCGCCGGGGAAGAACATCACGCAGCAGATGAACGTGACGCCGATGATGGCGAGCCAATGCTCGCTATACGAGCTGACCACGTTCTTCATCAGTAGCACGATGGCGGCGCCGATGGCGGGACCGATCAACGTGCCGGCGCCGCCGAGCATGGTCATGATCAAAATGTCGCCGGACGCGGTCCAATATACCGCGTCGGCGGAGATGAAGCCGTTGAAGATGGCGTAAAGTCCGCCGGCCAGGCCGGCGATCGCGCCGGCGATGGTGAACGCGATGAGCTTGTAGGCGCGCGTCGGATAGCCGATCGCCATCATGCGCTGCTCGTTTTCGCGGATGCCGACGAAGGCGTGACCGAGCGGCGCGTTGAGCAGGCGCCGCAGGCCCCAGTAGGCGAGCGCAAAGAAGCTCAGCGCCATGAAATACATCACCAGCGAGTTGGACAGGTCGTAACCGAAGAAGCTCGGCTTCTCGGCGATCGCGATGCCGTCCGAGCCGCCGGTGACGTCGCGCCACTTCAGCGCCACCGAGAACACGAGCTGCGAGAACGCGAGCGTGAGCATCAGGAACGGGATGCCGGCCGTGCGCACGCAAAAAAAGCCGATCAGCGCCGCGCCGCAGCCGGCGATGACGACGCCCGCGGCGACGCCGAGCCAGGCATTGATGCCGAATTGAACGCCGAGGACGGCCACCGCATAAGCGCCCAAGCCGAAGAAGGCGGCATGCCCGAGCGACATCAGCCCGGTGAAGCCAAGCAAGAGATCGAGACTCATGGCGAAGATCGCGAAGATGAAAATCTCCGACACCAGCGCGCGGGGATAATCGGTCATCAGAAACGGCAGCACCAACAACGCCAGCAGCACAACAAACTCGGTGGCGCGCGTCTGCACCGTGCTGGGCCGGCTGGTCGTGGCGATGGCCGGCGCGATCGCTATGTCGGAATATTTGATACCGAACAGGCCTTGCGGCCGGATCAGCAGCACGGCCGTCATGGCGAGATAGATCAGGAACAGCGCGATGCTCTGGAAGTAAGCCTTGCCAAAGGTGTCGGCGACGCCGATCAAAAGGCTGCCGACGAAGGCGCCGCGCAGGCTGCCCATGCCGCCGATGACGATGACGATGAAGGCCGGAATGAGGATTTCCGAATCCATTCCGGGATAAAGGCCGAGCACCGGGGCCGCCGCGATGCCGCCGAGCGCCGCGAGCGCCACGCCGAGGCCGAAGATTCCGGTAAACAGCGCCGGGATGTTGGCGCCCAGCCCTGCGGCCATGACCGCGTTGTCGACCCCGGCGCGCACCATGGCGCCGACCCGGCTGCGTTCCAGAAACAGCCACAGCAGGAACGCGATCGCGAAGCCCAGCCCGATCAGGCACAGCCGGTACGCGGAAAATACCCCAAGCCCGATCTGCACCGTGCCCTGCAGCGCCGGCGGCACCGGCAGGCGCTGCACCGTGCGGCCCCATAGGGTTTGCACGAGATCGAGGAACACGAAGGTGAAGCCGAATGTCAGCAGCACCTGGTCGAGATGGCCGCGGCGATACAGCGGCCGCAGGAACAACAGCTCCATCAACACGCCGAGCGCGATCACCGGAATCGGCGCCAGGATGAGCGCCAGCCAGAAGCTGCCGGTGATCTTGAAGATCGACAGCCCGAAATACGCGCCCAGCATGAAAAAAGAGCCGTGCGCCAGGCTGACGACGTTCATCAGGCCGAAGATGAGCGAAAGGCCGGCCGCGATCAGAAACAGCAGGACGCCGTACACCAGCCCGTTCAGAAGCTGGGCGACAAACACCTCCATGCGTCCCTCGGTCGGCCGTTCAGCGTGAAGCGGGCAAGGCCGTCAGTCGGCCTTTTTGCCCGGGTCCAGGACGTCCTTGGCGGTGGAGAGGATTTTGGTCGAGATGCCGCTGCCGCTGTCGATGACCTGGCAGATGTAGATGTCCTGGATCGGATTGTGCGTCGCCGGGTCCATGCGGAACGGGCCGCGCGGCGCGTTGAATTTGACCTTGGTCATCGCCTCGGCGAACTTGTCCTTGTTGGTCGCATCGCCGTCGGTCATCTTCAGCGCCTCGCCGAGCGTCTTGGCCGCGACATAGCCGTAGTCCGCGAACAGATCCGGCGCGATCTTGTATTTGGCGCGGAAATTCGCCGCGAATTCCTTGCTCTCCGGGTTGTCGACGGTGTCCACATAGGTGAGCGCGGAAATCACGCCGACGGCGGCCTTGCCGAGCGCGCTCACCGTCTGCGAATCGATGATGGTAAAGCCGGTCAGCGGCATTTTCTCCTTGAGGCCGAATTCGGAATATTGCTGGATGAAGCGGACGGCGTCGGCGCCGGGCATGAAATCATACGTCACCGGCGGGTTGATCGACTTGATGTCGGTCAAATACGGGCTGTAGTCCGTGGTGTTGAGCGGCGGCCAGATTTCCTTGAGCACCGTGCCGCCCCTGGCGAGGTAAGGCCGCTTGAACTGCGCCATGACATCGCGGCCGCCTGCATAGTCGGACGCCGTGGTGACGATTTGCTTGCCGAGATTGTCGTAGACGTAGTTCGCCATCGGCGTCGAGAGCTGAAAGGTCGAGATCGAAGTACGGAACAGGTAGGGATAGCGGTCCCAGGTGATGGCATCGGTGCCGGCGCCGGACACCACGTAGAACGCCTTTTGCTGCTTCATGTAGTTGAGCACCGCAAGCGCGACGTTGCTGGCCTGAATGCCCACCACCAGATCGACATTGTCGCTCTCGACAAGCTTCTTGGCCTTTTGCAGGCCGACCTGCGGATTGAACTGATCGTCTTCCTTGATGATCTCGATCTTGCGGCCGGCGACGGTCCAATTGATGCTGTCGAAGTAAAGGCTCATGCCGTTGAAATTGTTTTCGCCGGCATAGGCGAGCCCGCCGGTGTAGGAATTGATGTTGCCGATCCGGATCGGCGCATTGGTTTGTGCCAAGAGCCGCGGCGCCGCGAGCGCCGAGACCAGCGCGGCGCCTGCGCCGACCGAATTTTTCATGAATATGCGCCGTGACAGCCGGTTTCGTTTTTTCATCGCGCCTCTCCCTCGGCCGCCGCGTCTGCGTCGGCAGCCGCCGCCATACTAGGCGTTACCGGACGCCGGTCGCTAGGGGCGTTTCGGCCGAGTTGACCGTTCCGGCACGCAGACCGATGATCGAATGTCCGAGCGGCAAAGTTGTATCGGCGAACGGCAACAAGCGCGCGAGGCGCGGTGCGGGCGGGTGGAGACGGCATGAGGCTGGAATTCGGTGTTTTCGATCATCTCGACCGCAATGACCTGCCGTTGCGCGAGTATTACGAAGAGCGGCTGAAAGTCATCGAGGCGTTCGATCGTTGCGGCTTCTACGCCTATCACGTCGCCGAGCACCACTTCACGCCGCTGGGCATGGCGCCGTCGCCGAGCGTGTTCCTGTCCGCTATCGGGCAGCGCACGACGCGGCTGCGCTTCGGCACCTTCGTCTATGCGCTGCCGGTGCATCACCCGTTACGGGTGCTCGAGGAAATCTGCATGCTCGATCACATGAGCGGCGGCCGGCTGGAAATCGGCTTCGGCCGTGGCTCGGTGCCGTTCGAGATTTCCTACTACGGGCAAAATGCGCAGGAGCGGCAGCAGATCTATACCGAACGCCTCGAGCTCGTTCTCAAGGCGTTTACGGTCGGCACTTTGAACTGGAACGGGCATTACGACCAGTTCGAGAATGTCCCCATGGAGCTCGCGCCGTTGCAGAAGCCGCATCCGCCGCTGTGGTACGGCGCCCATTCGCCCGACAGTGCCGCCCGCGCCGCGCGCAAGGGCTTGAACATGGTCACCAACGATGGGCCCGCCAATGCGCGCGCGATCATAGCCCGCTACAAAGAGGTTTGGCGCGAGGCGCAAGGCGCGGCGGCACCGCCCAAAATGGGCATGGTCCGCTTCATCGTGGTGGCCGACAGCGACGCCAAGGCGATGGCCAGCGCGCGGCGCGCTTATCTGCGTTGGCGATCGAGTTTTACCTATCTGTCGGAATTAAACGGCACCATGCCGGACTCGCCGTTGAACCGGGACAGTTTCGACACGCTCATCGATCAGGGGCAAGCCATTGCCGGCTCGCCGGAAACGGTGCGTGCATTCCTGGCGGCGCAGATCGAGGACAGCGGCGCAAATTACCTCGTCGGGCAATTTTGTTTCGGCGATCTCAAACTTGACGAAATGCTGCAGTCGGTCGCGTTATTCGCGGCCGAAGTCGCGCCGGCGCTGCAAAAGGCGTTCGGGAAATAAGAGAAGCTGCGCCGGACAGCGTGGATGGGGATCGAGAATAAGGATCATGCGCCTTTTCTGCATCGCACTTGCCGCCCTTGTGGTCGCCGGATCATCGCCTTCGCGCGCCGAATATCCCGACCGCGCGATCCAGATCGTCGTCCCCTACACGCCTGCCGGAACCGTCGACCTTCTGGCGCGCGCGCTGGCACCGCGGCTCACCGCCGCATGGGGACAGCCGGTCGTCATCATCAATCGTCCCGGCGCCGGCGGCAGCGTCGGTGCCGAGTTTGTCGCCAAGTCCGCGCCCGACGGCTACACGTTGTTCATATCGACGAATTCGCCGCTGACCACCAACCTGGCGCTCTATCCGTCGCTCGGCTACGAGCCGCTGCGCGATTTCGAACCGGTCATCCTGGCCGGCGAGAACGCGCTGGTTCTGGCGGCCAATCCGCAACTGCCGGTCAAGACCGTCGAGGACTTGATCGCGCTCGCCAAGACGAAGCCCGGCGAGCTCAACGCCGCCACGTCCGGCAACGGCTCGACGGGCCATCTGTCGCTCGCGACCTTCAATAAGCAGGCCGGCGTTTCGATCACGCACGTGCCGTACCGCGGCGGCCTGCCGAGCCTTCAGGCAGCGATCGCCGGCGAAGTGCAACTCGTCTTCAGCGATATCGTGCCGGTCATGCCGCAGGTTCGCGACAACCGCTTGACGGCACTGGGCCAGACCGGCCTTCGCCGCGCCCAGATCGCTCCCGACATTCCGACATTGGACGAGTCCGGCCTGCCGGGTTTTAGCATCACCGCATGGATCGGCGTCGTCGTTCCCAAGGGCACGCCCAACGACATCGTGCACAAACTCAATCTCGAAATCGGACGCGCCCTCAAAGACCCGGAATTCGCCCGCCAAATCTTGACGATCGGCATCGATCCCCTTGGCAGCACGCCGGACGAGTTCGCGGTTTTTCTACGCAAGGAAATTCCGCGCTGGAAACAGATCGTGCAGGACGCCGGCGTCAAGCTCGAGGGGGATCGTTGAATATGTCATGACGGACTTGCTTCACGTGAAGCGCTGGCTGATCGCTTTGCTCACGGCCGTCGGCATCGCCGCAACCGCGCACGCGGAAACATTTCCGAACCGGACCATCCGGATCATCGTGCCCTATGCGCCCGGCGGCAGCATCGATCTGACCGCGCGCGTCATCGCCAAGAACCTGCAGGAGGCCGTCGGACAGAGCGTCATCGTGGAAAACAAACCGGGCGCCAATGGAGCCATAGGCATCGAAGATCTGATGCGAAGCGCGCCGGACGGCCACACCCTCATCATCCTCTCGGACAGCCCGGTCACCATCAACGTCCATCTGTCGCAGGTTAATTACGATCCGCTCACCGATCTGGTGCCAATCAGCAAGGTGGTAAGCAGTCCCCTGATCTTGACCGCCAATGCCAAGGCGGGAATCGCTTCAATAGCCGACCTTGTCGCGGCGGCTAAGGCCAAACCGCTGAGCTACGGCGTTGCCGGTCTCGGCTCGTCGTCCTACCTCGCGGCCGAATTGCTCAAGCGTGAGCTCGGGCTGACCATGCAGCCCGTGACCTACCGAGGCGGTGCGCCGGCGGCGGCGGCCATCGCGTCGGGCGAGGTCCCTTTGGGATTGACCGACACCGGTGCGGTCCTGCCGACGATCGCCAGCGGCCAGGTCGTCGCCTTGGGCGTCGCCGAGCCGGTGCGCTCGCGGGCCATGCCGAATATTCCGACGCTGCGCGAGGCGGGGATTCCCAACTTCAGCGCCATGTCGTGGCTCGCGCTGTTCGCGCCGCGCGGCACGCCGGACGACAGGATCGCCAGGCTCAATGCGGAGATCGCAAACATTATGGCGCTGCCGGACGCGCAAAAGGTTTTGCTCGCCGCGGGCCTCGAGCCTGCCCCCAACAGCCCAAGC
This sequence comes from Xanthobacteraceae bacterium, assembly GCA_049584715.1. Lineage (GTDB taxonomy): Bacteria > Pseudomonadota > Alphaproteobacteria > Rhizobiales > Xanthobacteraceae > BOG-931. The sequence continues at coordinate 22,005 of JBAUYI010000148.1, forward strand.
GAGATGCGCCGCATCATCGAAGCGGACTATGCGAAGTGGGGCCAGTTGATCAAGGCACTGGGACTCAAGATCGAGTAATCCGGTTCTCGCAGAGCCGCGGCCGACGCGGCCGCTTGGCCGATCGGAAAACCATCCCTTGCCCTACAGCGGATTCGTTCAAGGCCGGCGTTTGCCGGCCTCGAACCCGCCCGTGTCGGGCGGCACGCAGGTTTACGCCTACCCGTTCATGGACGCGAATGCGTTCAGATCCGAAAGACTCGCGCCCCACAGCCGTATCAAGCGACGGAGATGGTGTTCGACGAGCTGCGCGTCGCTTTTGGTCGCGATCAGATGCCGGACCTGGGCCGCCATGGTGTCGGCATAGCGGTCCTTGCCGTTCGCCGCGATGATCTGATCGACATGCCAGCGGGCGTGCGCGACCGAGCCCGCCACGCATCCGGGTCCGAATGCCTCACCGGCGGCGCCGGTGATCAAGCCATCGTACCTGTCGGAGAACCATTGCTGGTACCAGTTCCACACGACGTTCGGCATCGGTCCGTCGCGCTCGCCCGCGACATAGAGGTAACCGATCAGCTGTTCGGTCGAGAGCAACGGCCGTGTGCGGTTCACCTCCGCGGCCTCCACTCCGAGAGCTGCGAGATCGCCCAGCGCATAGTCTTCATGCGTGTATTCCTGGGCCAGATAGGCCGAGAGCTCGCGCGCCAACCAGCCGTCGCGGTTGCCGAGCCGGTACAGGCAGTAGGCATCCGCTTGGTTGTTGAGCCGCGCGCGCAGCACCAGCTCGATCAGATAGCGGGTGAAGTGTCGGCGGTCGGTCCATTGCCCCATGCAGAAGCGCTCCATGTGGGGCGCCGTTGTAAAGATCATCGCGGTTTCTGTCGTCGCGACGGCGTCGAGCCGACCGGTCGGGGAGAAGAATGTCATTTGTGGTCTCCAATTGATGGCGGTGGCACGGAGCAGAGCTCCGCGCCACCTTTTCAAATTACGCGTTGAACAGACGACGGTTGAGCGCCGCGAAGAGTGCGCCGTAGCCGTCGAGGAAGGCGGTTATGCCGGCGACGACCGCGGGCGTGATGCCCTTGTGCGTGCGGGCGTACCGCTTGATGATCTCACGGCCCATGTCGCGATGGCCCGGCTCGACCTCCGTGTGGATGACGAAGAAGTGCAGCGCCGGGTCGCCGTCGGCGAGCAGGCCATACTCCTCGGCGAACGTCTTGAAGCCGGCGAGGTACCAGCCGAACTCGATGTTCGATGTCGCCTCGGAAGCGAAATGGAAGCCCATCGCCTCCGGCACCGATCGCCACCGGTAGTACTCGGCCGTGCGCCGCCCCATGGCCTTTCCTTCCGGCAGGATGTTCGCCTCGTCGAGCATGTCCTCGACCGTGATGCCGAAGTGCCGGAGCACGTCGATGTACAGCTGGTGATGCGTGCGCTGCGGACCGGCCTGCATTTCATGCAGGCCATATTCGTCGACGGCGGCGAAGAGGATGAGTGCTCCCTCCGCGGTGGCATTCAGACGGTCGCGTTCCGCCATGAGCTCATCGGTGATGCGCAGTCCGAGGCTGAGAATTCCTCCCGGGATGTCGCCGACGAAAGCCGCCAGCGAGGCGAGGAAGATCTTCAGCTCGGCCTTGCTCAACGGACGGGACTGCAGATTGCACCCGAACGTCTCCAGCTCCTGAAGGGCGGGATGATGGGCGACGGTGTCGTCCAGGAGCTTCGCCAGGTTTTGGCCCGTCGCGGCGACCGGATGGTTGTCGTTGGCTGGCGGCTGCGCGGCCTTCGTGCACTTGCAGGCCTTGGCCGCTTTCTTGGTGTTGAGGGACTTCATGGTTCTATTCCTTTCAAAGGGGTTTATGCGCAATGCCGGCCGAATGTCGTTCAGACGGGCTCTGGCTATTGCGCGAAGGTTGGTTTGAGGTTTGGCGACCGCGACCACCGGGAACGCTCCCGGCTACACGGTCTTTTGCGATGGCTCGTCCACGCATATGCGTGGCGCGAACTCGTCGGCCGAAGCCGAGAGTCGCACGAGCCCATACGAGGATGCGACGGCCGCAGCGCCGGTTGATCCGAGCGGCGCGGCTTAGCGCTTGCCCATCACGCACGAGGCGTGGCGGCCGCGACGGCGGATGCCGGCAGGGCCGCAGGGCTACACACGCGCATGACGGCCACGGGCGAGGCGGCCGCATGCGCTTCCAGTCGGGCACGATGCATGGCAACGATGCGAACGCGCGTCCTGGCGGAGCGCGGTTTGCGTTGCCGTGTCGAGCGCAGGCCGAAGCCGTGCGTCGAGAGAGAAGCCGCGGCGGCCGCTGGCCGCTTTGCTCGTCGCCCGTCCGACGAGCCGCGAACCTCTCTCATTCATGTGCCCTATTCTTTTTGCGGGTGCTAAGTTCGGCCTGCTGCGGTCGCCGCGCCGAAGGCGGCCAGGCGAGCCGCGAAGCGGTGCGGAGGCTTTCGTGGAGGAAGGTCAAGCCATTGAAACTGCTTCATTAGCCGCCGCCGAGCCGGCGCAGAGGGCGGTCTATTCCGACGGCCTTCCGATGCCGCACAAGGCGAACGGCCGTCGGGTCAGCGCGGCCGAAAGGCTGCAATACGCCCGACGGCGGCAAGCGCATTACGACCGCGATCCCGATTACCCGAAGCGCTTCAACCGGCTGCCAATCCAAATCTTCAACAAGGCGTGGAAGCTGGTCGCCTCGTGGCTCCCCGAGAAGGTGCAGATCGTCAAGGGAAAGAAGCGCGAGCTTGTGCCGCCCGGGCTGACGTCGCAGGAGAAGTTCGCCTACGTGGTGCTGGTCGACCTCTTCATCAACGCTGCGCGCAGCGGACGCGGGGTCACCTACAACGAGATGTTCGACGAGGTCTGTCGAAAATACAGCGATCACTTCGTCGCCAGCCAGGCGTCACGCTCGCGCGACATGCTGCCGCGCACGGTCAAAAACGCGCGCCGGGACCTGCTGTGCAACTACATCGACATCAACAAGCTGTGGGCGGTGTTTCGCAGCCTGCGGATGCCCGGCGAGCCGCTCTTGTCGGTGAGCCAGGACGCCACGAGCGACCCGTCGACGCCTCTGCGCGTCCGTCCCATTCACGACTCGGAGGTCAAGGAGTTCGTTGAACTCGCCGCCGAGACGCCGTGGTTCTTCAGCTCGCGAAACCGGGGCATACGGCTGCTGGTCCGCGACGACGACGACGATGCCGAGCGCGCGGCGAGCGGCGAGATCGCGGAAGCGGAGGAGTTCTGCGCGGAGGTCGGCTACAACCGGGCGCAGCCCGGCGTCCGCTCGCTCAGATCGATGGAGCTGCAGGCGCGCTCGACGCTGCTCTTCGACGTCGACACCTTCAAGGCCGACTTCCTGAAGATGGAGCAGCTGATGGAACGGCTGCGCCGGGATATCGTGCGCGAATACAAATTCGATCCCGGCATGTCCACCCACAAGATTCGGCTGTGGCAGAAGCAGGGGCGCAACAAGCAATGGGTCAAGAGCGAGATATGGTCGGAACGTGAGCGGTTCATCTACTACAACTCGATCGTGGAAGGCTTCAAGCAGCCGCTCTACGGCAAGCAGGTCACCCGGTTCTATCGAAGAAAATTGAGGGCGATACGCGAAGAGGAGAGCGCCACCAGGCGTCGACGCAAAGAGCTCAATCTGAAGTATCGCTACGAGCAGTTCGTCGTCTGGCTGGTCGATCACTGCGCGATGTGCCTCGACCACCAGGAAGACGACGCGGAGGCGCGCGAGGCGCGGATGTCGTGGCAGCAGAGTCTGTCGGACCTGGTCCGCTCCCGCCGCGCCGCAGTGAAGCAGGAGTACGCACGTCGCTGGAAGGAGTACAAGAAGCTGCCGGTCGTCCAGGACATCCTGTCCGCCGAAGAGGCGGGCATGGACAAGGCTCCATCCAAGCGCGAAGCGGCCAAGAAGAAGCGGCTGGCCGATTTCGAGACCGGGCGGGCGTTACTCAATCGCCTGCGCAAATTGCGGGAGCGCGGCGCCGGCCCGAAAGGCCTCGACCCCAAGGTGATCATCCGCGCCGGGGTTGCCGGATGGAGTTGGCGGCAGTCCGTCCGCGCCAAGGTCGCGGAATACGACAAGGCGCGCGAATTCTGCCGGCTCTACCGCGCCGCCTATGTCCAGCTGAAGGAGGACTCGGGACGCGTCCCGATCCGCAGTCGCTTCTTCCTCAGCATCAACCGCCGCTACCAGCCGCGTCACATGTGGCCGACCTATGTCGGCGACTGGTCGACCCCGGGTGACGAAACAGGCGAGCGTGTGTATCGCAGGCGGTGGTTCAAAGCGCCCCATCCGCGCCGATCCGATACCGCCTGCCGCCTCGTCGGCTACGACGTCTCGTCCTCGCAGACCCAAATCATCGCCGTCCTGCTGGGGATCGAGCGCCTAGAGAGATTAGCGATGCGTGCCGCGCCGGGGCAGCGCCCTTTCAAGGAGACGCTCGCCGCCTGGGCATTCAGGAAGCACCGCGACAAGAAGGACAAGTTCAAGCTCCGCTCGGTCAGGGCCGGAGTGAAGGGAAGCAAGCGATACACGGGTCCGCAGGATTCCCGGTTGCAGGAGCTGTGCAAGTCTCTGTGGATGAAGATCTCATATGGCAGCTCGGTGAGCGAGATCGTCCCGGAGCAGGACGCCGATCCGGCAACGTTCGGCCCGGGATGGACGTGGGACAATGCCCAGCGCTTCCTCGACTACGTGCAGGGCAGGTTCAAGGACGTGAAGCTGTTTCTCGACGCATGCAAGAAGATCGGAGCGAACGCATTCGAGCGCGATCCGACCGAAGGCGTCGTCTTCACGGACCCGAGCGACGGATTGGAAGTGAGATGGAACCCGGTCGCGCGCGAGGATCAGCGAGTGAAAAGCGACAGCCACACGCTCATCGTCAGCCTGCCCGCCGGGATGAAGGTCGGCGATTTTGAGAAGCGGTCCGAGGAGGATCTCGAGGCGGTCCCCGACGAGGCTCTCGATGCGGATGCTGGCGTCCGTTATCCGGTCGACAGGGACGAGCTTTCCAAGATGATCGCGCCTTGCCTCATCCACATGCTGGACGCCCACTATTCCACTCTCGTGATGGAGAAGCTCGCGGCGCGCGGAATAAAAGATTTCGTTGCGATTCACGATTGCTGGCTGGTTCCCGAATGGCTGGAGATCGACGGAACGCTGTCGGAAGGTTCTGCGGTCCTGCGCAAAGTCCTCGATGAGGTGAACAAGGAGTGGTACACCGGTCTCGGCCCGGTCTACGAGCGGATGCTCCATTATCTTGGCGGCGACCGCGTGTTCCGGGAAAGAATCGAGAAGGCTCGGCAACTCTGGAAAAAGCGCAGCGCGGCCGGATATGCCCCGCCGTTTCTGGCCAAGCCTGGAGCTTGATCGCGGCCGACGCAAACCCACGCGCTCGCCCCTGGAAGTCGACAGGCGCAGGACTGGCAAGCGCAGCAATGCTTATTGCGTTGTCGCGCCGGTGTCGGCGTAGATCGCCGGAACGACTGGCGTTTTGTCCCAGCCGTTGACCGGATCGCCGCCCCAGACCCATTCGGACGTGCCATGAACGCTGCCTTTGCCGGAAGCGATCAAATCCTTTTGCTCGGCGGCGTTGCGCAGGTGCTTGAAGCGGGCATTGGCGAGCGACAGCCGCTGCACGCCGTGGACCCGCGGAATGCGGATGCGGCGGAAATTCGCGAAAGCCTCGACCGGATCGCGGCAGGCGTCGAGCCAGCGCGCCAGAATATAGGCGTCCTCGAAAGCCTGGCAGGCGCCCTGCCCGGCGTTCGGCAGCATGGCGTGCGCCGCGTCGCCGATGAGCTGGATACGGTTGCGGCCCCAATTCTCCGTCAGCGGCCGCGTGAACAGGCCCCATTTCGAACATTCGGTGACGATGCTCAAAAGTTTTTCGAGCCGCGGCTCAGGCTTCGGAAAGCTCAAACGCATCTCGTCGGGATCGCCGCGGGTCGACCAGCCCTCCTCGACCCATTTGTCGGTGTCTTCCTGGGTGACGATGTTGAGCTGTTTGTCGCCGCGGATGTAATAGGCCAGGAGATGACAGCCGGGGCCGACCCATTGGACATGTCCGGTCGGCTCGAGCACCTCGAGCGGCACATCGGCGCCGTTCAACAGCGCGCGCCAGACCATTTGCCCGGTATAGGTCGGATTATCCTGCCCGTAGAGCGCTTGGCGGATGACCGAGCGCACGCCGTCGGCGCCGATCACGAAATCGGCTTCGACCTTGGCGCCGTTGGCGAAGGCCAGCACGACGCCATCGCTCTCCTCCTCGATGCCGACGAGGCGATGGTCGAGATGGATCAGGCGGCGATCCAGTCCGCTCGCCAAGACATCCAAGAGGTCGGCGCGGTGAAACGTATAATATGGCGCGCCGTAACGCTGCGCGGCTTTCAGCCGATCGTTGAATTCGAGAAACTCGCCGGTTTGCATGTTGCGCGTGTAGATGCCCGGGGACCGCGTGCCCACGGCGGCGATCTTGTCGCCCAAGCCGATGGCGATCAGCGCCTGTGTTGCGTTCGGCGCGACATTGACGGCGGCGCCGATCTCGCCCAAGGCGGGCGCCGCTTCAAAAACCTCCGCCGCGATCCCGAACTGGGACAGCGCATGCGCCGTGGCCAGTCCCGCAAGCCCGCCGCCGACAATCACCATGCCTGCCATCGTCTGCTTACTCCAGGTGTGCCTCACTCCACAGAGCGGTGCGCGTCGGGCACCTCTAAGCTATCGCCAGCGCGCGTGTCGTATCGTCGAACAATTCGTCAACCGACATGCGGCGCGGGATGAGCTTTTGCTGGTGGCAGAAGTCGATGATGACGTCCAATATCGGCCGGCAGGCCTCGACACCGAAACGGTAGGGATCGAGTTCGCCACTGTCGGGCAACCCGGCGGCCCGTTTGCTGTCGTGCAACTGGCGGAAGATGTCCTTGACGACGTCGGGCCGCGAGCGCGACAGCTCATGCCTGACCACCACCATGTGATTGATCGGAACGCCGTGGTGGCGCTCGGCCCATTGCTGCGCAACCGCGTCGGCGTCGGGAATGAGATGCTTGAGCTTCGGATCGGGCAGCTTGTCGCCGACGATGCCGGCGGCGACGTCGCCGTCGAGCAGCATCTGCGTCAAATCCTTGCCTGGCACCGCGCGCTTGACGATGGCGGGGTCGTGATACTCGGCGACATGGGGATCCTCGAAGGTGATCCACTCGACCTTGTCGATGTCGATACCGTAGTCGCTCGCCAGGATTCCCCGCACCCACGTCCCTGTCGTCACCGTATAGGCGCGCACGCCGACCCGCTTGCCGTTGAGCTCGGAGGGCTTGAGCGGGCCGCGCTCGGGATTGTAGGCGATGGTGTGATGCTGGCCGCGGCTCACCACCACGGCGGGCACCAGTACATAAGGCTTGCCATAGGCCTTGGCCTGCAGATAGGTCACGATGGCCAGTTCGGCGACGTCGTATTTGGCCTCGCGCACGACCCGCTTGAACAGGTTATTGGCGACCTTCACCTCGGCAAAATCGAAATCGACCAGATCGGAATGAATCGCGCCGCTCTTGAGCGGCTTGGTGTTCGCATAGTTGCCCAACATGGTGTGCAGCTTGAGCTTTGTCGCGGTCGCCATGAGCTGGATTCCTTTGTCACTTCGCCTGGTTACTTGGTCGCTAAATCACTTGGCCAGAGCGGGATAGAGCGTGAGCGCGGTCTTGCCGAAAATCCAATCCTGATCCGACGGCTTGGCGAAGGCAAACGCCTTGCGTGCTGAGCCGAGGATTTCCGAAAGCGTGCCCACCGAATTCGGAAAATTCGAACCCCAAGCGATCCGCGAGGCGCCGAACGTATCGACGATCTTGCCGAAGAACGTCTCCGGCGTGGCTTTGCCCCAGCTCTTGGGCGTCACATTGACCGGCGTGATCTTCAGATAGACCTGCTTGTATTTGGCAAGCGCGAGCAATTCAGCGGCGCCGCCGTAGGGCGGCCCGTCCGCGAACGGCGCGCGCGCCAGGTGGTCGAGGATCATCGTCACCTTCGGAAACCGGTCCATGATTTGCCGCAACAGCGGCAAGCCTTCCTGCTTCATCTGCATGCAGACCGGAATGTTCTTGGCCGACGCATGCTCCCAGAACGGATAGGTTTTTGGATCGACGAACCAGGTGGCCTGATCCGGTAACGTCGAGCCGGTGGTGAACAGGCGCATGCCGGTGCAGCCGCGGGCGAGCCAGGCATCGAATGTCTTCACCGCATCGGGCGCCAGAACATCGATGGAATAGACCCCGGTGAAGCGAGACGGAACGGCGGCGACCGCATCCGCCACATAGCTGTTGTCATAGCCGTAAGCCGTGGAGGAATGCACGATCGCCGCCTTGTCGACGCCGGCGTCGTCCATGGCCTTGAGCAGCGTTTGATACGTGGTCGGCCGCTCGCTCGACCAGGTGGATTGCGTGCCGCCGAGCGGGGCCAACGGATAATGCTGGGTATCGGGCGAGACGATGTGCGGATGAATATCGATGACGGGCATGTGCGCTCACTTGTGTTTACGTTACAGGAGATTTTCATGGATCGATATCGACAAACACCTGATCGAGTTGCGGGCGTGCCGGTATCAACTTTTGCTGCAGGCTGTAGGTGACCAGGGCCTCGATGCTGGCGCGGTTCGCCGCGCTGCCGTAAGGCAGCGGATCGCTCATCAGCGACAGGAAACCGCGATAGCGCTTGTCTTCCGGACTATCGCCCTGGCCGCGCTTGAGTTCCTCAAGATAAGGCTTTTTCGCTTCGACGAAGGCGTTCATCAGCGAGCGCGCCAGCCACGGATAGCGCTTGATGTGCTCGACCTTCACCACGATGAGACCGTGGATCGGGTAGATGCCGCTTTTGCGAAACCAGTCGGCCTCGACCTTTTCCACATCGGCGATCAATTCCGGATAGGTATCGGCGGCGGCCGCGCCGGCCTTGTCCCAGCCGCTGATCGGCGGACCGGCGCGGCCAACGCCCGCAGGCCCGCTAAATCCGGCTTGAATTTCGCCGGCCTTCATCATGCTCTGCAGCGATTTGCCTTCCGGCGCATGCACCACGTTCGGCGGCAGCTTCAGCGTCGTGACATGCTCCTCGTCATCGACCACCCAGGTCACCTTTGCGGAATCAAGCCCGTACTCGTTGACGAAAATGCCGCGCGTCCAAACCCCGGTGGTGACCGAATAAGCGCGCACGCCGACCTTTTTGCCCTCCAGGTCCTTGGGCACCCTGATGCCCGCATCGGGGCGGACCACGAAGCCGCCGTGATGAAAGCGGCGCATCAGGAAAATCGGCAAGGCGATGTAAGGGGCGCCGAGCGAGCGCGCGATCATGTAGGTCGTCGGCGCCATCTCGCAGATGTCGAATTCCACGTCGCGCACCATGCGGCGAAAGGCGCCGATGATCGGCACCACCTCGACGAATGCGGGATCGACGCCCTCGATCCGCACGTCGCCCCATTTCAAGGCGCGGGTGTGGCCGTAAGTTCCGATCGCGATCTTCAAGTTCGGCTGGTCCGCCATTCCCATTCTCCCGATGCCGTTTTGCCGTGGTCCGCGCCCGGTTTGGTCGCGAACCGATCCGAAACTCTTAAGACGCGCTATTGCTTCGGAATGCCGGCTTTATCGATAACGTCCCGCCACTTGGCGACGTCCGCCGCCATGCGATCATGCATCTGCTGCGGCGTGCTGGCGCGCGCATCTATGCCGAGCCCCCGCGCCTTTTCCTGCAAGTCCGGCGCGGCAAGGGCGCGGTTGATCTCACGGTTGAGCGTCTGCACGACCTCATCCGGCAGGCCTGCGGGCCCCGCGACCCCGTTCCAGCTGGTCACGACATATTGCGGGAAGCCGCCTTCCTTCGCGGTCGGGATGTCTTTCAGCAAGGGATCGCGTTCCTCGCCCGAAGTGGCGACGATCCGCAGTTTTCCGCCGCCAATCTCGCTGATAAATCCGGCGTAATAATCGAAGCCAATGTCGACGTCGCCGCGCAGCAGCGCCGTCACCAGCTCGGGTGTCGTGCGATAGGTGACGACCGTAAACTGAGCTCCTGTTACCTGCTCGAACAGGTACGCCGAAAGGTTTTGCGTGCTGCCGGGATTGATGGCGCCGAGATTGAGCTTGCCGGGAGTTTTCTTTGCGGCGTCGACGATATCTTGGACCGACTTGTAAGGCGAATTGCCCGGCACAGCGAGCAATATCTCGAAACTCGCCGCCACCGAAACGGGCGTGAAATCCTTCAGCACGTCGAAGGGAAGCTTGTTGAACAGCGAGGCGCTGATCGCCTGGCCATTGCCGATCTCGCCGAGCGTGTAGCCATCGGCAGGAGCGCGCAGCACCTGCGTCGCCGACACGATGCCGCCTGCTCCCGGGCGGTTTTCGATCACGAACTGCTGCTTGAGCTGATCGCCGAGCTTGTCGGCCAATAACCGCATGGTCAGGTCGCCGACCCCGCCCGGACCATAAGGCACGAACACGCGCACCGGCTTGGTCGGGTAGTCCGCGGCCGCCAGCGCTCCCCCGCCCAGGATCGCAAAAACGGCGGCCATCGCGGCGGCCAAGCAGCCATGTGAAACAGAGCGCGCGCGCGTTCGGACGCTTGGCTGATATGTCATGCGTTCTCCCTAGACGGCACGGCCCTGGTATGGACCGACATGGGCTGTTGCAGCCTCGCGTCGGTCCGGGGTGTCCGCACCCGAAACTCTGGCACAGCCGCCGCGGCAGACCCTATCGAAATCGCGCGTGGAGCCATAAGTTTTTGCTATAAAGGCCATGCGGATATTGCCGGCGCCGCGGGCGCCGGATCAGGAGATTTTTCCATGATGACCCGCGAAATTCCGTCACTGCGGCAGCTCCGCGCCTTCGAAGCCGTCGCGCGCCTGGAGAGCGTCAGCGCGGCGGCGCGCGACATCCATCTTTCGCAACCCGGGGTGAGCCAGGCGATCCGCGCCCTGGAAAACGGGCTGGGCGCGCAGATGTTCGAGCGCCGGCGCTCGGGCTGCTATGTCACCGCGTTCGGCGCGATCCTGCTGCCGCGGATACGGCGCTTTTTGGAACACCTGCGTTCGGCATTGACGGAACCGAGCGGCAACGCGGCCGCCGGGCGGCAAAGCCTGGACGCCACGGTTAACCGGTTGACGCGGCCCCAACTGCAGAGCCTCATTGCCGTGTCCGAGAACCCGTCGTTCGACGCCGCGGCGCGGTCTTTGAAAATTTCGCAGCCTTCGCTGCACCGTTCGGCCCGCGAGCTGGAGCGTGAACTGCGGCGGAGCCTCTACCGGCGCACCGCAACCGGTGTCACGACGACGCCGTATGGCTCCGAACTCGCCCGAAGAGTTCAGGTTGCGCTGGGCGAGCTCGAATACGGCTTGGACGAGATCCAGGCCGCACGCGGCAATGTTGTTTCGCGGATCGCGATCGGCAATATCCCGCACTCGGCCACCCAGATCCTGTCCCATGCGATCAAGGAATTCCTGTCGCGATATCCGACGGCCCGCGTGCGCATCGTCGATGGCCATTACGAAGATCTGTTGAACGAGCTGCGCGCCGGGAAGCTCGACCTGTTGTACGGCGTGCTGCGGCGGCCCGATTGGGCCACCGACGTCGAGGAGGAGCTTTTATTCGCCAATCATTACGTCGTGATCGCGCGTCGTGGCCATCCGTTGCGTCGGCTCAAGCGCGTGCGCAATCGCGACTTGGCCGATTTCGGCTGGATCATGCCGGGGCCGTTGACGCCGCGGCAGCAGGCTTTGCATCGCATGCTCGATGGCGTTTGCGCCGAGCCGAAGATCAGCCTCGAAACCACGTCATTGCAAATCTACCGTACCATCCTGACGGCGACCGACCAGCTGACCCTGATGTCGAGATTTGAAGCCGAGCTGAACGACAGCAAATCCTTAGCGCAAGTGCCGTTCCGATCGCCGCATCTGCGTCGTTTCGACGGCATCGCCACCCGCATCGGCTGGCAACCCACGCGGATCCATCGCGAATTCATCACGTTGCTGCGGGCCGAAGCCGGCGCTGCGGCGGCCGGTGCGCAGCCTGCGCGGACGTCTCGCTCCAGGATACGAAACCCGCGACAAAGAGCGGCGGGAGCGCGTATCAAGACACGAACTGGCGTTAGAAATGCCGCGTCGCACGTGCCATAAGCCAATCATTCGCTCCCCGCCTGGAAATTGAGCGTCCAACAATGCAATCCAAGAAGCCCGTGCTGGTCGTGGAAGACGACGTTTGGACGCGCCTGATCGGCGTCGTCCTTGATCCAACGACCAGCCCCGAGCGCTGGAACGCATTCGCGGATTTCATGTCGCCCGATGTGCCGGACTTCCGGGCCTGGTGCGACAAGGTGAAGACAGCGGCAGGGTCGCTATACCCCGGCGAGGTCCGGCTGGTGAAATCCCAAGATGAGCTGCAAAGCAACCTTGCGGCAGCAGAGGCGATCGTCACCGAAAGCTTGAAAATAGGCCCGCAACAGCTCGCATTGGCGCCACGGCTGCAAGTCGTGCACAAATACGGCGCCATTCTCCGCAACATCGACGTCGCCGCCTGCGCGTCGCGCGGGGTCAAGGTTTTGGCCGTGCGCCGCCGTGCCAACATTTCGTGCGCCGAGCACGCCTTTGCCTTGATGCTGATGCTCGCCAGGCGGATGGCCGATTTGAACGGGTTGATCAGCATCGAGCAGATTTTCACAGGCGGACGGTCGTACACGCCCTTCGACACGCGCCACACGCCCGGCGCCAATTGGGGGCGGTTCTCCGGGATGCGGTCGCTCAACGGGAACACGCTCGGCATCATTGGACTGGGTGAGATCGGCCGTGAAATAGCCGTGCGCGCCGCGGCGTTCGGAATGACAACGCACTATTTTCAACGGACGCGGCTACCCGAAGACGAGGAGCGCAGCCTGAACGTTTCCTATCGACCGCTGGATCGGCTGCTCAGCGATAGCGATTGGATCATACCGCAGCTTCCGCTCGATGCCTCCACCTTGGGCATCATCGATCGCGCGCGGCTGAACATGATGAAGCCCGGCGCCTGCATCGTCAATGTATCGCGCGCCGAGCTCATCGATCGCGACGCGCTGCTGGACGCGCTGCGATCCGGTCGTCTCGGCGGCTTCGCGCTCGATCCGTTATACGAGGAGCCTGGCCGTCCCGATGACGAGCTGCTGTCGCTCGCCAACGTCGTCCTGACACCGCACATGGCAGGATCGCCGCGGTTCAACGGGTTGCGGGATATCGAAGACCTCATCGCAGGCCTCGCCGATGCGATCGCGGCGTAGCACATGCTTGCCGGCAGCGGCTCAGCGTCCAGCCGGCAACCGCTGCTTGTAGTTCTGCCACGGCCGATCCGCGTCGAAATTCTCAGCCGCGTTGGTCGCCAATTCCGCATCGTTCAAAGCCGTGATGTTGGGGCTGAGCGCCAACGCGGCGCTCTGCGCTTGCGCGTCGATGTGGGTGTAGAGGGTCCGCACCGTCGCTTCCCGCACCGAACGTCCGACGACGGTCTCGCCGTGGCCGCGCATCAGGACGACAGGGCCCGCGCCAAGCTTTTTGGCCAGCGCATCGCCCAGAGTGGCGTTGAGCACCAGCATGCCGCGCTTGTTCACCGGCTCCAACGCATTGGCCTCGCGCACCTCAAAGAGTGGCACCTCAGGCGGCAGGAAACCGGCCTGGACGACGACGGGCTTGAGCGAAATTCCGGCCAAGCCGAAGGGAATGACAGCGAGATCATGGGTATGGATGACGGATTGCACGTCGCTCCTCGCCTTATACACCTGGCAATGGATATAGCGCTCGCCGTTGAGCCGCGGCGCATTGGGATCGAGCGGCTTGCAATCAAGCCCGACTTCGACGATGTCGGCGCGCGACACCAGCGCCGGCGGCATGGCGCGCGGCATGAAGAAGTGATCGGGATTTTTCGCCGAGCGCGCGCTGACGTGGCCAAAGCTGTCCAGTATGCCTTCGTTGGTCAGGATGTGGCTCGCCGTGATGACATCGTCGATGCGGGCCTCGTCCGGGTCGCCGGATGCCGGGCTTTGCGCCCGACTCGGTTGAGCAAGGATTGTGAGAGCCGCCAGCAACGTGCAGGTCACGACGACGTCCCGCATGCTATTGTTCCTTTGCATGTATCGATCCCTCACCGCAGATCCTTGAAAATTTACAGTAACTGTGGAGTTAATGAGAATTCAATCGCATAACGATGCGGCCGGGAGGACATGATGCAGACGGACGCCCCACCTATCCGTCGCATTGTGACCGGACATGACCAGGCCGGGGTCGCAAAGGTGCTGCTCGACGCGCCGGCCACCAACGCGAAATACCCGCAGCCCGGGCTGGTTTCGACCATGATGTGGTGCACGGACGGCGCGCCGGCGGGCATTGCGATCGGCGAAGAACCGGAGGACATGGGCGCCCGAATATTGGGCACGGCGCCGCCGCGGAACGGCACGCGGTTTGCGGTGATCGATTTTCCTCCGGGCAATCAGCCGCACATGCACCGCACCGAGACGGTGGACTATGTCATCGTCATCGAGGGCGAAATCGAAATGGATATGGATGCGTCGTCGGTGAAATTGAAAGCCGGCGACATCATGGTGCAGCGTGGCACGAACCACGCCTGGGCTAATCGCAGCGCACAGCGTGCGCGTGTCGCTTTCGTGCTCGTCGATGCAGAGCCGCTGGGGATCGGAGCGCCCGTCACCGGTTCGCACAGCGCGAGATGAGGCAGGTTGCATGAAAGTTCTCATCACCGGCGGCATGGGGGTCATCGGCGCCGAGACCAGCCGCAAGTTCGTCAAGGAAGGCCATCGTCCCGTCGTCTTCGCCCGCCATCAAGACTTGAGCCTGATCGGCGACATCGCCGACAGAATCGATTTCGAGCAGGGCGATGTGCTTGACCTGCCGCGCATCTTGCAGGCCATCAAGAAGCATCAGGTGACCCACGTGGTGCACGCCGCCGCGTTTGTCGGCGCAGTCTCGGCGGCGAACCCGGCGCTGAGCATCCAGGTCAACGTCATGGGCCTGGTGAACGTTTTGGAAGCGGCGCGCGCGCTCGATGTCAGGCGCGTCGTATTCACCAGCGCCAAGGGCGTCTATGGGCCGGTCACCGGCGACTATGGTCATCCGACCTGGAAGCCGATGTCCGAAGACCTGCCGGCAAAACCCAAGCGCATCTATGACTCCGCCAAATTCATGGGCGAGAACGTCTGCGCCTACTACAACGACAATATGGGCATCGAGACGGTGTCGCTGCGCTTTGCGTCGACCTACGGTCCGGGCAAGACGGCGCGACACGGCCCGATGGCGGTCATGAGCCGCATCGTCGAGAATCCCGCGCACGGCTTGCCGTTCAAGCTCGAGCAGGGCGGCGACGACAAGGATGACTTCATCTACAACAAGGACTCCGCGCTCGGCATCTATCTGGCGACGGTTGCGGACAAGATAAAGAACCGCGTCTACAATATCGGCACCGGCGTCGGCGTGACCCTTCGCGACTTCGAACGCGTCATCAAGACGCATATTCCCGATGCGCAGATGGAAATCGGCGGCGGCCTTAACTTCTACGGCTTCCCCTATCCGGCAACCGGCGTCTATGACATATCGCGGGCACGCGAAGACCTGGGTTACCGGCCGCAATTCGACCTGGAGCGCGGCATCGCCGACTATCTCGCGGCGCTCAAGCGGATGAAGGCCGCCGCTTGAGCTGCGACAACATCAGGGATCGTCAATGAGAGCCACCCTCGAGATACCGCGACTTTCGCTCGCCGAACGCGACCGGCGTTACGCCGCCGTGAGGAAGCAAATGGCGGCCCGCGGCCTCGACGCCATCGTGCTGTGGGGCTGGCCGATGATGTGGGACTTTTACACGGCCAACGCGCGCTATCTGTCGCCGATCGGCGGCAATGCCGAGTTCAACGTGCTGATCTTTCCCGCTGTCGGCGAGCCGACCTCGATCATCCAGATGCCGACCTTCGTGGACGGCTGGACGGCGGCGCAAAACTGGGTCAGCGACATCCGTCCGCGCACCAAGACGTGGGCCGATTCTGTCGCCAACCGCATCAAAGAATTGAAACTGGAACGCGGCCATATCGGCATGGACGGCCTCGCCGGTCCGCTGGATCCCGATGGCTGGCTGCCGCACGATGTCTATAAGCAGCTTACGGCGCTGTTGCCTGACGCCAAGATCGGCGGCCTCGACGACATGCTCGAGAAGGTGCGTGCGATCAAAAGCGACGAGGAGCTCGACATGTTGCGCAAGGCCGCGGCCTTGGGCGATCTGTTGTTGGCGACATGTCGCGACCTTGCCCGGCCGGGCATGAAGGAGTGCGAGGTCTACGCCGCCATGATGCAGACGATGGTGGCGAACGGCGGCGAGGAGCCGACCTTGTTCCTGTGGAATTGTGACCGCTATCCCTATCCGCATCCGTTCCGCCTGCCGACTATGCGACAGATGGAACAGGGCGATCTGATCATCTGCGAAATGCATCCGAAATTCGGCGGTTATTTCACCCATGTCGAACGCACTTACTGTCTCGGCGAACCGGCAAAGGAGCAATTAAGAATCTACGAGGGCTGCCTCGCCGCCTATCGATGCGGACTGGACCATTTTGGTCCCGGCAAGACGATTTCGACCGCGCTCATGGCGGTGAAAGACGAGATCGACGCGCGCGGCCTCGCCATCTGCGAAGCCGGCATCCACGGCCACGGCTTGGCGTCGCTGGAATATCCGCGCTTTCGCCATCATGCCATTGCCGCCGACCGCGAAGCCGTCAAGGTCATCGGCGATCGCTTCGAGCCGGGCATGGTGTTCGCGTTCAACATCGATCTGTTTGATCCGAAGTGGCGCGAGGGCAAAACGGGCTGCGTCTTCGCCGAAACCGTCGAGATCACGGCGACCGGCGCGCGACGCATGCACAGTTTCCCGACCGAATTCCAGAGCCTGGCCAGTCGGTGATCGCGGGCGCCTGACGCGCCCGACCTTCAGTCGCGCTGGCGCAAATATTCCGCCGTCGGTGGCGGTCCCCACATGTCATTTGGCGGCGCGTCCCACACCTTAGGCACCTGAGGATGATCGCGATGCCACGGCCGCGGTTCGAAATAGCCGAGCGATTCATCGAGCATCTTGTCGAGCTCGGTGAACATTTCGATGATCTGGTCGTCGGGATTGCGGTGATAGGTGTAGATATTGTGCCCAGGTCCATGACGGCCGGGCCCCCAAATAATGGGAATGTTCTTGCTGCCCAGGAAATCGCACGCCGACTGCACCTGACCCCAATCCTTCAGCTCGAAGGCGACATGGTGCATCTGCGTGCGCTTGCCGCGCACGAAATTGATGGTGTGATGGTCGGGACCGCAACGCATGAAGACGAACCAGTCCTGGATCCAATCCGACACCCGGAAACCCAGAACGCGGCTATAGAATTCAGCGTATTCCCTGGGCTCCGGGACGACGAAGGCAAGATGTCCGAGCTTGATGGGGCCAATTCCGGCGACAGGCTGCGGTTTGCAAATCGGCGTCTTGGTGGCGAACACCTCGCATACGGTACCCTTGGGATCCGTGAACGACAGCATTTGCGAAATCCCGGGGGCCGGATCGTTTCGCGCTTCGCAGCGCAGGCCCTCCGCTTCGACGCCGCTTCGGATGTCCTTGAATTCGGTCCCGGGCGCGACCTGGAATGCCAGTCTGCTGCACTGGGCGCGCTCTCCGGTCTCGAGTTGAACCGCGAGATCGCCGAGCTTGGTCGCGAGATAAGCGTGCCCGTTCTCCCGCTCCGCCACCACCAGACCGGCGACTTCGGTGAAATAGGCGATCTGGCGCTCGAGATCGGATGTCTCGAATGTGACGTGACTGAAACGTTTGGCCTCGATCATCCTGCACTCCCGCGATCGTCATGCCGCTCCTTGGCGGCGGCGCCTGCGATGCGCACCATAACGGACGCCGCGGCGTTGTGGTAGGCGCGGGACAACACGTCCACGCCCTTTCTTGCGCCGCCGGTCTGGTTCAAGATACGCATGGCAATGCGAGGCGCAGCGCCGCCGGGCGTGGCAAGAACGACGATCGTGGGAGGTTTCGACGATGAAAAATTTGCTGCCGTTGGCAATCATCGCGATGCTAACGACCATTTCATCGTCTTGCCATGCCTATCAACTCGCGATCAGCCAATACGGCCGCGTGACCGCGACGTTGCCCTGGGCGGTTGCCATGGAAAAGGGCTATTTCGACGAAGCCGGCGTCAAGATCGATGAGATTATCGCCGGCGCCGGCGGCGGCACCACATTGCGCAATGTCCTTGCCAGCGATCTGCCTTACGGCGAGGTCGCCACGTCCGCGGCGATCGCGGCGCGGCGGGCTGGACTGGATATCGTCATCGTCAATACGGCCAGCAGTCATATCGGTGAAATCGCCCTTGTTGCCGATCAAAAGTCCGACATCCGCAAAGTCGCCGACCTCGCCGGCAAGAAGGCCGGCTATACGGCGCCGAAGTCGACCAGCGATGTGCTGCTGCACTTGGCGCTGCAGGCGACGCAGATGACCGGCAAAGTCGAAGCCGTCGCGACGGGCGGCTTTGGCCCCGGCCTCACCGCTCTGACCACGGGCGCCATTCAGGCAGCGCCGCTGATCGATCCGATCCTGACGCTGCAGCCGGAAAAATTTCGCGTCATCCTGCCGTTCGCCGATCTCATCCCGAGGATGACGTGGCTCGTCGGCATCACCACCCGGGAGTTCGCCGCGAAGAATCCGGAGCTGCTGCGCAAACTGATCGCCATTCATCGCCGCGCGGCGGATGACATCTATCAGAACCGGGACGATGCCATGCGCATTTATGCCAAGGTCTGGCAGCAGGACCCCAAGCAGGTCGCAACCTATTTTCCCAAATATTTCGGCTATGATGGCGAGTGGACCCGCGGCGAGTTCGAGAAACTGGGACTCGATAAAATGTCAGAGGGCTTGCGGCTGGTCGGCGAGGCCGACCAACCCGTCGACTGGAATGCAATGATCGATCAGGAATTCCTGCCGAAGGATCTGCAAAAGCCGTTGTGAATTTGCGCCTCACCAAAGTCGGATTGGCACGGACCGCCGTGGTCGTCGGAGCGTTCGCCGCGCTCGAAATTCTCTGCCGAATGTCGGTCATCCCTCGGGCGACGATGATCCCGCCGACCGAAATCGCCGCCGCGCTGTGGCAAATCCTCAAGAGCGGCAAAGCCAACAGCGACATCGCCTTCACCGTCGTCAATACGTTGGCGGCGATCGCGCTGTCGATCGTGCTCGGCTTTTGGCTTGGCGCCGCGCTGCACGCGCTGCCGCGGGCGCGACGGGCATTCGAACCGCTGTTGTCGGCCTATTACGCCGTCCCGGTATTCATATTCTACCCGGTGTTGATTGTTGCCTTCGGCGTCGGCCGGTCCGCGCTAATCGCCATGGGTGCGATGTTCGGCATCGTCGCGATGATCGTGAATACCATGATCGGGCTCGACCGGGTGCCGCGGGTCATCGCCAAGACCGCCACTGTCATGAGACTGAGCCCGATGCGCCGGCTGCTGCTGCTGCGATTGCCGGCGGCGGCGCCGCATCTGGTGACCGGCATCAAGCTCGCCGTGGCCTATTCGGTGATCGGCATCGTCGCCGGCGAATTCATCCTGGCGACGGCGGGAATCGGCAAGCGGATCGCGTTCGGCTACCAGGATTTCGATAACCGCACGATGTACGGCATGCTGCTGCTGCTCTTGATCCTGGTTATGGTCGTCAACGGCGCCTTGTCGCATTGGGAGAAGCGGCTGCACCGGCGCTTCGGCCAGCAATGAAACCGCAAAACTACGATGCGCTGCTTCTGGCCGCGGGCTTTCTCGCCTGCTGGGAAATTCTCTATGTGCTGTTCGGCGCCGACGTCGTGTCCGCCCCGGCCGACACGCTGTTGCGCGCCGTTGCGCTGCTCAAGGGGCGGAATTTCTGGAACGACGCGGCGAGCACCGGCATCGCGTTCGGCTATGCGTGCCTCATCGGCATCACCGGCGGAGTGCTGATCGGTCTCGCCCTTGGTCTCAGCCGCTTTGCCGGCGATGTGGCCGATCCGATCCTCGGCACCGTATATTCCATACCCAAGATCACGCTCTATCCGATCATTCTGTTGATCTTCGGCCTGAGCCTCACGGCGAAAATCGCGTTCGGCGTGATCCATGGCATCTTTCCGGTGGCGATATTCACCATGAACGCGGTTCGCAACGTCGCGCCGGTGCATCGGCGGACCGCAAAGGCACTGCGGCTGTCGCCGCTGGCCACCATCGTCACGGTTTTGGCCCCCGCTGCGGTGCCGGAAATTCTCTCCGGAATCCGCATCGGCATCGCCGTGACGCTGCTCGGTATTTTGATTGCGGAACTTTTTGCTTCTTCATCGGGTATCGGCTTTGCGCTGATCCGCGCCACTGAGATTCACAACGTCGTCGACATTTTCGCGTTGACCTTGCTGCTGTTCCTGTTTGCCGTTGCGATCAACACGCTCCTGCACCTCACCGAGCGACGGGTGCGACACGATGCATAAGCCAGTCGGCCGATAGCGATGAAAACGAGCCAAAACCGGATTTTGACAACCCACGTCGGCAGCCTGCCGCGCAGCGACGCGGTGCTGCATCTGCTGGAAGATCGCGAGAACCGCCGGGCGTTCGATGTCGCGCAGTTTGATCGTGGGATTCGGCAGGCCGTGCTCGACATCGTCAAGCGGCAGGTCGATGTCGGCATCGATATCATCAGCGACGGCGAGACCAGCAAGATCAGTTACGCTACCTATGTGCACGATCGTCTGTCCGGCTTTTCCGACGAAGGCAGCACCGAAGGCGCGAAGCCGCACGCCGACCTGGCGCCGTTTCCCGATCTGCGCCGCAAGATGGCGCAGCTCTCGGGGGCACGACGCTTCAAGCGCGTAGCCTGCGTCGGTCCGATCGCCGTCGGCAATCGGCAAGCGTTGGCACACGACCTCGCCAATATGCGTACCGCCGTCGATGCGGCGCGGCCGGCCGAGGCATTTTTGACCGCGGCCTCTCCCGGCGTGGTCGCGAGCTTTCTGCCGAACAATTATTATCGCAGCCACGAGGACTATGTCGCCGCCATCGCCGAGGCGATGCGGGAAGAATACGCTGCGATTGCCGCGGCGGGTTTCGTGCTGCAAATCGATTGCCCCGATCTGGCGATGTCGCGGCATACGGCGTTTCAGGATCTTTCGGAGCCGGAGTTTTTGCAGCGCGCCGCTTTCCACGCCGAAGCGCTCAACCATGCGCTCGGCACCATTCCTCCCAGCATGGTCCGGATTCATGTGTGTTGGGGCAACTACGAAGGCCCGCACACCCACGACATCGCGCTCGCCAAGATCATCAAGATCGTGCTTGGCATAAAGGCGCAAGCCATCGCACTCGAGGCCGCAAACCCACGTCATGCCCACGAATGGGCGGTCTGGCGAGAATTCAAGCTTCCCGACGACAAGCTGCTGCTGCCAGGCGTGATCGATACGTCGACCAATTATGTCGAGCATCCTTCACTTGTCGCCGAGCGCATCGTGCGCTTTGCGCAGATCGTCGGCCGCGAGCGCGTGATCGCGAATACCGACTGCGGCTTCGGCACCGCAGCGGGTTACGGCAAGCTCGATCCGGAGATCGTCTTCTTG
Organism: Xanthobacteraceae bacterium; assembly: GCA_049584715.1. GTDB lineage: Bacteria > Pseudomonadota > Alphaproteobacteria > Rhizobiales > Xanthobacteraceae > BOG-931. Next base: position 43,664 of record JBAUYI010000148.1, read on the forward strand.
AAACTTGGCGCGCTCGTTGCCGGCGCCGCACAGGCGAGCAAGGAGCTATGGGCCTAGCCCGCCCACAATTTCCTGCTGGCGATGCGGGCGCCTTCGACCAGCGACCGCAGCTTGGCCCAGGCGACATCGGGATGCACCTCGTCACCGGCCCCTGAGGTGCCAAACCCGCAATCGGTGCCGGCGATCACTCTTTCGCGCCCGACCACTTCGGCAAACCGGACGATGCGCTGCGCCACCAGTTCCGGATGCTCGACGAGATGGATGCAGTGTGAGACGACACCCGGAATCAAAATTTTGTCGTCCGGCAAACGCACCTCGCGCCACAATTCCCACTCGTGCTCGTGACGCGGATTGGCGGCTTCGATGGCATAGGCGCTGGCGCGGATCTGCAGCATCAAGTCGACGAAATGCTTCAGCTCGAAGTCGAACAGGCGCGGCGCGATGTTGACGCTGTAGCAGGTATGAAAGCGCACGCGATCCGGCGCAATGCCACGCAGCGCGTGATTGACGGCCTCGACGCGCAGCGCCATGAATTTGCGGCAATCCTCGATGGAAGCATCGGGCGTGCGATTATAGTGCGTCGCCATCCGCGGATCGTCGATCTGCAGCACAAATCCGGCATCGACGATGGCTTTGTACTCGACGTGCATCGCGTCGGCCAATGCGGCGAGATACTCCTCGGCCGAACCGTAATAGTGATTGTCGTAATAGAGCTCCAGGTTCGACGGCGATATCGCGGTGACAAAAGCCTCTTCGGCTTTGACCCCTCTGAGCGCGGCTTTGAGATTGTCGATATCGGCGCATAGCTCGCTTTGGCCGACATAAGCGATCGGACCGCTGCACACCCAGGCCTTGGGGCGCACCGTGCGCTTGGCGACGATGGCCGCAGACCGCCCCGCCAGCATGACTTTCATATCGTCGTAGGCTGCGGGAAAGGCCAGCGAATCGCGGGTCGCGCCGCGAAAGCGCACCGGACTGTCGATTTCCTCAAGGCCCGAGAGCCGGCCGCGCGCATAGGCCATCCAGCTGACTTTGCTGTGCTCGCCGTCATTGATCACGTCGATCCCGGTATCGGCCTCCTGCCGCACGATTTCGGCGATGGCCCGGCTGACGCGGTCATCGAGCGCCCACGCGTCGTAGTTTTGGCCGAGCTCTTTGGCGTTGAGCGCTGCGACGAGATCCGGTGGACGCGGCAGACTGCCGGTGTGCGTCGTGAGAATGCGATGATCGCTTCGTTTCATGAGCAATTCCGCTATCAAGCAGAAGCGCGAGCCAAGGAATGACGCCTCTCGATGATCACTTGGCCCACAGCCGCTTGCTGGCGATGCGCGCGCCTTCGACCAAGGCGGCGAATTTCGCCCAGACGATCGAGGGATGCACCTCGTTGGATCCGGCGAAGGAGGCAAATCCGCAGTCGGCGCTGGCGATGACGCGTTCGCGGCCGACGATTTCGGCAAACCGGCCGATCCGTTGCGCCACCAGTTCGGGATGCTCGACCAGCACCGTCGATTGGGTGATGACGCCGGGGAGAAGGACCTTGTCGTCAGGCGGCTTGGCACGCTTCCACTCTTCCCATTCGTGCTCGTGCCGCGGGTTTGCCGCCTCGAACGAGTAGCCGCCGGCACGGACTTTGAGGATGATGTCGATGATGTCCTTCAACTGCATGTCGTGAATGCGCGGACCCATATTGACGCTGTAGCAGGTGTGGAAGCGGATTCTGTCCGCGGGGATTCCGGCTATGGCGGCGTTGAGCGCTTCGACGCGCAGCTCCGCCCACTTCCGGCATTCTGCGATGCCGAGATCGGGCCGCGTGATGTAATAGGTGACCAGAAACGGATCGTCGATCTGCAGCAAAAATCCGGCGTCGACGATCGCCTTGTATTCCTCGCGCATCGCGTCTGCGATGGCGAAGACGTAAGCCTCCGCTGTCGGGTAATACTCATTCGGCGTCGTGGTCTCGACATTCGACGGCGCGATCGCCGGCACGAACGCTTCCGTGGCGCCAGCGCCCTGCAACGCCAGTTTGAGACCGGCGAGGTCGGACTTTAATTGATCGTGGCCCTTGTATGTGATCGGCCCGCTGCAGACCATGAGCGCGCGGCGGCGCCGGGCGCTCACCTGCTCGGCCACCGCCGACTGGTAATATTCGGGAAAGTCCTTGGTTTCGCGGGTATTGGAAAAAGGGCTTGGCCGCGTTCCCTCGCGCTTCTCCAGCCCGCCGAGACGCTGCGCCGCGTAGGTGATGAAGCTCGGCTTTCCCATCTCGCCGTCGCTCACGACGTCGAGCCCGGCGTCCACCTGCTGCTTGACGCTCGCCGCGACGGCCCGTTGCACGCGCTCCGCGTAGGCCTTTTCGTCGACCGCGTTGCCGTCCAGTCTCGCCAGCATCATGTCGAAGAGATCGTCCGGCCGCGGCAGGCTGCCGACATGGGTGGTCAATATGCGATCGACGCTGAGTTTCATCGTTCATTCCCGCAATTGCGCATCCAGTATGACATCGCACGTCGGCGCGCAACAACCCGCGGCACTTTTGGCGATCCCTGCCCACGCGGTTGGGCGGCAATCGCCCGTCGCAAAACCGCGTCAACGCGCGCGCGCTTGAATGTCAGGTCTCTCCTGCAGATACTGGTCGCAAGAAGCGACGCGGTCACGACCTGCGCCGTTCTTCGACGCGCGCTGCAACGCGAGCACTGCACCAGGGAAGGAAAAATCATGACAAAAATCCTGAAGGCGCTTGTGCTGCTGGCAGGTCTCTGGGCCTGCGTCGATTGCGCCGCGACGGCCCAGGCGCAGACCGACTTTCCGTCACGGCCGATCAGGATGATCGTTCCGTTTCCTCCCGGTGGCGGGATCGACGTGACCGCACGGATTGCCGCGCAAGCGCTGACCGACGTGCTCGGCCAGCAGATCGTCGTGCAGAATCAGGGCGGCGCCGGCGGGGCGATCGCGACCGATGACGTCGTGAAGGCAAGCCCGGACGGCTACACGCTGCTTTACCACTCGACGACCGGCATCGTGCACGCGGCAGTCACCGAAAAGCTACCGTACGACTGGATGCGCGATTTGGCACCGGTTTCCATCGTCACGCGATTTGCGCCGGTGATGGTCGTGTCGCCGACGCTTCCGGTCAAAAATTTGCAGGACTTCATCGCGCTCTTGAAAGCCAATCCCGGGAAGTACAGCTTTGCGTCGTCCGGCACCGGCACGGCGGTGCACCTGGCCGAGGTGCTGTTCCTGCAAAAAGCCGGCGTCGACATGGTGCACGTTCCTTATCGCGGCACGGTCGCCGCCATGCCCGACCTGTTGACGGGCCGCATTGCCATGATGATCGACGGCGTTCCGGTGCAGACGGAGAACATCCGCAAAGGAACGGTACGCGCACTCGCGGTGACGACCAGCAAACGCTCGCCGTCAATTCCCGATGTCCCCACCATGAAGGAAGCGGGTCTCGATTATGAGGTGCCGTTCTGGACCGCGATCTATGCGCCTATTCAGACGCCGAAACCGGTCATCCAAAAACTTGCCGACGCCATCGGCCAAGCCATGCACGAGCCCGCCGTGGTCAAGCGTCTCGCCGATGTCGGAACCGAGGCAGTGGGCTCCGGCCCGGCCGCGCTCGACGCTTTGACGCGCCAGCAGTTCGATCTCTATCGCGGCATCGTGCAGAACAATAAATCGCTGTTGGGTGAAGCGCCGTAAGACCCCTCGTCCCGAACGCGGCGCGCGACCGGGCTATTCAATTGATATTGACCAGCGCGCCGCCATCGACCGGCAGCGCCACGCCGGTGATGAAACTCGCCTCGTCGGAGGCGAGAAACAGCGCGGCGTTGGCGACGTCCCAGGCGGTGCCCATCTTGTGTCGCAGCGGCACCCGCGCATCGCGGGCGGCCGCGACCTCGGCTCGGCTCTTGCCGCTGACCCTGGCGCGGGTATCGACCGCCATCGGCGTGTCCATCAAGCCGGGCAGGATGACATTGGCGCGCACGCCGAATTCGGCATTCTGGATGGCGACCTGCTGGGTGAACGCGATCATGCCGGCCTTGGTCGCCTTGTAGGCCACATAAGGATAGTTCTCCAAAGCCGAGATCGACGAGATCATGATGATGACGCCCGAGCGCTGCGCGCGCATCGCCGGCAACACATGCTTGGCGGCCATGATGGCGCCGCGCAGGTTGATGGTGGCGATGCGGTCGAACGCGGCTTCGGTGAATTCGTCAAGCGGCGCGTCGCCGCCGGCGATGCTCAAGCCCACATTGTAGTGCAGGATATCGACGCGGCCCCAACGCTGCCGCGCCGCCTCGACCATCGCTTTGAGTGTCGCCTCACGCGTCACGTCGGCTTCGAACGCGGCGCATTCGCCGCCCCTTTGCCGTGCCATCGCCGCCGTTTCCTCGGCGGAGCCGAGATTGTTGTCGACCGCCAAAACCTTGGCACCCTCCTGCGCGAACCGCAAAACCGTGGCGCGGCCGTTACCCATCCCCTCGCCGGGCGACTGACCGGCGCCGACCACGATGGCGATCTTGTCCTGAAGACGCATGTCGAACCTCTGTAGCAGTGGGACGATTGATCCGAGGCGACATTACGGGCGCGCCGAGGGATGGGAAAGGTCGTCAGATGGGGCGGAGCAAACCTATCGTGATCGCGTAGCCCGAATGGAGCGAAGCGCAATGCGGGATTCCATCGGCGATATCGTTCCCGGATTTCGCTATCGTTCCATCCGGGCTACGATTGCTGGATTCAGCCGAGACCGTTATTGATCGCCGCCACGTAGTCTTTCATGACCACGTTGCCGCACGGCGCGGGATCGGCTTTTTTCTTCTGGTCGGCGGCGTAATCGAGAATCTGGTCAATCGTCCAAATGAACCCGCCACCGACGCAGGACTCCTTTGCAAACGATGACATCAAATTCTGCATGGCAGGCGGACAGTCGCCTTGCCAATACCAACTGCTTGGATTTTGATTCGGCTCTGCCAGGTTGCGGCTCCAGTCGCCGGCGAGAATGAAGTTCGTCGTGACGAAGCCGGGGATAGCGCTGGAAATAGCTGTGGCCCAGGTTTGCGGATCGTTGCCCCCACCGCCGTCATAACACTGCAGGTTCCACCACTTCACGGCACCGGCGTTCGATTGATTCAGTTGAGCCAGCGACCCGGTCCAGAAGTCCATTTCCCAATTGGCATAAGGACAGAACGTGATGCCAAAACCGATCTTTATGAGCATCTGACAAAACGCGACGAAGGAATCCTGATTATAGGTTTCCTCGACATCCATATCGATCAAAGTGATCATGGGAAACGTGGCGAAGAACGTCTGGAAATTGGCCTGAAGCGGCGTTCCGGCAAAGGATTTGTTGTTTTTGAGGTAGATCGTCTTGATGCTGGCGTAGTCGCTAACACCGCCCCCGCCGATCGATGCGAGCAAAGTAGTGATGGTGCTGCCCTGCCCAAGCAGTTGCTGGAGCTGGCCGGTCCAGTCCGGACTGCCGATATACTGCCCTCCCGTAAAGATCTTCGTGTCGTTGATGTAAATGTCACCGGACGTGTTGACGTGAAACAGGCTGACGATGACGCTGGTCCAGCCCGCCGTTTGAATCGCGGAAATATTCGGTGCGAGATTGGGCGGATACATCACGCCCTCACCGTAGGCTGCTACGTTGAGCGAACTCATCGTCTGATCCTTTCGCTTTGATTTGATGGTGTGAAAGTCACTAATACAACCTAATGTATATTAGCAATGAAATGTTGCGCGTTCAACGCGTCGGCCGGCAGCAAGTAGCGGGCTCTACCGTCAATGCCTGATGGGTGGAAAGGTCGTCGGATGGGTAGAGCGGGCCGGCAACGAACAACGATGTATCCTTCACCCTCCCCTGCGGGGGAAGGGTCGACCGCCTAACGGGTCCGGCCCGAAGTGGCCGGCCCGATGGCAGGCTCCGGCGGGCGAGGTGGGGTGGGGTGCGGCGATGCCGATGCACCGAGCGCCCGTCAACGCTGTCACCCCACCCGCCGCGCTTCGCGTGGCCGATGCCCCGCATTGGCGTTCTTAGTACGAAAGACGGCGGCCGGAGGCCGCCTTTCCCCTTCCTGGGAAAGTGGGAAGATATCGTCAGCGCCGCGTAAGATAGAATGAGCGCTTGCGAGCCCGCTGCTCCAGCCCGATCTGTTGCGGGCGATGTTCGACGTCGGCTACTTCTGGCGGAACCGCAGTATCGATAGTCGTGTTGTCAATCCAAAGGGCCGGGCCGATACACCGGCTCGAAGGAGACTGCGATGCAAACGATGAGATTTGAAAGGATGGCGCTGGCGAGGATTTTCGTGGCCGGATGGGTGGTCTTGTGCAGCTTAGCAATCGAACAGGCACAAGCGCAGTCTCCCCCCGCCCAACCACCGCCGCAGCCGCCGACCTTCAATCCATCGACGCCCTACACTGTGCCTCAATCGCCCGAGACCCCCGTCTCGCCAGGACTGCCAAGCGCCCTTCCGAGATCCGAGGGGCTCTCGCCTTCGGGTGGAAGTCCACCCGGCGCGGTCGCTCGCTCTCATCGTCAGCCGGTTACCGCGAAGGAGACATCCGACGTCGCGAAAACGCACGAGGGCCGACTTAGCCCTCAGCATCACCGGCGGAACTTCAGCCGCGGAAGCCACACCGACGATATTGGGGGCCTTTGGACAGCACGTCGATTGACAGTTTCGGACAGCGGTTGGGGAGTGTGCGGTGCATTTGAATCCGCGAACAGATGTAACGCCGAGTGGCGTCCTCGCTCGCATCAATGCGGGTGCATCGTCAGATAAAGCAGGTAGACCGGATTGAGCACAGCGAAATCCGGGAACGATCGCGCCGCCTAGACGCGGACCCCGGATTTCACTCCGTTCAATCCGGGCTGCGCTCGCTTAATTGTGGAAATTTATATCGGTTGCACGATGCGAACGAAGGACCGCTGGACTGTTTCCCGCACTAGGCCGAGGTACCTGGCAAAATGTTCGCTTTCGCTCGTAATCTCTCCATAGGTTGTGCCCCGCTCTGCATCGGATTGTTTGATGTAGACAATTGGAGCACTCACTGGTGCATAACTCGCCCCACCTGAGTTGAACTGGCTCAATATCAAACCACGCATGATCCTATTGTTATTGACAAGTTGCGAAACAAGAACAGTTCGGACCCAACCCCTGTTGATCGTAAGCAAATACAGGTGGGCCGACCCTGGAGCGATATATACGTGGCCGTTTTGGCCGTATTCGTCATCCCTGTGCAGCTCAGTAAATCGAAGGCGCGATAAACTGTCATCCCATGACAGATCCGTCCGGTAACACTTTAGAATTCGCGGGTCAGCGTATGCAGGTCTAATAGTTGTGTATGCGCCGATGTAGTGGCCGTAGTTTTTTCGGGAATAACCGCCACATTCGGTTGGTGCGGATTCTTCTGTCGTATTGCCGTTCTCAATTCCCGCGTCGCGAAGCACGCAGTCCAGGTCGATCGTTAGAGCGGCGCAAATCTCAGATACCGTATTTCGCGGCTTCGCATAGCCCTTGAGTAGTTCGCGAACCACTTTGTCGCTATAGCCAGCCAGCTTCGCCACCTTTGTAGCAGTAAGCTGCTTAGCCATCATGGCGGATTTCACCAGAGTTGCTACGTACTTTACTTGCGTATCCGAAAGCATCTCGCGCATATCGTTCTCAGCAATTTGAGGTGCGGAACCGTCCGGACCCAATCGGTACCGCGTCGGACCGATATGGTGCAAGTGGCCCGCTGCTACGCCGCTGTGCCGGTTTAGTGGACCTCAGAGGCCCCAATCGGCGCCACTTGCCCGCCTGACGGTCCTGGGTCTGTCAGCCGATGTAACCCCTACTAAAGTTAGCGGCTCAGAGCGTCTGCAGCCGGCTAGCCAACCCTTGGAGGACCTTATGGGTACCTTGAGAGCAACAATGTTCGCCGGAGTATCCCTTCTGGCGATCGTCGGTAACAGCGGCTTAGCGACGGCTGATGATGGTGGTGACAATTCTCAGACCACCACGCAGAACTGCCCAATCGATACATCGACTGACCAGAGCACCGGCCGACAAAAGACCGAAGGCACGGGTGTGAAGGTGTGCGGCGATGGCCACTCTGGCTCCGTCGAGGTCGATACCACAGGCAAGGAGCTTGAGCACTTCGCGAAGTATCCCATCGGCCAGAGCGATAAATCCGTGGCCAAGCAGGTGGGCAACACGGTTCACAAGGCGGTGGGTGACGCCTCGGGGGCGGTGCATAATTTCTTCCATCACTTGTAAGGAAGGCCTAATCAGCAGGAGAGGCCAGCTATGAAATATCTTGTCTGCCTTTTCATTGTGGCGCTGTGGCTAAGTCCCAATGTCGCACGGGCTGAGGAAATAAGCGGTGGTGGCATCGGCGGGCATTCAGTCGACCCAACGGGAAGCCCGCCCCCCTTCCAGCCTCGCCCCGCTGGCCCAGATACTGGAGGTCCAGGTCGCCAGGCGCCCCCCAGTGGAAATATACCTAATGGGGCGCCGTATGGCCCAGGCAGCGGCCCCCATCCTGTGATTGGAAGTCCCGGCCACTAGCCAATGAGAGGCCGCATCTGTTGGCGGCCTCTTTCGCTTCCCGAGCGAGTCCACTGGCGCGTTTGCCCTCTCTCGGCGACCGCCCTAGCGGTCACAAGCTGGCAAAGAATCCACGGAGTTCCTGGTGTTCCTCGCCGACTTCCGCTCGTTGCCGTGGCGTTCGCCAGCGTGACGACCAGGGTCACGGGGAGCCAGGGTCCACATTCGATTGAAATTGTGTAAGGGCAATCTTCGCCTTCAGAAAAACAGCCGGCAATGCAAGCGGTAAGGTCCCGCCGCTCCCATTTCTGCCGGTCGCTGACGGGATGACGCGCGACGAACCATTCGTACCATTCGCCCGCTAGTGCGCGTGCTTGTCACGGGCTGAGCGCGACGCCTTCATCTTTCCGCTCTGCGGATAGCGGCAATGCGCCCCTCGGCTTCTGCAAGCCACTCGTTGAATTGCTGCTTCGCGGCCTGTGGCTTCGTGCCGGGCAGGTACAGAGAACTTGGCCTCAAAGCGCGGCTGGTGGCGGCGGTCACACTCATCCCGCACGCCATCTGGTAGGCACTTGCGTGCGCTGTAGTTGCCCCTGCTGTCTTGTCGTAACTGGGCAATCCGCAACACGCGCCTGTGTACGCCCTTGTGTACTCGGGGCGTCGCAAGTTCACTAGGTGTTGCTGATAGTTCCGAAAAATCAACGACCAAGTGGTGGTCTTGGTCGGAGCGGCAGGATTTGAACCTGCGACCCCCTCGTCCCGAACGAGGTGCTCTACCAGGCTGAGCCACGCTCCGACTGACGCGGCTTATACTAGCCGCATTCCGCAGCCGCAAGCACTCCCGGTTTGCACCGGTCGCGCTTGCGTGCTCCGGCTATTTAGGCACTGATCCCCCGCCATGACAGCCCCATTGGTGACACGCGTATCGAGGGCCGATGCCGCCGCGGTCGGCGACGCGGTGCGCTGCCTCAAGGCCGGCGGCCTCGTCGCCTTCCCGACCGAGACGGTTTACGGCCTCGGCGCCGACGCCACCGACGGCCGGGCGATTGCACGGCTCTATGAGGCCAAGGGGCGGCCGGCGTTCAATCCGCTGATCGCGCATGTGGCCGACCTGGCTGCAGCACGGACGCTGGCGCGGTTCGAAGCGGAAGCCGAAAAACTGGCCGCTGCGTTCTGGCCGGGGCCGCTGACGCTGGTGCTGCCCAAGACCGCCGGCTGTCCGGTCGCGGAGCTCGCGACCGCCGGCCTCGACAGCATCGCGGTGCGCGTGCCCCATCACCCGGTGGCGCAGAAAATCCTTGCCGCGTTCAAGCGGCCGATCGTGGCGCCGTCGGCCAATCGCTCCGGCCACGTCTCGCCGACCGCGGCGGCGCACGTGCTCGCCGATTTACGAAACCGCATCGATCTCATCGTCGACGGCGGCGCTACTCCGGTCGGCGTCGAATCGACCATCGTTGCCTGCCTCGGCGAGCCGATGCTGTTGCGCCCCGGCGGCCTGCCACGCGACGACATCGAACGCGTGCTGGGGCGACCGCTGGCCGAGCCGCCCGCCGGTATCGCGCCAGAGGACGATGCACCACTCGCACCCGGCATGCTGGCCTCGCATTATGCGCCGCGCACGCCATTGCGGCTCGATGCGCGGCGCATCGAGAGCGGCGAAGCATTGCTGGCATTCGGGCCGAAGCTCGCTGACGGCGCCGGCGGTGCCGCGATTACGCTCAATCTTTCGCAGCGCGGCGATTTGATCGAGGCGGCGGCCAATCTGTTCTCGCATCTGCGCGCACTCGATGCCGCTGGCGCGAAGAGCATTGCCGTGATGCCGATCCCCCACGACGGACTGGGCGAAGCCATCAACGACCGGCTGGCGCGCGCGGCGGCGCCGCGCTGAACGGTCGTGCCGCGGTTTGAATTGAACGACACGCCTTTATCGTTTCGGCAGCCGCTCGAAGGTCGGCAAGCCGTCGGGGATTTGATGGAATGCCTGCTTGTCGACGGTGTAGATCGCCATCTGCGGGCTGCCAAAAAGGCTGGGATCGTCGAGCGTCCCGACTTTCAAGATCACGGCGGCCAGACCGGGCCGGCGCGTGGCCAGATGCGTGCCGCATTCGGCGCAAAATTCCCGCGTCACGGCGCGTTCGAGATCGCTGCGGGTAAATTGCTTGGGTGTCCCCGCCGTGTAACGAAAGCCATCGGGCGGCATGAGCATGAACATGTCCGGCGAGCCGCCGCTGATATATTGGCATTCGCGGCAGTGGCATTGCGCTTTCAGCATCGGCTCGCCCTCGGCCACATAGCGCACCTTGCGGCAATAGCACCCGCCTTTCAGCTTCATGGCATTCTCCCTGCTGCGAGTATGGCCGCTCGTGGACGGCGCGCAAGTGGGACATGAATTCCGGCCGAGCCACGACCGATGAAGGACGCGCTTGCGCGGCGTTTGCCCGGCTGTCATCTATGGGGTCTGACCTCGTTTGCCTGGACCTGTCCCGATGCTCGATAAGCCGCCCAATACGCAAGCCAAAAAGCTCGACCCCGCTTTGCTCTCGCGCTTCGCCGCGATCGTCGGGGAAAAATTCGCCATCACCGATCCGGACCTGCAGGCGCCGTACCTGGTCGAGATGCGCAACATGTTCCAGGGCCACACGCCCGTGGTGTTGCGGCCGGCGTCGGTGGCCGAAGTTTCGGCGATATTGAAACTTGCCAACGACACCGGCACCGCGATCGTGCCGCAGGGCGGCAATACCGGCCTGGTCGGCGGCCAAATTCCCCTGCACAACGAGATCGTACTCTCGCTCAACCGCATGGATCGCATCCGCGAAGTCGATCCGACCTCCAACACCATCACCTGCGAGGCCGGCGTCACTTTGCAGCGCACCCGGGAGGCCGCGGCCGAGGTCGACCGGCTCTATCCGCAACTCTTGCCGTCGGAAGGCACCTGCACCATCGGCGGCAATCTTTCCACCAATGCCGGCGGCACGGCGGCGATTGCGCACGGCATCGCGCGCTCGCACGTGCTCGGCATCGAGGTGGTGCTGGCCGACGGCCGGGTCATGAACAATCTCAACAAGCTGAAAAAGGACAATACCGGCTACGACCTGAAAAACCTTTTCATCGGCGCCGAAGGCACGCTCGGTATCATCACCGCAGCGGTGCTCCGCCTGGTGCCGCGGCCGCGCTCGGTCGAGACGGCGTTTGCCGGCATCAAATCGCCGGAAGCGGCGCTGGAGCTCCTTGGCATCGCCACCGAGCGTACCGCCGGCGGCGTCACTTCATTCGAGATCATGACCCGGCGCGGCATCGAGCTGGTGCTCGAGCACGGCGCCGGCTGCCGCGATCCGCTCGCTGCGCCACACGATTGGTACGCGCTGATCGAATTGTCGTCGCAGCAGCGGGAGGGTTTGCGTGAGGTGATGGAAGAAATCCTCGCGGAAGGCATGGAGGAGGGTCTCGTCGCCGACGCCACCATCGCCGACAGCATCGAGCAGGCCAAGATGTATTGGCGCATCCGCGAATTGTTCGGCGAGGTGCAGCGCTACGCCGGCGGCTCGATCAAGCACGACGTCTCGGTGCCGGTCGCCGCGGTGCCGGCCTTCATCGCCGAAGCCAACGCCGCCGTCACCAAGCTCATTCCCGGCGCGCGGCCATTGCCGTTCGGCCATCTCGGCGACGGCAACATCCACTACAACGTCACTCAGCCGGTCGGCGCCGACAAGGCGGAGTATTTGCAACGCTGGGACGACGTCAACGCCGTGGTCTTTGCCGTGGTCAAGAAATATGGCGGCTCGATTTCCGCCGAGCACGGCATCGGCGTGGTCAAGCGCGATCTGTTGCCGTCGGTGAAGGACCCGGTGGCGTTTTCGCTGATGCGCGATATCAAGCACCTGCTCGATCCGAAGGGGATTCTCAATCCGGGCAAGGTGCTTTGATCGTCATTGCGAGCGTAGCGAAGCAATCCAGGACGGCGGCGCCGAGTTGGATTGCTTCGTCGCTTCGCTCCTCGCAATGGGAACGCCTAAACCTGCAACGCAAAATGCTCTAACAGTCCGCGCCGCCCCGCGGGCGTAATCGTCAACGCGCGGCCGTCGCGCACGCGCTCGATCCATTTCAGCTCGAAGCACCGGCTCGCCAAAGCCGCACCGACCGCGCCGCCGATATGCGGCCGCCGTTCCGTCCAATCCAGACACGGCCGGCAAAACACCCGGCGCTTGCTGCGCGCATGCGAAAGATCGACACCGAGCTTACCGAGAAATTCCGCACCGGTCGCCGTCACCTCGCCGGCCTCGTCACCGAGAATGACATGCTCGTGCTCGACCAGCCGATCGGCCAGGCCGACACCGAGCGTACCGGCGATGTGATCGTAGCAGGTGCGGGCGTGACGCAGCTTGTCGTCGAGATGCGATTTCGGCTGGAACCGCAGCGGGCCTTCGAGCGCGACGTTCATGATGCTTTCCAGCATCTGCCCGACATGGGGCCCCGCCAGGCGGTAATAGCGATGGCGGCCCTGCTTCATCAGCACCAGAAGCCGCGCCGCGGCGAGCTTGCCGAGATGGCCGCTGGTGGTTTGCGGCGTCACGCCGGCGGCAAACGCCAGCTCGGTCGCGGTCAGTGCGCGACCGCCGAGCAGCGCGCACAGGATATTGGCGCGCGCCGGATCGCCGACCAAAGCCGCGACTTCCGCCATTTGCGGTGCATTCGACATGCATCGAATATGGACGTGAGCCGACGCCATTGCTACCGACAATGCTTCGTTCGCGGCCGAAGCAAATCGGGTGCGAAACGGGCGCGGTAGGCGTGCCGACGTTGCGGCGGAGCAAAGGAAACCTGTCAGCAATCGGGTGGCGGCAAAAAGATAACTGGGAAAAGATCGCCCCAGATCTTCTTTTTGGAGTCCATCATGTCCTACTCTTTCCAAAGCGAGGCGACCGCCGCATTCGCGCGATGCCGTTCGCCGTGGTGGCGTGCAGTCCTCCATCGCGCGGTCGATCGGATACGCGCCAGCCTCGCGCGCCAGCGGCAGCGTCAAGAACTGCTCGAATACCTGGCCAGCGATTACCGCGCGGCAGCCGACATCGGCGTAGCCAACTACTACGACTGCGGTTTGCGGGAATGGCCGGTCCGACGCGGCTAGAACAATGACGCTTGGTCGTCCGACGGTTTCGGTTTTTGCGATTTGAGCTTTTTCACGGTCTTGGCTGGCGCAACCACCGCGTCCGGAGCGAAACCAACCGGCGCCGGTGCAATGAGCGCCGCGGCATCGTTGGCGACGCGGTTCACCGCGGTCGAGACCGGGTAGGCTTCGAGCAGCGCCTCGTCGGCCGGCACGATCAATGCGGCGGCGACATCGGCTTCGACATTGGCGCAGTCGAGCCACAGGTCGAACGCTTCCGGTACCACGAACACCGGCATGCGCTCGTGGACGGCCGCGAGCGTGCGGTTCGCCGTCGTGGTGATGATGGCGGCGGTATCGACCTCTTCGCCGTTCGGCCCGGTCCAGGTCTCGTACAGGCCGGCGAAGGCGAGCGGCGGCGCGGTGCCGTCGGCGCCGCGTTTGGCTTGCACGAAATACGGCCGCTTCGGCGGGCCGGGCTGCCATTCATAAAAACCATCGGTCGGAATGAGGCAGCGCCGCCGCCGCATGGCGTTGCGAAAAGCCGGTTTATCGAGCACGGATTCGCCGCGCGCATTGATCAGGAGCGGAAACGTCTTCGGATCCTTGACCCAGGACGGCAGCAAGCCCCAGCGCATCAGCGCGAACGAGCGCTTGCCGTCGGCAAGGCGCACGACGGGAATCGGCTGGGTCGGCGCCACGTTATAGCGCGGCGGGAAATTCGGCAGCTCGCCATAGCCGAACAGCGCCCGGATCGCGTCCGGCGTCGAGATGATGACATAGCGTCCGCACATGGTCTAAGTACCTTGGAACAAGCACGTAGTGCTTGACCGGAAAGAATCCAGAAACGCCGTCTACGCCTTTTGCAAGACTAACCGAAATCACGGAAGCTTCGATGAGCAACGACGAACGATCGCGCACTTATCCAACGCGGCCGTATCTGGCGGTGAGCGCCGCCATCTTCCGCGACGGCCGGGTGCTGATCGTGCGCCGGGCGCGGCCGCCGGCCCATGGCCTCTATACGC
>JBAUYI010000149.1:0-8239 GCA_049584715.1 Xanthobacteraceae bacterium
TTATCCGGCGAACTTCGCCTGGACCTCTTCGGCGATGGCTTTCGGCACTTCAGCGTAGTGGTCGAATTGCATCGTGAACGTGGCGCGCCCCTGAGACATGGAGCGCAGATTGTTGACGTAGGAGAACATGTTGGCGAGCGGCACCATCGCATTGACGACGTTGGCGTTGCCGCGCATGTCCTGGCCCAGAATCTGGCCGCGGCGCGAATTGAGGTCGCCGATGACCGAGCCGGTATAGTCCTCCGGCGTCACCACCTCGACCTTCATGATCGGCTCGAGCAGCACTGAGCCGCCCTTCGCCAGCGCCTCGCGCATGGCGGCGCGGCCCGCGATCTCGAACGCCATCGCCGACGAATCGACGTCGTGCGAGGCGCCATCGATCAGCGAGACCTTGATATCGACCACCGGGAAGCCCGCGATCACGCCTGACGTGAGCTGGCCTTCAAGACCTTTTTCGACAGCGGGGATGAACTCCCTCGGCACCGAGCCGCCGACGATCTCGTTCTCGAACACAAAACCCGCGCCGGGCGTGTTCGGCTCGGCAACGATCTTGATGCGCGCAAACTGGCCGTGGCCGCCGGTCTGCTTCTTGTGCACGTAGTCGACCGTGGCGGACCGGGAAATCTTCTCGCGATAGGCGACCTGCGGCGCGCCGATATTGGCATCGACCTTATAGGTGCGCCTGAGGATATCGACCTTGATGTCGAGATGCAGCTCGCCCATGCCCTTGATGATGGTCTGGCCCGATTCCTGGTCGGTATGGACGCGGAACGACGGATCCTCGGCCACGAGCTTGGCCAGCGCGACGCCGAGCTTCTCCTGGTCGGCCTTCGACTTCGGCTCGATGGCGATCTCGATCACCGGATCGGGGAATTCCATCTTTTCCAGGATCACCGGCTTCTGCGCATCGCACAGCGTGTCGCCGGTGCGCACCTCTTTGAGGCCGGCCAGCGCCACGATGTCGCCGGAGAACGCCTCTTTGATGTCCTCGCGATTGTTGGCGTGCATCAGCAGCATGCGGCCGACGCGCTCTTTGCGTTCCTTGGTCGAGTTCATCACGCCGGTGCCGCTCTCGAGCTTGCCCGAATAGATGCGGCAGAAGGTGATGGTGCCGACGAACGGATCGTCCATGATCTTGAACGCGAGCAGCGCCATCGGCTCGGAATCCGATGCCTTGCGCTCGACCTCGTTGCCCTTGAGATCAATACCCTTCACCGCCGGCACGTCGACCGGCGACGGCAGGTAATCGACCACGGCGTCGAGCAGCGGCTGCACACCCTTGTTCTTGAAAGCGGAGCCGCAAAACACCGGAAAGAACTTGCTGGCAATGGTCGCCTTGCGAACGAGGCTCTTGAGCGTCGCTTCGTCGGGCTCCTTGCCTTCGAGATAAGCGGTCGTCGCGTCGTCATCGAGCTCGACGGCGGCCTCGACCAGCTTCTCGCGATATTCCTTGGCCTGATCCAACAGCTCGGCCGGAATTTCGACGTCGTGATATTTGGCGCCAAGCGTCTCTTCGTCCCACACCACGGCGACCATGCGCACCAGATCGATAATGCCCTTGAAGCCCGCCTCGGCCCCGATCGGCAGCTGCATCGCCACCGGCTTGGCGCCGAGACGATCGACGATGTCCTTGAGGCACTGGAAATAATCCGCGCCGACCTTGTCCATCTTGTTGCAGAACACGATGCGCGGCACGTTATAGCGGTCGCCTTGCCGCCAGACCGTCTCGGTCTGCGGCTCCACGCCCTGATTGGAATCGAGCACGCACACCGCGCCGTCGAGCACGCGCAATGAGCGCTCCACCTCGATGGTGAAATCAACGTGGCCGGGAGTATCGATGATGTTGAGCCGCTTGCCGTTCCACAGCGCGGTGGTCGCAGCCGACGTAATCGTGATGCCGCGCTCCTGCTCCTGCTCCATGAAATCCATGGTCGCGGCGCCGTCGTGCACCTCGCCCATCTTGTGGCTCTTGCCGGTGTAATAGAGGACGCGTTCGGTCGTCGTCGTCTTGCCGGCATCGATGTGAGCCATGATGCCGAAGTTGCGATAGTCCTCGATCGGGTGCGTGCGGGGCATTGTTTTGTCCTGGGGTCCTTCGCTGTCGCCGGCCTTACCAGCGATAGTGCGAGAACGCGCGGTTGGCTTCGGCCATCCGGTGCGTGTCTTCGCGCTTCTTTACGGCGTTTCCCCTGTTATTCGATGCGTCGAGCAGTTCTGCAGACAGCCGCTCGGTCATTGTCTTTTCGTTGCGCTCGCGCGCCGCCGAGATGATCCAGCGGATGCCGAGCGCCTGACGCCGCGAGGTGCGCACCTCGACCGGCACCTGATAGGTGGCGCCGCCGACGCGGCGCGAGCGCACTTCGATCGACGGCATGACGTTGTCGAGCGCCTGCTGGAACACGGTGACCGGGCTCGTCCTGGTCTTGCCCTCGATGATGTCGAGCGCGCCATAGACGATCGTCTCTGCCGCCGACTTCTTGCCGGCGTGCATCACCGAATTCATGAATTTCGTGACCACCACGTTCCCGAATTTCGGGTCCGGCTGGATCTCGCGTTTATCGGCCCTGTGACGACGAGACATCTCGTTAGTTCCTCAGTCTTTCCGTTCCTTAAGACGCAAAACGACCCAAAATTACTTGGGCCGCTTGGCTCCGTATTTCGATCGCCGCTGCTTGCGGTTTTTTACGCCTTGCGTGTCGAGCACACCGCGCAGGATGTGATAGCGCACGCCGGGCAGATCTTTGACGCGGCCGCCGCGGATCATCACCACCGAATGCTCCTGGAGGTTATGACCCTCGCCCGGGATGTAGCCGATGACTTCGAAGCCGTTGGTCAGCCGCACCTTGGCGACCTTGCGCAGCGCGGAGTTCGGCTTCTTCGGCGTCGTGGTGTAGACGCGGGTACAGACGCCGCGCTTTTGCGGGCTCTGCTGCAACGCCGGCACCTTCTTCTTCGCGTGCTGCGTCACCCGCGGCTTGCGAATGAGCTGGTTGATCGTCGGCATGCGCGTCCACACTCCATTGGCCCGGTTTTGCCGCGAACCCATTCGCGCAAAACCAAATCGCGCCATCCGCTTCCCGAGGCGGAAGGGCGCTTGGTCTTCGCAGAGGACCACGCCGCTAAGCGTGGTCATGCCCTGGTAATCTGACTTCCGAAGCCAGAGGCAGCGTTTGAGCTTCCTTCGTCGAGGCGTCGCGCCGAATCCCGTCTACCGACAGAACAGCATCGGAGCCAAGAAAGCGATTAACTTTCAATAGCTTATGCGGGGACCCGGCAGGGCCGTTCCGACTGGCGAAGCTCACCGCCTGCCGTAAAGTGGGCGGTATGTATCGGCGCTACCGCTCTAAGTCAAGCCGATATGGGCATAAAAGCGCGATGGCGCAAGCACATCTGCGCCGTTTGCCGCCCCTAAATCAGCCCGGCTGCATGCCCTTGGCGCGGATCGTCCGCACCACCTCGGGCGTGGCCATGAAGGCGACCAAGGCACGCGCCGCCGCGCTTTGCCCACTGCCGGGGGCGAGGCCGGCGGCATAGACGATGATGTTCTGCAGCTCGCCTGGCAGCGGGCCGACCAGCTCGGCGCCCTTCACGGGGAGAATCGCAACGATCTGCTGCATGCCGATCTCGGCCTCGCCCGCGGCGACAATCTCGGCCACCGGGCGGCTGGTCAGCCGAATCTTCGGCTTCATCTCGTCGGCAATGCCGAGGCGGACCAGCAAATCCGCGATATAGGCGCCGCTCGGGCCGTCGCTGTAGCCGATCGTTCGGGCCTGCTGCAGGGCCTGCCTGAGCGCCGCGACCGTGCCGATGTCGGGCTTCGGCGCGCCGGCGCGGACCGCAAGGCCCACCGCGGAGCGCGTGATGTCGGTCTGCGTGCCAGCGGCGATCTTGCCCGTTTGCGCTAGCGCATCGAGCTCCGCCCGCGGCAACAGCGCGATATCGAACGCGGCGCCGTCCTCGATTTCTTTTTTCAGCACCGACGTCAGCGCAAACCTGATCTCGACTTTCGTGCCGTTCGCGCGCTCGAACAGCGGCACGACCTCGACCATGAGCGATTTCATGGCTCCGCCAGAGAGGATTTTGATGGTGGACATGGCCAATTGTAGCCCAGCTTGAGCGCGGCGAAAGCCGGGAACGATGATCCGGCTTCAATGCCGATCCCGGGGTTCGCGGAGCCTGTCATCGGGCCGGCCACTTCGGGCCGGACCCGTTGGCTGAACCCGGGCCACGAAAAAGGGCCGCCAACATGGCGGCCCTCGATCTTGTATGCAGGCGGTTACTCCGCCGCCGGCAGTGCCGCGGGCTCTGCGGCGGCTTCGGCGCGCAGCGCCGCCTCCTTCTCGCGCTCGGCGAGAATGAGCGCGTCGCGTTTGACCGCGACCTCGCGGATCTTGTTCATCATGGCGCCGGTGCCGGCAGGGATCAGCCGGCCGACGATGACGTTCTCCTTGAGCCCGTCCAGCGTGTCGGCCTTGCCGTTGACCGCGGCCTCGGTGAGCACACGCGTCGTCTCCTGGAACGACGCTGCCGAGATGAACGAGCGCGTCTGCAGCGAGGCCTTGGTGATGCCAAGCAGCACCGGGTGCGCGGTCGCCGGCTTCTTGCCTTCGGCCCCGAACCGGGCATTGACCTCGTCGAACTCGGTCTTGTCGATCTGCTCGCCTTGGATCAGGTCGGTCTCGCCGGAGTCCTCGATCTCCACCTTCTGCAGCATCTGACGCACGATCACTTCGATGTGCTTGTCGTTGATCGCGACACCTTGCAGCCGGTAGACGTCCTGGATCTCGTTGACCAGGTAGCCGGCCAGCTCCTCGACGCCCTTGATCGCCAGGATGTCGTGCGGCGCCGGGTTGCCTTCGACGATATAGTCGCCCTTCTCGATGAGATCGCCGTCCTGCAGATGGATGTGCTTGCCCTTGGGGACCAGATACTCCCTGGGCTCCTCATCCTTGCCGGCCGGCTCGATGGTGATGCGCCGCTTGTTCTTGTAGTCGCGGCCGAACCGCACCGTGCCGGAGATCTCGGCGATCACCGCAGATTCCTTCGGCCGCCGCGCCTCGAACAGCTCCGCCACCCGCGGCAGACCGCCGGTGATGTCGCGCGTCTTGGCGCTTTCGGTCGGGATACGAGCGATGACGTCGCCGGCGCCGACATGCACGCCGGGATCGACCGAGATGATGGCGTCCACTGCCAAGAGCGAGCGGGCGTCGCCACCACGGCTGAGTTTGAGGATCTTGCCGTCCTTGCCCTTGACCACCAGCGCCGGGCGCAGGTCCTGCTGGCCGCGGGCGGAGCCCGAGCGCCAATCGATGACCACGCGCTTGGCAATGCCGGTCGACTCGTCGAGCGTCTCGGTCAACGATTGACCTTCGACAAGATCCTCGTAGCCGATGATGCCATCGACCTCGGTGAGGATCGGGCGGGTGTAAGGATCCCACTCCGCGATACGCTGGCCGCGCTTGATGTGATCGCCTTCGTCGACCTTCAGCCGGGCGCCGTAGGTGATACGGTGCACGGCGCGCTCGGTGCCGTCGGGATCGGTGACGGCAACGATGAGGTTGCGGCTCATCGCGATCAAGTCGCCGTCCGAATTCTTGGCGGCGTTGCGGTTCTTGATCTTGATGGTGCCCTCGAAGTTCGACTCGACGAACGACTGCTCGGAGATCTGCGCCGCGCCGCCGATGTGGAACGTGCGCATGGTGAGCTGGGTGCCCGGCTCGCCGATCGACTGCGCGGCGATGACGCCCACCGCCTCGCCCATGTTGACCGGGGTGCCGCGGGCGAGATCGCGCCCGTAGCACATGCCGCAGACGCCGCTGCCGGTCTCGCAGGTGAGCACGGAGCGAATCTTGATCTCCTGCACGCCGGCATTGACCAGCTTCTCGACGTGCGGCTCCTCAAGCAAGGTCGCGTTCGGCACCAGGACGTCGTTACCCGACGGGTCACGCACGTCCTCAGCCGTGGTGCGGCCGAGGATGCGGCTTGCCAGCGAGGCGACGACGGTGCCGGCGTCGATGATCGCCCGCACCTTGATGCCGCGCGTCGTGCCGCAGTCCACATCGGTGATGATGCAGTCTTGCGCCACGTCGACCAGGCGCCGCGTCAGATAGCCGGAATTGGCCGTCTTGAGCGCCGTGTCGGCAAGGCCCTTGCGGGCGCCGTGGGTCGAGTTGAAGTACTCGAGCACCGAGAGGCCTTCCTTGAAGTTGGAGATGATCGGGCTCTCGATGATCTCGCCACTCGGCTTGGCCATCAGTCCGCGCATGCCGGCGAGCTGGCGCATCTGCGCCGGCGAGCCGCGCGCGCCGGAATGCGCCATCATGAAGATCGAGTTGACCTGGGCTTCCTGGCCCTTCTCCGCGGGCCGCGACGCCGAGATCTCCTTCATCATCGCTTCGGCGATGGTTTCGGTGCACTTCGACCAGGCATCGACCACCTTGTTGTATTTCTCGCCCTGGGTGATCAGACCGTCGTTGTATTGCTGCTCGAACTCCTTGACGAGGTCGCGCGTCTTCTCGACGGTCGCCTTCTTGGAGTGCGGCACCACCATGTCGTCCTTGCCGAACGAGATGCCGGCCTTGAACGCGTGGTGGAAGCCGAGCGCCATGACGCGATCGCAGAAGATCACGGTCTCCTTCTGACCGCAGTGGCGATACACCGTGTCGATCATGCCGGAGATTTCGCGCTTGGTCATCAGCTTGTTGGCGAGGTCGAACGGCGTCTTCGCCAGCTTCGGCAGCACCGAGCCGAGAATGACGCGGCCCGGCGTCGTCTCGTACCAGCGCGACACCGGCTTGCCGTCCTCGCCGATGCCGTTCCAGCGATACTTGATCTTGCTGTGCAGCCCGACGGCCTTCTGCTGCAACGCCTGCTCGACTTCGCTGGTTTCGCGGTAGAAGCCTTGTACGGCGTTGAACTTCTTCGGGTCCTTTTTGAGCTCTTCCTCCGAGTGCAGTTCGAGCTTCCATTGGCCCGGACCATTGTCGGTCATGATCGAGAGATAGTAGAGGCCGAGCACGATGTCCTGCGACGGCACGATGATCGGCTGGCCGTTCGCGGGATGCAGGATGTTGTTGGTCGACATCATCAAGACGCGCGCTTCGAGCTGCGCCTCGAGCGACAGCGGCACGTGCACCGCCATCTGATCGCCGTCGAAGTCGGCGTTGAACGCCGCGCAGACCAGCGGATGCAGCTGGATCGCCTTGCCTTCGATCAGCACCGGCTCGAACGCCTGGATACCGAGGCGGTGCAAGGTCGGCGCGCGGTTGAGCAGCACCGGATGCTCGCGGATGACCTCGTCGAGGATATCCCAAACCTCGGGCTTCTCCTTCTCGACCAGTTTCTTCGCCTGCTTCACCGTGGTCGACAGGCCCTTGGCGTCGAGCCGCGAATAGATGAACGGCTTGAACAGTTCGAGCGCCATCTTCTTCGGCAGGCCGCACTGGTGCAGCTTCAATTCAGGTCCGACCACGATCACCGAACGGCCGGAATAGTCGACGCGCTTGCCGAGCAGGTTCTGCCGGAAGCGGCCCTGCTTGCCTTTGAGCATGTCGGCGAGCGACTTCAACGGCCGCTTGTTGGCGCCGGTGATGACGCGGCCGCGGCGGCCGTTGTCGAACAAAGCGTCGACCGCCTCTTGCAGCATCCGCTTCTCGTTGCGGATGATGATGTCTGGCGCGCGCAGCTCGATCAGCCGCTTCAGACGGTTGTTGCGGTTGATGACGCGCCGGTAGAGGTCGTTGAGATCGGACGTGGCGAAGCGGCCGCCGTCGAGCGGCACCAGCGGACGCAGATCCGGCGGAATCACCGGCACATGCGTCAGGATCATCCACTCCGGCTTGTTGCTGGACTGGGTGAACGCCTCGATCAGCTTGAGCCGCTTGGCGAGCTTCTTCGGCTTGAGCTCGGACGTCGATTCGATGATCTCTACCCGCAGATCAGCCGCCATCTTCTCCAGATCGAGGGCTTTGAGCATCTCGCGGATCGCTTCCGCGCCGATCATGGCGGTGAAGCTGTCGGCGCCGAACTGGTCCTGCGCCTTGACGTAGTCGTCCTCGGACAGAAGCTGACGGTCCTTGAGCGGAGTGAGGCCCGGCTCGAGCACCACGTAGGACTCGAAGTAGAGGATGCGCTCGAGGTCCTTGAGCGTCATGTCGAGCAACAGGCCGATGCGGCTCGGCAGCGACTTCAGGAACCAGATGTGCGCGACCGGCGCCGCGAGCTCGATGTGGCCCATGCG
>JBAUYI010000150.1:0-4540 GCA_049584715.1 Xanthobacteraceae bacterium
TTGGCGAAGATCGGCGCTTGGGTGCCGGGGAAATAGATGAACGCGGTGTCCGGCTTGAGGTCGGCGATGCGTTGCAGGAACGGCGCAAAGTCGGGATTGGCCAGCGGCAGCCGGATCGACTCGACGATTTCGCCGCCGACTTGGGTGAACCGTGTCTTGAACGCGGTCTCGGCCTCGATGCCGGGCGCCCAGTCGTTGACCAGCGTGACGACTTTCTTGCTGCCGTTCTTGAACGCCCACTCGCCCATGATCCAGGACTGCGGGCTCAGGATGAAGCCGGCGCGCACGAAGTAAGGCGACTTCGTGGTCGTGATCGAGGCGCCCGAGCTCATCACCAGCGCCGCCTTCTTGGATTCCGTGACCAGCGGCGCACAGGCCAGCGCCACCGGCGTGATGCCCAGCCCGAGAATGTCGACCTTATCGTTGACGATCATCTCCTGGATGGTGCGGCGCGCAGTGTCGGCAACGCCGCCGTCGTCGCGCAAGGTCAGCTCGATCTTGCGCCCGGCCACGGTGTCGCCGTGCTGCTGCATGTAGAGCTGGATCGCGGCCTTGAGCTGCCGGCCGACGGCGTTGAAGCCGGCGCCGGTCATGGGGATGCTCATGCCGATTTTCAGAACCGTATCGGCGGCGATGGCGGGTCGAGCGATGAAGCCGCCGGCGGCGGTGGCGGCGATGCCCTTGAGCACTGTTCTACGCAACATGATGGTCCCTCCCATTTGTTTTCCCCTCGCATTTTGTCTTCCCCTCCCCCTTGTGGGGAGGGGTAGGGGTGGGGGTCGTGTGGCAGCACACAAGCCTCGAAGCCAGCGTGTGACCTCCCGACCCCCACCCCACCCTCCCCACAAGGGGGAGGGAGTAATTTCTCACACCCGTTCGAGATGCGGAATTTGCGGCCGCTCGCCTTGTGCCTTGCCGGAGATCGGCGGCCGCGGCAGGCGCGCCTCGCCGTTTTCCATGACGAAGGTGTGTTCGAGCGAATACCACGGCGGCTTGACGTCGGGGGTACCGGGGCGCGGCGCGTCGTGGCGCACATAGTTGCCAATGAGATGGCGGGTGACGCCGAACTGCGCGTCGGTTTCGAGGTGCTTGTCCTCGGGATCGTAGAGCTGCGAGATCAGCGTCTTGAAACCCGGCTTGTAGACCAGGAAATGCAGATGCGCCGGCCGCATATTGTGCCGGCCTTGCGCGCGCAACAATTCGCCGACCGGGCCGTCGACCGGAATCGGATAGCCGGCCGGCTTGACGCTGCGGAAGCCGATATGGCCGTCGGCGTCGGTGGTGAACTGCCCGCGTAAATTCATGTCGGCCTGGATCGGATCCTGGTTTTCGTAAAAGCCTTCGGGCGACGATTGCCAGATGTCGACCAGGGCGCCCGGGATCGGCTTGCCGTTGACGTCGCGGAACGTGGCATCGACGAACAGCACCGGCCCCGGCGTCGGCGAACGCACGATGGAATCGCCGTTCTTGGTCTTCGGCGAATTCATGCGCCAGAACGGGCCGAGCAAATTGGCGTCGGTTTCGGTCTGGCCGCGGCTGCCGTTGTTGAGGAGGCAGATCAGGCTCGAGAAACCGAGCGAGCCGGACATCAGCACGGCTTCGTTGTGGGTCTCGTTGGTGTGCTTGCCCAGCGCGACGATGTAACCGACGGCGGCCTGGAACTCCGCCTCGGTCAATTTCACTTCGCGGGCAAATTCGTGCAGGTGTCGCACGAAGGCCGACATGATCTCGCGAAAGCGTGGATTTTTGGCGCGCGCAAGCTCGCTCAGCACCGCCGGGGTGATGTCTTTTTCGCTTTCGATGATCATGCCTTGCTCCGCGGGCCTTATTCGGCCGCGGACTTTACGTGATCGCTCCCGTCAGCGCTATGCGGCAACCCGCGCGGGGCCGCGCCTTCCGGCTCACATCAAGCCGAGCTCACGCAGCTCGCGGCGCAGCTTCTCCGGCATCGCGGCCGCGCCCGGTGCCGCCTTGTCGAGATCGCGCGGGGCGTCCTTCACGTCGAGGTAGCGCCAGCCCTGAAAGGCACGGAACGGACGCGGCGCGACCAGGACGACTCTGGGTTCAAGCACGACGCCGCAGCGGCCGATGCCGTCCTTGTCGCGAAACGGCCTGATGGCGCGGATGCGCTGGCGGCACATGATTTCGCCGCGGATCACCCAATAGAGCGAGCCGCCGTCGGTCAATTCGTCGGCGCGCTTGGGCACCATGCGGGTGCGGTGGATATGCTCGGGCTTTTCGCCGCGCTTGCGCTTGTCCTTGAGCTTTTGCTTGATCCAGTCCTCGAGATCTTGGACCGAGTCGGCGCCGACACAGAGCTTGATGAGATTGAGAGCCATTGTCCTAGTTTATCGCTGCTCAGACGGTTCGATCACCATGATCTGCGCGCCCTCCACAACTTGATTGCCCGCCCCGACGGGAACTTCGGTCACGGTACCCGCAAACGGCGCGCGCAGCGTGTGCTCCATCTTCATCGCCTCAATCACGGCAAGACGTTGGCCGGCGGCCACGCGATCGCCGACCGCGACGTCGACCTCCAGCACCCTGCCATGCATCGGCGCCTTGATGACGCCGTCGCCGACACCGGCCTCCGCAGTCGCGGTGGCAAAACCCTTGACGCGAACGCGGGTCTGCCGGCCGTGGCGCCAGACATAAGCATCGTCGCCAGCCTCGAACACCTGTGCGTCGGTTGCCGGCGCGGCTCCCTCGATGGCAACGCGCATTCCCTCGCTACCGTAACTGACCGTTGCGACCGCGCTCTCACCATCGATCACGACCGGCACGGCGTGTGAACGCGTTCCGCCGAGTTGAAAGCCGTCGCTTATCGCCCACGGCGAGTTTATTTCGGCTGGCTCATCAGCCGATGCATCGCCATCCGCAAATTGGCCTCCGGCTTTATGCTTGAGCAAATATACGACGCCGAGTGCCGCGGCGGCAAAGTCGGCCTTGTGCGGTACCGCTCCAAGTGCCGCGAGGTTGCGGTCGATGAACCCGGTATTGACCTTGCCCTGCCGGAACTCGCTCGATCGAGTCAGCGCGGCGAGAAAGGCCACGTTGCATCTAGGTCCGGCAATCACTGTGCGATCGAGTGCCCCCGCCAACCGGTCCAGCGCCGCCTCGCGTGTCGGCGCATGCGCGATGAGCTTGGCGATCATCGCATCGTAATAAGGGGTGACCTCCCCGCCCGCCTCGACACCGGAATCGACGCGAATGTCGGCCGGCAACTCCAGCGCCACGATCCGCCCGGTCGACGGCAAGAAGCCGTTTTCGGGATCCTCGGCGTAGACCCGCGCCTCGATGGCGTGGCCGTCGATGCGGACTTGCGATTGTTCGAGTGGCAGTTTTTCGCCGCAGGCGACCCGGAATTGCCATTCCACCAGGTCGAGTGCCGTGACCGCCTCGGTCACCGGATGCTCGACCTGAAGCCGCGTATTCATCTCGATGAACCAGAACGCGTCGGCGCGCAGCCCTTTGGTGCTATCGGCAATGAACTCGACCGTGCCGGCGCCGACATAACCGACCGCGCGCGCCGCCTCGACGGCGGCTGCGCCCATCTGCGCGCGCAGCTCCGCCGTCATGCCGGGCGCCGGCGCTTCCTCGATCACCTTCTGGTGGCGCCGTTGCAGCGAACAGTCGCGCTCGCCGAGGTGGATGACGTGGCCATGGCCGTCGGCGAACACCTGGATTTCGATGTGGCGCGGCGCGGCAACGTATTTCTCGAGCAAGACCCGGCTCGAGCCGAATGCCGCCCCGGCCTCGCGAATGGCGCCTTCCAGCGCCGCCTCGAATTCGGCGTGCTTGTCGACGCGGCGCAGCCCGCGACCGCCGCCGCCGGCCGCCGGCTTGATCAGCACCGGATAGCCGATCTCGTAGACTTTCTCTTTGAGGAATTTCGCGTCCTGCCGTTCGCCATGATAGCCCGGCACCACCGGCACGCCGGCCTTCTCCATCAAGGTCTTGGCGCGATCCTTCACGCCCATGGCGCGCATGGCCGCGGCCGGCGGCCCGACGAAAGCAATGCCGGCCTGGTTGCAGGCGTCGACGAAGTCGGCGTTCTCGGAGAGAAACCCGTAGCCCGGATGCACGCATGCGGCGCCCGCCTGCTTCGCCACCGCGACGATCCGCTCGATCGCGAGATAGCTGTCACGCGCCGGCGCCGGGCCGATGCAATACGCCTCGTCGCAGGATCGCACGTGAAGCGCGTGCGCATCGGCCTCCGAATAGACCGCAATGGTGCGCAGGCCAAGGCGCTTGGCGGTACGCGCGATGCGGCAGGCGATCTCGCCGCGATTGGCGATCAAGACGGAGCGGAACATGGCGGCTGGACTTTAGCGGCAACGTGCCGCTGCGTCAGCGGCAGTGTGCCGCGGCGTCAGCGTCTGTGACGCTTGTCGACCTTACTGCGGCGACCCGAAATTCGCCGCCGGTGCAGGTGCTGTCGCCGCCGCTTGCGCAGGCGGCGCCGGAGGGACCGGCGTCCACACCGGGTCGGGCTGCTCGGCCGCTGTTGCGGGCGGCGGCGCGGCGGCCGGTGCGGGAG
>JBAUYI010000151.1:0-4290 GCA_049584715.1 Xanthobacteraceae bacterium
TCGGCATCTCCTGCGCCGAAATGCTGATGCACAGCGTCATCGGCACCGCCGACATGGCGAAATCCCAAGGCGTGCGGGCGCTGGTCACGCAGATGACCGGCGCGCTGTCGCCGCTGATGATCGGCTATATTTTGGCTTATTCGGGCGGCGGCTTCGTCGTGCCGTTCGCGGTGTTGTCCGTCGCCGTGGTGATCTCCGCCGGCTGCATGATCGCGCTCACCAGGGAAGGATTCTGAAATGACGTTGCCGAGCATGCGCGTGGGCGACGTCGAAGTGCAGGGCATCAGCGACGGTATCCTCAAAACCTCGCTCGATCTCGTCATCGGCATGGAGCGCGCCGTCGCCGACAAGTTGGTCGGCGGCACCACGGATGGTTCGCTCTATATCCCGGTCAACAATTTTCTCATCCGCCGCGGCGGCAAGACGATCATGATCGACGCCGGCGCCGGCAACACGATGCAGCCGACGCTCGGCAAGTTGCCGGACAATTTGCGCGCGGCCGGCGTCGAACCGGGCGCGGTCACCCACATCGTGATGACGCATCTGCATCCCGATCATGCCAACGGCCTGGTCGACGATGCGGGCAATCCGCATTACCCCAATGCCGAGATCGTCGTGCATCACACCGAGGCGGATTTCTGGATGCGCCCGCACGGCGCCAACGATCCCGACCGGATCAAGGGCAATCGCGCGCGCACCGCGATCAACCTGAAACCCTATCTCGACCGCATCCGGAGCGTGCGCGATGGCGAGGACTATCTGGGCTTCGCGCCGGTACTGGCGCCCGGCCATACGCCGGGACATACCTGCTGGCTGCTTGCCGCGGCGGGCGGCGGTTTCATGGCGTTCGGCGACGTGGTGCATCTCTCGGCGATCCAGATTTCGCATCCGGACGCGGCGCTGGCTTACGATCTCGACAAGGATCAGGCGATTCAATCGCGCAAGCGCATCCTCGACATGGCGGCAAGCGAGCGCTTCGCCATCGCCGGCGCTCACGTCAATGCGCCGGGTTTTGGTTACGTCGTGCGTAAGGGGGCGACCTTCGCCTTCGAGCCGGCCGGCTGATCCGGCGACAGCGGCGCCTCGGCCGGCGCGCCGGCAGAGCTGGTGCGGCCCGCGGGTTTCACCGCAGAGAGCACGACGGTGGTCTGCTGGATCACGTTGTTGTAGCTGCGGATGGCATGTTGCAGGTCGGCCTGCGAGATTTTTTTAAGCTCGAATAGCTCCCGCCAAGGCTCGGCAAGGTCGTAAGCTATCGATTGGATTGCGAAGTCGACGCCGAGGTAAAGACCGAGCGGCGTATTAGGGGTGCCCTTGGCGGCCCATTCGCGGTTGGCGGCCTGGGAGAACAGCATCATGCTGTCGGGCGTGATCGGCCGCACATGGGTCGGATCGCCGAGGAAATTGTCGTGGCGCGGATGCGGTACGGCAATGACGATCTTGGCCTCGTCTCGGCAGACGCGATAGAGCTCCCTGATGATGCCCAGATAGACATCGGTCGCGGCGCCGAGATGCTCCAGCACGTGGGACAGCAGCACCTCGTCGACCGAGTTGTCGGGCCACGGCCACGGAAACACTTCGAGGTCGACCACTTCGTCGGGCGAGAACGTGGGATATTTGTCGACGTTGTGCCAGCCATCGAGGATCTTGCTGCCGCAGCCGAGATTGAGGCGCATGAGGCTTCCTTTTAGGTCCGAGCAAGCCGCCGCGGTGTTTCATGGGCCGGACAGCCCGGAATCACGCGCGACTGCAACGGCGCGACAGGCGGCAATCACTATAGCAACTGATGCTGATTCGCAGCCCGCGTGCGGCGCGCGCTATTCGGGCTTGATATTGGCGGCCCTGATCACCTTGGCCCACTTCTCGGTATCGCCGACGAAGTGTTTCTCGAACTCGGCTGGCGGGCCTTTGAGCACGTTGCCGCCGAGGTCGGTGATCCGCGCGCTCAGCGTCGGGTCGGCAAGGCCGGCATTGATCTCGGTGTTGAGTTTTTGCACGATCTCCGTCGGCGTCTTTTTCGGCGCGCCGACGCCGAACCAAACGGCGGCATCATAGCCCGGCAAAAATTCGCCGATGCTCGGCACGTCGGGAAATACCGGCGAGCGGGTCGGCAGCGTCACCGCCAGCGCCTTGAGCTTGCCGGACTTGATGTATTCCACCAGCGTCGCCATGGCTTCGAACATCACTTGCGCCCGCCCGGCGATGAGATCGGTCAGCGCCGGCGCGGCGCCGCGATAGGGCACGTGGAGCATATCGACGCCGGCCATTATCTTGAACAATTCGCCAGCCAATTGCGGCGTGGTGCCGTTGCCGACCGACGCCATGTTGATCTTGCCGGGATTGGCTTTGGCATAGGCGATGAATTCGGGAACGGTGCTGGCCGGCACCGACGGATGCACCACCATCACCATGGGAACCAGCGTCACGCCGCAGACCGGCGCGATGTCGCGCACCAGGTTGAAATCGAGATTGGTGTAGAACGTCGCGCTGATCGCCGCCGAGGTCGAGACCAGGATCAGCGTGTAGCCGTCGGGCGCCGAGTGCACCACCTCGCTGACGCCGATCGTCGAGCCGGCGCCGGGACGGTTTTCGATGATGAACGGCTGGCCGAGCCGTTGCGACAGCCATTGCCCGATGAGCCGGCCGTAGATGTCGGTCGGCCCGCCGGGCGGAAAGCCGATGACCAGGCGCACGGGGTGGTTCGGATAGTCGAGCGCCGCCGCGCGTCGCGGCATGGTGCAGACCGCGGCGGAAGCCGCAGCGAGCTGCAGGAAATTGCGACGCGCAAATCGGCTCATGGTCCCTCGCGGCGATCGATCGCCACCTCCCAGTCGGGACGCGTGAACTCTATGCGGTGATGGCGCGGATGGTAAGCGGGGTGCTGGTGCGAATAACCGCCGCGGCTCGGCACGACTAATTTCTTCCAGCTTTGCCGTGTCCTAAGGAGGGTCTTGCCACCGCACATGCGCAGATTGGCAGAATATTCTGCTATTTGCGGCGCTAATTCTCACCATATATAGAAATACCTTCCACGCGGCGGGATTTTCGCTCGCGATCTTTCTATCCCGCCCAATGCACGTGAGGCTGCAATGACATCGCCGCTCGAACAAAAAATCAAAATCACCGGGCCGGTCGTGGTGACCGCCAACCGCGTCGGCGACGGCGCCGTAGTCTATCGCCGCGCCGACGGCGGCTGGAGCACCCAACTCGACGACGCCGCGGTTGCGACCGACTCTGCCGGCGCCCGCGTCCTGATCGACGCCGCAGCCGCCGACGACCTGCGCGCGGTCGGCCCCTATGTGGCGCCGGTCAAGCTCGCTCCGGGCGGCCATGTGCGGCCGGGAAACCTGCGTGAGTTCATTCGCCTCGGCGGTCCGACCATCGAGCTGCCGGTGACCTTCGGCATCTGAGGCGCTGGCATCCCGAGGCGCCCATGTACGTCTACGACGCATTCGATCGCACGCTCGTCGCCGAGCGCGTTGATGAATTCCGCGATCAGGTCACGCGCCGCTTGTCGGGCGAGCTGACTGAGGAGGAATTCAAGCCGCTCCGCCTGATGAACGGCGTCTACCTGCAGCTTCATGCCTACATGCTGCGCATCGCCATCCCCTATGGCACGCTGTCGTCCGAGCAGATGCGCATGCTCGCCCACGTGGCGCGCCGCTACGATCGCGGCTACGGCCACTTCACCACGCGGCAGAACATCCAGTTCCACTGGATCAAGCTCGCCGAATTGCCCGACGCCATGGCCGACCTCGCCAGCGTCGGCATGCACGGCATGCAGACCAGCGGCAATTGCGTGCGCAACATCACCACCGACCAATGGGCCGGCGCGGCGCCCGATGAGATCGAGGATCCGCGCGTGCTCGCGGAAGTGATCCGCCAGCACGTCACCTTGCATCCCGAATTCACCTTCATGCCGCGCAAGTTCAAGATCGCAGTCGGGGCGTCGTCGCACGACCGTGCGGCGCTGCGTGTACACGATCTGGCACTGCGGCTATATCGCAACGAGGCCGGCGAAATCGGCTTCGAGGTCATGGTCGGTGGCGGGCTCGGCCGCACGCCATTCCTCGCCAAGACCATAAAGCCGTTCCTGCACAAGCGCGACGTGCTCAGTTATGTCGAAGCGATACTGCGCACCTACAACCAGTTCGGCCGGCGCGACAACATCTATAAGGCGCGCATCAAGATTCTGGTGCACGAGCTCGGCGTCGACGCTTTTGCCAAGGAAGTCGAAGCGGAATGGCAGAGCATCAAAGACGGCGCACTGGCGCTCGATCCGGCCGTGGT
>JBAUYI010000152.1:0-28809 GCA_049584715.1 Xanthobacteraceae bacterium
ACTCGGTTGGGTGAGGGGTTTCCGGCACGACCCCTCACCCGATCTTGTCGCTGAACTGCCGCGTAGCCCTCTCCCGCAAGGGGAGAGGGCACTTCAAAGACCGCCGAGTTCAAAATCCCTTCGGCTCCGCCAGCGGCCCTTCCCGTAAACGAGAAAGATTGAAGCGATCGATCTCGCGAAGCAGCTCCACGAACGCCTGCGCGCCTTGCATGAGCGATGCCTCGCCCTTCTCCGCCGTTGCCAGCGTCGCGTCGCCGAGCGCGCCGCTCGGGTGGAGATCTTGCGTCATCCAGGCAAAGCCGGCGGGCCGGTAGGCGCCGAGCCATTTGAACTCGCGCGCCATGGCGATGGTCTCGGGCGTCGCGTTCGCCGCCTTGTCCATGCGCACGGTGCCGGGCTGCGCCGCCAGCATCAGCGAGGTCTCGACGTCGCCGGCGTGGATGCCGTGCCGTTTCTCCTCACCGCCGAACGTGCCGTCCGGATAGCCGAAGCGATGCCAGCCCACCGTCACCGCCAACATGCCGAGCCGCGTGCGCAGGTCGCGGGCGACGATTTCCATCGCCGCGACATTGCCGCCGTGGCTGGTGATCAGGACCAGCTTGCGCACGCCCGCCCGCGCCAGGCTCTCGCCGAGCTCGGTCCAGGCCGCGATCGCGGTCGTCGCCGCGAGCGTCAGCGTGCCGGGAAAAGACAAATGCTCGGCGGAGACGCCGATCCGCTGCACCGGCAGGAACGACACCGGCAGTTCTGCGGGGAGGATTTTTTCGACCCGCGCCAGATAGGCTTCGGCGATATAGGTATCGACGCCGAGCGGCAGATGCGGTCCGTGCTGCTCGACCGCGGCCAGCGGCAGCACGGCGATCCAGCGCGCGGTGTCGGCGCCGGCGCCGGCGACGTCCTGCCAGGTCATATCCATCCAGTTGCGTTTGGGCAGTGTCATCGGGGTCCCACTTTGCGGCATCATGCTCTATTGTCGCGTCGCCAACGAGAAGGAGCAACCGATGCGATTGGTAAAAACCTGCCGGGCACTGGTAGCCGGGCTCGTTCTTTGTGCAAGCGCAGCGGTGGCGCCGGCCTTAGGCCAGGCCCTCGACAAGGTCTCGTTCGGCACCAATTGGGTGGCGGAGGGCGAGCACGGCGGCTTCTACCAGGCGCTGGCCGACGGCACCTACCGGAAATACGGCCTCGACGTCACCATCGTGCCGGGCGGCCCGAGCACGAACAATCAAATCCTGCTGCCGGTCGGCAAGATCGACTTCTTCCTCAGCGCCAACTCGCTGCAAGGTTTTGATGCCGTCACCCAGAACGTGCCGGTGGTCGAGGTCGCCGCGCTGTTCCAAAAAGACCCGCAAGTCTTCATCGCCCATCCCGATCAAAACATCGAGACATTCGAGGATTTGAAAAATCTGACGCTGTTCGTCTCGGCGGAGGGTGTCGCGACCTATTATCAATGGCTCAAGGCCGATTACGGCTTCAAGGATTCGCAAGTGCGGCCCTACACCTCGAATTCGCAGCCCTTCATCGTCAATCCGAAGAGCGCGATGCAGGGCTATGTGACCTCGGAGCCGTTCGCCATCGCCAAGGCGGCGAAATTCACGCCGAAGGTATTCCTGCTCGCCGACCAGGGCTTTTCCGACTATTCGACCTTGATCGAGACGCGCCGCGATCTGATCGACAAGACGCCCGACCTGGTGCAGCGCTTCATCGATGCCTCGATCGTCGGTTGGTACAATTACATCTACCACGACAACGCGGCTGCCAATGCGATGATCAAGAAACAGAACCCGGAGATGACCGACGATCTGTTGGCCTATTGCGTCGCCAAGATGAAGGAATTCGGCATCGTCGATTCCGGCGATGCCACGACGCTCGGCGTCGGCGCGATGACCGATGCGCGCATGAAGGATTTTTTCGACAAGATGGTGCGCTCAGGCGTCACCAAGGCCAACCTTGATTACCGCAAATCCTACACGCCGCAATTTGTCGGCAAGAAGGTCGGACTCGATCTGCGGCCGAGATGACAGCCCTTGCCGTCATCATCCCCATTATTGTCATCATCCGCGAAGGCGGATGATCCAGTATACACTGGCGTTTGAGATGAATTGCCGTGGCGGAGGCTACTGGGTGCCCCGCCTTCGCGGGGCATGACAAGGATAATGGCAGCGACTTCCCATCATTCCGGCGCTCCCATCGTTGCGCTACGCGGCGTCGGCAAGACGTTTCCGAGCGGCACGGTGGCGCTGGCCGGTCTCGATCTCGACGTGCGCCAAGGCGAGTTTCTGTCGCTGCTCGGCCCATCGGGCTGCGGCAAATCGACGGCGTTGCGGATCATCGCCGGGCTGACCGAGCCGACCCAGGGCGCTGTGGAATGGACAGCCGCGGCCAAGACCGAAAACGAGAATCGATTAGGCTTTGTGTTCCAGGAGCCGACACTGATGCCGTGGGCCAACGTGTCCAACAACGTGCTGCTGCCGCTCAAGCTCAAGGGCGTCGCATCGGCGCAGGCATCGGAGCGCGTCGCCGCCGCGCTCGATCGTGTCGGCTTGCAAAAATTCGCCGCCGCCTATCCGCGCGAATTATCCGGCGGCATGCGCATGCGGGTCTCGATCGCGCGTGCACTCGTCACCGAGCCGGCGCTGCTGTTGATGGACGAGCCGTTCGCGGCGCTGGACGAAATCACCCGCTTCAAGCTCAACAACGATCTCTTGCAGGTCTGGCAGGCGCTGCGCACCACAATTGTGTTCGTCACCCATTCGGTTTTCGAGTCGGTTTATCTGTCGAGCCGCATCGTGGTGATGGCGGCACGGCCGGGCCGCGTCTTCACCGAGCTTGCCATCGACGCGCCCTACCCGCGCGACCAGGCATTCCGCACCTCGGCCGAATATGCCGCGCTGTGCCGTCGCACCTCGGACGCACTGGCGCAAGCCATGGCGGCGGGAGGCGAGCCATGACTCAGCGCGGCACCGCACAGGAACGCTGCGATCGCGCGCTGCGCGTCGTGCTGCCGGTCATCGTGCTGGCGCTCAGCGTCGCCGCCTGGGAATTGGTGGTGCGACTGGCAAATATTCCGCCTTACGTGCTGCCGGCACCGAGCCTCATCCTTAAAACATTCATCGCCGACAGGGTGCTGCTGACGCAATCGCTCCTGGTCACGCTCATCACCACGCTGCAGGGTTTTTTGCTGGCGGCGATCGGCGGCGTCGGACTTGCCGTGCTGTTCAACCTGTCGCGGCTCCTCGAATATTCGTTCTATCCCTTCGCGGTGATCCTGCAGGTGACGCCGATCGTCGCCGTCGCGCCGCTGTTGTTGATCTACCTGCCGCAGCCGTTAGCGGTGCTGGCCTGCGCCTGGATCGTGGCGTTCTTTCCGGTGCTGGCCAACACCACGCTCGGGCTCAATTCCATCGACCGCAATCTTGCCGAGCTGTTCGCGCTCTATGGCGCCTCGCGCCGCCAGGTGCTTTGGAACCTGAAGCTGCCGTCGGCGCTGCCCTACATCCTCGGCGGGCTGCGCATTGCCGGCGGGCTGTCGCTGATCGGCGCCGTGGTCGCCGAGATCGCCGCCGGCTCCGCCGGTGCCGGCTCCGGCCTCGCCTATCGCATCGTCGAGTCGGGTTACCGCCTCAATATTCCGCGCATGTTTGCGGCGCTGGTGCTGCTATCCATCGCCGGCATCGTGATTTTCTACCTGTTGGCATTCGTTAATCATATTGCGCTGCGCCGCTGGCACGAAAGCGCGCTGGAAGCCGGGAGTTAAGGGTAGGCGGTGTATTGACCATAATCCCGGGGCGAACTTGCCCGGGTCATCGGTCCCACTATATCCGGACGGGCAAAATGTTCGCGATGCGTCTGCCCAGTTCCGTGAGCCTGCCACGAAGCCGCGCGAAAAAATGCAAGATTCTCCGCTGAAGAGCTCATCGCTGGCATCGACCGCCGAAGCCCGCGCCGTGGTGTGGAACGGCATCCTCGGCGCCGCCAAGCACCTCGGCAAGCGCGCGCCGCTGCCGCTGCGGCACCGCCCCACGGTCGTGCAGCTGCGGCAGGGCACGTCCGAGACGCCGGTGTATTTCATCGGCGCCGGCCTGTACGAGCTCAATACCGCGCAAATGATGCCGCCGCAGCATTCGATCTTTGCCGCCGAGATCGCCTGGCCGGCGGCGTGGCATGATGCCGCGGCCAGAAACGACACCGACGCCACGCCGGTCCTGGAGGACATGGTGGTGCCCTATGTGACGGCTTTGCGGGCGCACGCCGGTTCCACGCCATGCGTGCTCGTCGGATATTCGTTCCACGCGTCGATGGCGTTCGAGATCGCGCATCAACTCCTGGAAACAGGCGGCCAGGTCGACCTGGTGATGCTGTTGGATGCGCCGGCCGAGTATCCGCTCCCGCACAAGATCGCCTGGAAGAATCTGCGGGACACCTGGATGCCGGGCGCGAGCGAACGTGCCACATCGATCGCGTCCCGCGTCGCCGTTTCGCTGTCGATCGTGCGCTGGACGCTCGCGGTGGCCGGACGATTCCTCAAGCGCCGCTTCGTCGAGTGCGTTTGGCGCGATCCGGGCGAGCTGACCACGAAGCTCGATACGCTTGGCCGCCCGATGCATTGGCCGCTGATCGAGCGGCTCTACGACAATTCGCTGCGCTCCTACCGGCTGCGCCGCCTGGACTGCCGCGGCGTTCTGTTTCGAGCGGACCGGGCGGAAGACTGCCCGATGGTGAAAGTGGATTACAGCCTGGGTTGGGCCGACCTGTTCGGCAAAGGGTTGGACATCGTCCAAGTGACCGGCGACCACTTCACGATGATGCGGGAGCATCCGCATGATCAGGGTCTTGCCCGGGACATGAGCGATGCGCTCGATCGACATTGTACAAAGCCGCACCGCGCGACCGAGAGCCCGGCCATTGCGGTCTCGTAAGTCTGCGAGACTTATCTGAGACTCATCGCCAACACGCGCGCGACGTGGAGCGCCTCTCGCTTGGCGCCATCCTTGATCTGATGCCGACACGACGTACCGTCGGCGACGATGACGGTGTCCGCGGGCGCTTTGCGCACGGCGGGCAGCAGCGACAGCTCGCCCATGGCGCGCGACACGTCGATCGTGTCGGCGTGATAGCCGAAGGCGCCGGCCATGCCGCAGCAACTCGATTCGATGGGCTCGACGTCGAGATCGGGAATGAGTTTTAGCGCCGCCGTCACCGCGGCCATGGTGTCGAACGATTTCTGATGGCAATGGCCGTGCAGGAGTGCCCGCTTTTTCGTCGGCGCCAGCGGCAGGTTGAGCTTGCCCGCAGCCGCCTCGCGCGCCAAAAATTCCTCGAACAGCAGCGCACGGCTCGCGACTTGGCGCGCCGTTTCGCTTTTCAGCAGAGCGGGTATTTCGTCGCGGAAGCTGAACAGGCAGCTCGGCTCCAATCCGATGATCGGCGTATCACCCGCGGCGAACGGCGCCAGCGCGGCGAGCGTGCGTTCCATTTCCTGGCGCGCCTCAGCCACCTTGCCGACAGAGAGAAAAGTGCGGCCACAGCAGAGCGGGCGTGAGCCGTCGGCAGGCTTTGCGACCGTGACGCGATATCCGGCAGCGGTGAGCACCGCGAGCGCGGCGTCGATATTTTCACGCTCGAAATAGCGATTGAAGGTGTCGGCGAACAGGACGACGTCTCGGCCTGTGCCCTGCCCGTTTGCCGACGACCTGGTTTCGTCGAACCAATCCGAGCGCCACTTCGGCAGGCTGCGCTGCGCGCTGAAGCCGGCGATGGCTTCCGACAATTGGCTCGCGCCCGGAATCACGTCGCGCAAATTGAGCAGCCAGGACAGCTTTGCCGCCGTAGGCGCGTAGCGCGGCAGATAGCCGACCAGGCGGTCGTGCAGCGACATGCCGAATTTTTCGCTCCGCGTGCGCAACACCTCGATCTTCATGCGCGCCATGTCGACGCCGGTCGGGCATTCGCGCCGGCACGCCTTGCACGAGACGCAAAGCTTCAGCGTCTCCGCCATGGCATCGGACGTGAGCGCGTCCGGGCCGAGCTGGCCGGTGATGGCAAGGCGGAGCGTGTTGGCGCGGCCGCGGGTGACGTCGCGCTCGTCGCGGGTGACGCGGTAGCTCGGGCACATGACGCCGCCCGAGAGCGCGCGGCAGGCGCCGTTGTTGTTGCACATCTCGACCGCGCCCTGGAAACCGCCGCCGGCACCCGAATAGGCCGACCAGTCGAGCGCGCTGGCGATGGCCTCGGCGCGATAGTCCGGGCCGTAGCGAAAATTGCCGCGATCGTCGAATTTCGGCGCCCGCACGATCTTGCCGGGATTGTACAGACCGCGCGGATCGAAACGGTCTTTCACTTCCTCGAAAGCGTGCACCAGCTCGGCGCCGAACATCACCTCGTGGAATTCCGAGCGCACGATGCCATCGCCGTGCTCGCCGGAATGCGAGCCCTTGTATTCGCGCACCATGGCGAAAGCGTCTTCGGCGATGGCGCGCATGGCGCGCACGTCCTTGTCGAGCCGCAGGTTGAGCACCGGGCGCACATGCAGGCAGCCGACGGCGGCGTGCGCATACCAGGTGCCGCGGGTGCCGTTCTTTTCGAAAACCTCCGTGAGCCGCGCCGTGTAATCGGCGAGATGCTCGAGCGGCACCGCGCAATCCTCGACGAACGAGACCGGTTTGCCGGCCTCCTTCATCGACATCATGATGTTGAGGCCTGCGGTGCGCACTTCGGTGATGCCGGCCTGCAGTTTTGGATCGAGCACCTCGACGACGCCGCCCCGTTTGGCGCCGCTATGGTCCCAGGCGATGCCGAGATCGCCGAGCAATTCGCCGAGCCGTTTTAGCCGGCGCAAATTTTCATCCCAGTCTTCCTCAGCGAACTCGACGAACAGAATTGCTTCCGGATCGCCGCGCAGAAACGCAGTGACCGTCGGCTTGAACATGGCAATGTCGGCCGCCAGCCCCAGCATGGTGCGGTCTATCAACTCGACCGCGATCGGGCCGAGCGCGACGATATGCTGCGCCGCCTTCATCGCTTCGTGGAAGCTGCCGAAATGGCAGGCGCCCACCGCGCGGCGGCCGAGCAGCGGCGAGAGCTTCAGTTCGACCTTGGTCGAGAACGCCAGCGTGCCCTCGGAGCCCACAAGGAGGTGTGCCAGATTGATATCGTTGCGGCCCGGCACCAGCGCATCGAGATTATAGCCGCCGACGCGGCGCTGCACTTTTGGAAAACGCCGCTCGATCTCGCCGGCCTCGCGCGCAGCGATGGCGAGCAGGTCGCGCACCAGATCCGGCGGCACGTTGACGCCAGAGTCGCCGATGCGGCCGAAATGCGCGCGCGTGCCGTCGGCCAGCATGGCGTCGATCGAAAGAACGTTCTCCCGTGTATTGCCGTAACGCAGCGAGCGCGCGCCGCAGGAATTGTTGCCGACCATGCCGCCGATGGTGGCGCGCGACGCGGTCGAGATATCGACCGGGAACCACAGCCCGGACGATTTCAGCTTGCGATTGAGCTCGTCGAGCACGATGCCCGGCTCGACCGTGCAGCGCCGGCCGGCGACGTCGAGATCGAGCACGCGGTCGAGATTGGGCGAGCAATCGACCACCAGCCCATGGTTGACCGTCTGCCCGGCTTGCGAGGTGCCGCCGCCGCGCGCCGTCACCGGCACCCCTTCGGCGCGGCAGATCCCGATCGCCCGTTCGGCTTCGTCCATGGTGCGCGGCGTCACCACGCCGAGCGGCATGATCTGGTAGTGCGAGGCATCGGTGGCATAGCGCCCACGGGTGAAGGCGTCGAAACGCACCTCGCCCACCTGCTGGGCCTTGAGGCGGCGTTCCAAGCCGGGCAGCAGCCGTATCGGCAAATTATCCTCCGCGCCCACCCTACCGTCATCATCCGCGAAGGCGGATGACCCAGTATTCACTGACACTTATGCCTTAATTTTGGGGCTTGCGTGTACTGGGTGCCCCGCTTTCGCGGGGCATGACAATTCCGGGCTTGACCCGAATGTCGCATTCGCTATTCAACCCCACAAGCCGCGCGCGCCCTCGGACATGCGCCGCCGTGGCACGTAAATAGTCCGAAGGAGTGCCGATAATGCCGCAGAATACTTCGCGCGCCGCCGGGCGTCATTTCCTGCAGATTCCGGGCCCGACGCCGCTGCCCGACCGTGTATTGCGGGCGATGGATACGCCGCTCATCGACCACCGCGGGCCGGAATTCGCCAAGCTCGGCAAGCGCTGCCTCGACGGCATCAAGACGATTTTCAAGACCACCAATCCGGTCATCATCTACACCGCGACCGGCACCGGCGCGTGGGAAGCGGCGCTGGTCAATACGCTCTCGCCCGGCGACCGCGTACTGATGTTCGAGACCGGCCAGTTCTCGACGCTGTGGAAGGTGATGGCGGAAAAGCTCGGGTTGAAGCCCGAGTTCATCAAAAGCGATTGGCGCACCGGCGCCGACCCGGCCAAGATCGAGGAGCACCTGCGCAAGGACAAAGCGCACGAGATCAAGGCGGTCTGCGTGTTGCACAACGAGACCGCAACCGGTTGCCTGTCGCCGATCGAGCCGATCCGCAAGGCGATCAATGCCGCCGGCCATCCGGCGCTGCTGATGGTCGACACCATCTCTTCGCTGGCCTCGGCCGATTACCGCCACGACGAATGGGGCGTCGACGTCACCATCGGCGGTGCGCAGAAAGGCTTGATGCTGCCGCCCGGCATGTCGTTCAACGCCATCAGCGACAAGGCGCTGGCGGCAACCAAGACGTCGAAGCTGACCAAGTCGTTCTGGGCGTGGGACGACATGCTGACCATGAACAAGATCGGCCTCTTTCCCTACACGCCGGCGACGCAGATGCTGCAAGGCCTCGCCGTGTCGATCGACATGCTGCACGAGGAAGGCCTCGACAACGTGTTCACGCGTCACGCCCGGTTCGGCGAAGCGACGCGGCGCGCGGTGCGGACCTGGGGCCTCGAAATCCTGTGCCGCGAACCGAAATATTATTCGCCGACCATCACGGCGGTGCTGCTGCCGGAGGGCCACGACGCCGACGCGTTCCGCAATCTCGCGCTCGAGACGTTCAATATTTCCTACGGCGCGAGCTTCGGGCCTTACGCGAAACGCTATTTCCGTATCGGCCATCTCGGCGACATCAACGACGGCTGGCTGATGGGCGTTCTCGCCATGACCGAGATGGCGCTTGGCCTTGCCGGCATCCCGCACAAGAAGGGCGGCGTGCAGGCGGCGATGGATTATATCGTCTCGGCGCACTCGGCCGGCGCGCGCGCGGCGGCGGAGTGACGATTTAGCGAGCGTGGATTGCGGCTACTCCGCCGTCAGCTGTACATGATCAAGCTCAAATATGAGCGTGTGCAGGCGTAGCCGGAATCGATCAGGTTCGCCGTGTCGCAATCCGGCAGCCAGAAATCGAAGTACAGGTAGCCGAGCGTGTCGACGAAGATGCTGCGCGACGCGTCCCGGTCGAACACCATATTGGTAGGAGTATTTTGCACGGCGCTGATGGCGCCGTACCAATTGTCAATTGCCGTAAGGAAATCGTACTCTTCCTGATTGATGAGGTTCCTGTTCTTGAAAAGGGCGACCGCGTCGGCGCGCTTGCCGCCAGGCTTCTTCATCGCTTGCTGCGCATCAGACACTGCCGCGAGCACCTTCTGCGCAGACACAAGGTCGGACTTTGCACCGCCGGCACCGATGAGCGGACCTTTGATAAAATCCGCCTGATCG
This sequence comes from Xanthobacteraceae bacterium, assembly GCA_049584715.1. GTDB lineage: Bacteria > Pseudomonadota > Alphaproteobacteria > Rhizobiales > Xanthobacteraceae > BOG-931. The sequence goes on from JBAUYI010000152.1 coordinate 9,736, forward strand.
GGGAGATCGATGTAGCCGCGTTGGTAAGCCTGCTTCGCCCATTCCATGATCGCTTCGACGAACGACGCTTCGCCGGCACTCAGATCGAGCGTCTTCATTGCCGCATGCGCGAGCAATTCGGGGAACAGCCCCTGTTGATCGAAGGACGTCTCCGACAGATAGAAACCGAGCGTCTTCCTGTCGGCTTCGCCCGAGTCGAACGCCGAAACGGGGTAATTGAAAGCGGTGCCGCCGTCGAAAAACAGGCCCGGATAACGTTTGCCGAGGTCGCCTGCGAAAGTCCACGGCTTGAATATGAACGGGATCGACATGGACGCCCGCACCGCCCGGGCGATCGGCACGTCCGGCGTGGACTGGGCGCAGAATTCGACGGTCCGGCCGGGCCAGTCTTGGTGCGAAAAGACGTGCAGATCCTTGAACAGGAGCGGCGGATATTTTTTTGTGTCGGCAATGGCGGCCGCGAGATCGCCAAATGTGGGATCATCCTCGCCGATGAGCGCGCCGAAATATTTATATACGAACTCCGTCATCCACTTGAGGAATTTTTCGCCCTTGAGAAACCCGCCGTCCTCTGCGAAGTTTTCGTCGAAATCCACGAAATCCTGGAAATTTACGCTGTTCAGAACCGCTTCGGTCTCCTGATAGGTGAGCCCGAGTGCGACCATGGTGGCGAAGATCGCGCCGGCCGACGTGCCGGCCACCCGTTTGACGTTTCCGTAGACGGTGACGGATAGGGGGTTCGCAATTTCGGACAGCGGCACTGTTCTGTCGCTTCCCAGAAGTTTCACTTCCTGAAGCGCTCGATAAACACCCGCATACGCGGCGCCCAACACGCCACCGCCCTTGAACGCCAGATTTTCAACCGTCTTCATGACACCTCCCCGCGAATGACCGGGCGAATAGAGGTTGTAATGTCACATCGTTCTGTCACAGGTGGCATAGCGACGCAATTCATCCGGCGCTTGGCCCGGGCATGACCGCTACGTCAGCGCCACCGCACCGACCTGATCCTTGAACGCCTGCCGCGACGAGATCGCGGCGTACCAGCGCTCGAAGTTTTTCAGCGGCGGACGTTCCGGCACCAGCTGCCGGTAACGGTAGGCCATGATGCCGACCGGAATGTCGCCGTAGGAAAACGCATCGCCGGCGAGATACGCGGTTTTCGCCAGCTGTTCGTCCACCATGACCATGGCGGTCGTCGTATTCTTTTTGCCGGCCTCGATCGCTGCGTGATCGCGTTTTTCCGGCGCTGTGCGGATCAGGCCCCAAAAGACCGGCGTGATCGCCGGCCCGGCAACGGACAATTGCCAGTCCATCCATTTGCTCGCATTGGCCCGCGTGCGCAGATCGGCCGGTTCGAGCACCATCGCTTTATGCTTGGCGGCGAGATAGCGCACGATCGAGTTCGATTCCCACAGCAGGAAGCCGTCTTCCTCTTCCAGCGTCGGCACCAGCCCGTTCGGGTTCATCGCCAGATAGGCCGCCTCGCGATTCTTGCCGAACGGTCCGCCGATATCGATGCGCTCGTGCGGCAGGCCCATTTCGCCGACCGCCCACATTACCTTCTGCACGTTCGACGAGGTGTTCCGGCCCCAGATTTTGATCACGTTTTTTCTCCCGTTTACTGGATGCCCCGCGAAGGCGGGGCATCCAGTAAACGCCGCGATGGGGGCGGAACGCAATGTCCGTGTTTACTGGATCGTCCGCCTTCGCGGACGATGACACGGAGGTCAATCCAACCGCCGCGCTTCCTCCGGCAGCATGATCGGGATGCCGTCGCGGATCGGGTAAGCAAGCTTGGCCGCGCGCGAGATCAGCTCCTGCTTCTCGGCGTCGTATTCCAGTGGACACTTGGTCAGCGGACAGACCAGGATTTCCAAAAGCTTCGGATCGACGGAATCGGCGGGCGGCGTGGACATCAATGATCTCCAATTTACCGGCGAACCTATCACGTCCGTCATTGCGAGCGAAGCGAAGCAATCCAGTTCTGCGGCGCCGTACTGGATTGTTTCGTCGCTTCGCTCCTCGCAATGACGAGCTACTGCAGTGGTGTCTCGCCCGAAGTCTTGCTCTTGGCGAGCTCAATCTCGGTGACCGCGACCAAAATTTCGGCGCGGGTCTTCAGGTCCGGCGCCTCAAGCATGGCCTGCTTCTCGGCGGCGTCATAGGGCGACATCATCGCCAGCGCATTGACCAGCGCCTCGTTGGGCGCATTCTCGATCCCTTCCCAATCGGCCTTGAGGTTGTTGGCCTTGAGGAAAGACGTCAGCGCGCGCAGCAGCGACTTGCGATCGACCTCGTCCTCGCCCATGCGCGGGGTGAAATCGTCGATGAAGGGCTGATAGGTCACTTTGCACTGCCGGTACGCCGTGGTGACGGAGAGTTCCTCCGCGATGCGGAAGCGCGCGACGCCGGTGAGCTGGATCAGGTAGCGGCCGTCGCCGCTTTCGGCAAACTGCGTCATGCGGCCGACGCAACCGACCTGAAACAGATGCGGCTTGTCCGGATCCGCTCCGGGATGGGCGGGATCGGGCTGGATCATGCCGATCAGGCGATGCCCGGACCGCAGCGCGTCATCGACCATCGCCAGATAGCGCGGCTCGAAAATATTGAGCGGCATCTGCCCGCGCGGCAACAGCAAGGCGCCCGGCAACGGAAACACCGGGATCACGTCGGGGACGGCCTCAGGCCCCCTGTAAGCCGTATTCATCGGCATGTCGCACTCCACTCCGCGACGGCGCCGAAGCGCAATGAGCGCTAGAGCGAAATCGCTTCAGATTGAAGCGATTTGCACTCTAGCATTTTAGTGGAGCATGATCTTTTCGGAAAACCGGCGTCCACTTTTCCGGATCATGCTCTAGGCAAAGAGGATCGAGGACAGCCGCTTGCGCCCGTCGATGGTGGCTTCGTCGGTCGGACCCCATGCATCGAAAAACTGGACGAGCTGCTTGCGGGCGCCGTCGTCGTTCCATTTGCGGTCGCGCTTGACGATGGCGATCAGGTGTTCGAGCGCGTCGGCGCGTTGGCCCTTGCCGTTGAGCGCCAGCGCCAGATCGAAGCGCGCCTGATGGTCGAGCGGATTGGCGGCGACCTTCTGTTCGAGCTCGCTGATCGGCCCGAGCGTCTTGGCCTGCTCGGCAAGCTCGAGCGCGGCGCGGGCCGCGGCGACCGCGGCGTCATTCTGCTTGGCCTCCGGCACCATGGCGAGCGTCTGCCGCGCCTGATCGAGCGCGCCAGTCTCCACATAGGCGCGCGCCAGACCGCCGAGCGCCGGTACGCTGGTATTATCCTCGGCGAGTACGTCCGCATACATCTGCGCCGCACCAGCCGCGTCGCCTTCGGCGAGCGCCGCGTCGGCGGCTTTCAGCAAATCCTGGGCCTCACCGCCGATGCGATCCTTGGTCAGCCGCTCCAGGAACGCGACGACCTGGCTTTCCGGCAGCGCCCCCATAAAGCCGTCGGCCGGCTGGCCGTTGACGAAGGCGATGACCGCCGGGATCGATTGGATGCCCATCTGGCCGGGGATCGCCGGATGGTCGTCGATGTTCATCTTGACGAGCTTGACCTTGCCCTTGGCGGCCTTGACGGCCTTCTCCAGGATCGGGGTGAGCTGCTTGCACGGCCCGCACCAGGGCGCCCAGAAATCCACCAGCACCGGCTGGCGCTTGGATTCCTCGATGACGTCTTTGACGAAGGCCTGTGTCGTCGTGTCCTTGACGACGGCATCCGCCGTAATGGTTCCAGCTTCCTGCAGCATGTTTTCCTAGCCCTAGACCCCCCTGTTCACCCGATTAAATGGTGAGACGGCGGGCAAATGCAATCGCGGTTTCATGTCCGGTTTCATGCCGGCTGGCCCGAGACAGCCTCGATCCGCGGCACATGACCCGTGGCTTGCAGGAACTTGAGCAACCCGTCGCGCGAAATCGTCGTCGTCCCGGTATTCACCAGGGGATGAAAGTTGAGCACCTCGTGCGCCATCATGGCGGCGTCGAGCACCACCGTGACGCGGCCGGCCGTGTCGTTGATGGCGGCAAACGGGGTCACCGAGCCGGGTTCGACGCCGAGCAGTTCACGCATAAGCTCGGCCGAGCCAAACGAGAACCGCCCCGATGCGCCGAGCAGCCGGTGCAGCGATTTCAATTCGATCACCGCGTTTTCGAGCGCCACGAGCAGGAACGCCGCGCCCTTTTTGTCGCGCAGGAACAGGTTCTTGGTGTGCCCGCCGGCAATCGTGCCGCGCAGCTCACGGCCCTCATCGACGGTGAAGACCGCCGGATGGGTGACGGTCTTGTGGGCGATACCGAGCGTATCCAGGTAGGCGAAAAGGTCGTCCGGCGTGGCAGGCATTAACAGTTTCATAGGCCGCCCCGGCAATGGTTGCCAAGCCGGCCGCTCTTTGGCATAGCAAGGCTGCGGCGCGGGTCTATGGCCCGGTTTGCCGGATTACCCTTCTCGGATGCGGGTGTAGCTCAGGGGTAGAGCACAACCTTGCCAAGGTTGGGGTCGAGGGTTCGAATCCCTTCGCCCGCTCCAAGAACCAAGCCTTGATGTTATTCCAAGGAATCACATCCGAAACAGCGTGAATTCGCCGTGCGGCCGCAGATCCCCACAGGAATGCTGCAGCCAACATTCATTAGCCCGGCTTGTGCCCACGTTGCCGTGAATGACGGTTTCCGATTGTTTCTTGGCTCCGAGAGTTAGGCAGGCGTCTTGAGACATCTTTCCGAAATTGCATCCGTACGGAGTACAAAGTGGTGCTTCCTCGCGCCAGCTGTTGGGATACTCCGCTCCACCAAAGCACGCGAAATTTCCGACGATCGAGTATGCCTTTGTTGACGTAAATTGAGACCGCCAGACATAGTAAGAAATCGCGCCTAACGACATAACAAATAGTCCGGAAATTACGACCGCCTTCCAGATCCATCGCGCCGCCGGCCGCGAGATAGACTCCACTTTAGCGCTCGTTAGCTCGGCGTCCGCCCTTGCTGCACGCCGCCTCTCTTCCACGCGCGGCGGCTCCTGCTCTGCCGCTCGGCGCGTTTGCGCCTCGCGCGGCATGCGGTCCGTCTGAGCATCGGCCTCGGGCTGTCTTGCGTTCAACAACGCCTGCACCGCGGAGGCGAGTCGTTGAAGGTGTTGCTCAGCCGGTGGCGTGAGCGCATCGAGCCAGTGCACCGAGCCCATGTAATATCGCAGCGACTTTTCCGGAGTGACGTCCTCGATTCGAAACGGAACAACGGGCTTTTCGCCGTCGAACGCTTGTTGCACCTCGCGGCTGACTTGCCTCGATCGGTTTGTATGTGCCGAAAAAATGAGAACCATGACGCGGCAGCTGTCTATCGCGTCGACGATGGACGCCGCCCAGTCCGCACTAGGCGCAATATCTCGCGGGGCTAACCAGCACCGGATGCCTTCCGCTTCAAGCTTCGCGCACGTGGCATCCGCCATCGCCTTTTCCTGATGCGGATAACTGATGAATACGTCGAAGGCCATGCCACTTCAAAGCGTACTAAACCTCGCTGCAGGAGTGAACCCGGCCGCCAGGCGTCATTTCGAGACCCAACCGTATTTCGTCGGTATTGTGGCCAGTGGGCCGCGCTACTTCCAAAGATGACTGATTTGCGGTTTTCGCCGAGCCTGTCCCTATTCGATCGGTTAAATTCGCCTCCGCCCAAGGATGACGGTGCCGACAAGGCGCCAAAAATAAAGAGAGCTATCATCAGCCCGCCCCTGCTCCCCCTCCTCCTGCTCTGGCTCGCCGGCGCATGTCTGCGGATCACCGTGCTGGCGACGCCGCCGGTCATTCCGCTTTTGCACGCCGACCTGCATCTGTCGGAGACGCAGATCGGCTGGCTGTCGAGCCTGCCGCCGATGCTGTTTGCGATCGCGGCGGTGCCGGGCTCGCTGTTGATCGCGCGGTTCGGCCTCATCCCGGCTTTGCTGGTCGGACTGTTGCTCACCGCGCTCGGCGGCGCGGCACGCGGCGCTGTGCCGGAGGCGGCGTTTCTGTTTGCGTCCACCGTCGTCATGGCGGCCGGCGTCGCGATCATGCAGCCGATATTGCCGCCGCTGGTGCGGGCCTGGTTTCCGGCGCGCATCGGTTTCGCGACGGCAGTCTACACGACCGGACTTCTCATCGGCGAAATTTTGCCCGCGGCGCTGACTATTCCGCTGGTGCTTCCCGTGGTCGATGGCAGTTGGCGTTTGAGTTTCGTGATCTGGACGATTCCGGTTTTGCTGACTGCGGTCATCGTTGCGATGTACGCGAAACGACTCGATGGCAGCAAAAATGCCGCGCCCGCGGTCAACACGCGGTGGTGGCCCGATTGGCGGCGGCCGTTGATCTGGCAGCTCGGGCTGATCCTCGGCAGCGTCAACGCAATCTATTTCGTCAGCAACGCGTTCCTGCCCGACTATGTGATCGCCCAAGGCCGTCCCGACCTGGTCGGCGCCGCGCTCACGGCGCTCAATGTCGGCCAATTGCCGGCGGCGTTTTTGATGCTTGGTTTGGCGGGATCGCTGGTGACGCGGCCGTGGGCCTATGCGGCGAGCGGGCTGGCGTCGCTCGCCGCGGTGATCGGCCTGGTGACGTCGCACGGCGTGGGGATCGTGGTCTTCGCCGGCTTGCTCGGCTTCACCGATGCGCTGACTTTGATCCTGGCGCTGGCGCTGCCGTCGATGCTGAGCGCGTCCGACGATGTGCACCGCACCTCGGCCGGCATGTTCACCATCAGTTACAGTTGCGCCATGCTGCTGTCGATCGTCGGCGGCTGGCTCTGGGATCTCACCGGCAGGCCGGTCGCGAGCTTCGCGCCGGTCGCGCTCGGCGCCATCGTCATTGTCGCCTTGGCGTCGACGGTGAAGAATGCGCGGCAATGACGACCGAAACCGGGAGAGTCTCACCCAAAAGCTGGGCGACGCTTGGCGCCGATTTCTTTGCGCATGTCGTCAGCACAACGATCAGCAGCGACGTCGAAACGCAAGCCGCGCCGACAAGACCAAGCGCCTCAGGCGAGCCATGGGCGACGGTCGCGGACCCGAACGCCGCACCGAGAGCGAAACCGCCGAACATGAACGACGCATTGAGCGACAGCACGACCGAAGCGAGCTTGACACCGGCGAGGCCGATGAGGCTCGTCTGCTGCGCCGGGAAGAATGACCATGCGGCCAAGCCCCACACGACAATTGCAGTCAGAACGGGCACGCGCGCGTCGGCGGGTGAAAGCCCATAGGCGCTGGCCGACATGGTCACGAATGCCAAGGCAAGTAGCGACAGGCTCGTGATGATCACGCGCTTTGATCCGAGGCGGTCGGTCAGCGTGCCGCCGGCGGTGACGCCAATCGCCGCAGATATGCCCCATGCGAACAGAACCAGTCCCACATGGGCGCCACTGATTCCGACCGCCTGCGCAAGGAATACCGAGAGATATGTGTAGACGGTGTAGGCGCCGGTCGCCGACAGCAGCGTAACCAGCAAGGCTAGCAACACGGGCTTCTGCCGCAACACGGCGAGCCGCTCGCCCAGACGCGCCACCGGCAGATTTGCGCCGACGTCACGCGCCAAGGAAACCGCAAGGCCTACGGTGGCAAGCAATGCCAAGGCGCCTACGCTGGCGAAGGTCACGCGCCATCCGAAGCCATGGCCGACCAATGCGCTCAGCGGCACGCCCAATGCGACGGCCACGGACGTCCCGCCAGTGACGATGGCCAAGGCCCTGCCCCGGTGCTCGGGCGCCACAATCGCGCCCGCCAAGGCGTTGGCATTCGGCACATAAAGTCCGGCAAGCAGCGCCAGCAGAACCCGCGCGAACATGAGCGTCCAGTAATTGGGCGCGCATGCGGCAACCACGTTGGCCATGGTGAACCCGGCCATTGCGGCGATCAGAAGATTTCGCCGGCTGATGCCACCTGTCAGCGCGGTGAGGATCGGCGAACTGAAGGCGTAGGACAGCGTGAACACTGTTATCAATTGCCCAACCGCCACGATGCTGTGCGACAGGTCGGATGCCAGCTGCGGCAACAGCGGTGCAATCATGAAGCCTTCGGTCCCGACGGCGAAGGTTCCGAGCGCCATGCAAAGCAGTAGGCGCATCGGATGGTGGACGGTGGTGTGAGTGTTCATGGCCAGCTCCTTATTCCTGTTCAGCCGGGCTTAAGATGGTCGGTCATCTTAACGATGAAGCAAAAGAATGCGTTCATCCTCGTGCAGTTTCAGTCAGACCAGAATTTGCTCGAAAGCGAACTTCATGAACCTGTCGAAGGGAGCGCGGCTTCGCTCCACGCGAGCGCGTAACAGCGTCCCCTCATAGGCGTCCAGAAGGAACGCCGCGAGATCGCCGGGGCGCGCTTTAGAACCGATTGATCCTTCGGCCTGAGCGTCTGAGATTGCGACTTCCAGATCTTTCGTCCACGTTTTGAAGAGTTGTGCCAGGCTGTCGCGAACAGCCGGACTTTGGTTCGCCAGTTCAGCGCTGAAATTGCCCAACAGACAGCCGCGCGTAAACTTCGAGGCGATGAACATGTCGTTCAACGCGGCAAAATGTGTTCGCAGACGCTCAAGCGGGCGGACGGTCTTGTCGGTCAGCACCGCACGCCGCGTACTCCCCACTCCGTAACGCTCGACGATTTCCACGCCAAGCGAGTCTTTGCTTTCGAAATGATTGTAGAACGAGCCCTTTGGTACGCCCGCGACTTCGGTGATTTCCTGTACGCCGACGCCATTGAATCCCTTCTCGAGCAGGGTCTTCAGCCCCGCCTGGATGAGTTTTTCCTTGGTGTCTTGCTTTGGCATGACCCTTTAATATGACCGGTCGTCTTAAATGTCAAGAGAGACCACGATAGGGGAAGAAAACCACGTCTCATCAATGCTTTACGCCAGGGGGCTGATTCTTGATTTTGTCGTGCGCCGCACCTCGGCCGGCATGTTCATCATCAGCCACAGTTGCGCCATGCGTCGGCGGCGGCTTTGCTGCGGGATCTAACGGCCATGCCGATCACGAGCTTCGCGCCGGTCGCGCTGTGCGCCATCGCCATTGTCGCCTTGGCGTCGACGGTGAAGAATGCGCGGCAATGAGGTCCGTAAACGGGGGAGTGTAGTGAATTCGCACAAGCGCGTGGCCGCGTTGCTCTTGACGCTGATCGCTGCGCTGGTGACGCAAGCGCGGGCACAGACTTACCCGGATCATGCGGTCCGGCTGATCATTCCGTTCCCGCCCGGCGGCTCGATCGACACGCTCGGCCGCATCCTGGCCGAAAAACTCGCCACGCTGTGGGGGCAGTCGGTCTTCATCGAGAACCGCGCCGGTGCCGGCGGCACCGTCGGCTCATCGGTGGCGGCGCAGGCCGCACCGGACGGCTACACCATGAGCTTCGGCGGCCAATTCATGGCGGCGAACGTGACCATCGCGCCTTCGGCGAATTTTGACCCGGTCAAAAGTTTTGCTCCGGTGATCCTGGTGGCGACCGGCCAGGACGCCTTGATGGTGCCGCTGAGCTCGCCGTTCCATTCGGTCAAGGAGCTCGTCGATTATGCCAAGACGCATCCGGACGAGCTGACTTACGCGTCGCTCGGCATCGGCTCGAGCGGCCAGCTCGCCTCGACGCTGTTCAGCGAAGTCACAGGCATCGCCTTGCAGCACGTGCCGTATAATTCCTTCAGCCAAGCCGTCACCGACGTCTCGGCGGGGCGGATTTCGGTGTGGCTCACGACGCTTGGCGGCGCGATCGGTCACATCCAGGCCGGCAAGCTGCGCGCGCTCGCGGTGTCCGGGCCGACGCGCGCCGCGCTGCTGCCCGACGTGCCGACCTTCGACGAGCTCGGCGTCGCCTATGGCAACGACACCAGCTGGTACGCGCTGTTCGCGCCGGCCGGCACGCCGCGCGACGTCATTGTCAAGATCAATGCCGATACCAACACAATCCTCGCCGACACCGACATGAGGGAGCGCGCGACAAAGCTCGGCTTCCGCCTGGTCGGCGGCTCGCCGGAGCAGCTCGGCGCGCATCTGAAGAGCGAGATCGACAAATGGGCCAAGGTCGCCAAGGCGGCCGGGCTGGAGCCGAAGTGATGCGTCATTCCGGGGCGCGGGCTCTTGCCCGCGAACCCGGAATCCATATTCGCTGACCTGTGGTTATGGATTCCGGCTCTCGCCGCTTACGCGACTCGGCCGGAATGACGAAGTATATTAATACCCGACCGCGAGCGCGCCGTGGGTACGCGGGTCGGCGGCGCCGATGAAATCATCCGGCGTGATCAAAATGGAAGTGGCTGAGGTGAACGGCCGTGTCGGCACCACCTTGTCGCCGCGCGCTTGCAGCGCCGCGATGACATCTGGCGAAACCCCGGGCTCGACGAAAACCTGGTCGGGCAGCCATTGATTGTGCAGGCGGGGCGCCGACACCGCGCTGGCGATGTCCATGCCGCGGTCGATCACGTCGACCACCACTTGCAGCACCGTGGTGATGATGCGGCTGCCGCCCGGCGAGCCGGTGACCAGGAACGGCTTGCCGTCTTTGAGCACGATGGTCGGCGTCATCGACGACAGCGGCCGCTTGCCCGGCCCCGGCGCATTGGCGTCATAGCCGATGAGCCCGTAGGCGTTCGGCTCATCCGGCTTCACGGCGAAATCGTCGAGCTCGTTGTTGAGAATGATGCCGGTGCCCTCGGCGACCAGCCCGACGCCGTAGCTGAAATTGAGCGTATAGGTGTTGGACACCGCGTTGCCGAAGCGATCGACCACGGAAAAATGCGTGGTGTTGCGGCCTTCGGGCTGAACGGTGCCGCCGGCGCGGATCGCGCTCGCCGGCGTCGCGCGCTCCGGATCGATGGTGGCGCGCCAGGTGGCGGCGTAGTCCTTGGAGATCAGCTTTTCGACCGGCGCCTTGACCTTGTCGGGATCGCCGAGGAAGAGCGCGCGATCGGCATAGGCGCGCTTCATGGCCTCGACCATGAGATGCGCCGCGTGACCGTCGTCCTGGTGGCCGAGATCGTAACCTTCGAGGATGTTGAGCATCTCGATCAGCTCGACGCCGCCCGATGACGGCGGCGGCATGGAGACGATATCGTAGCCGCGGTAAGTGCCGCGCACCGGCGTGCGCTCGAACGCGGTGTAGCTCTTCAGATCGTCGGCGGTCATGACGCCGCCGGCGGCCTTCACGGCGGCGGCGACCGCGGCGGCGATCGGACCGTCATAGAACGCGTGCGGCCCGTCCTTGGCGATGGCTTCGAGCGTATTGGCCAGATCGCTTTGCACCAGAGAACCACCAAGCGCGAGCGCCGTGCCGTCGGGTTTGAGAAAGATTTTTGCCGAAGATGGCCAGCGCTTGAGCCGCGCGACCTCGTTGGCCGACATATCCGCGATGTCGTCGGTCACCGGCATGCCGTCGCGCGCCAGCTTCAACGCCGGCGCGATCAAGTCGGTGAGCGTGAACCGGCCCGAGCCGTATTGCCGTGCCGCGAAAGCGAGACCCTCGACCGTCCCCGGCACGCCGATGGCGAGCGCGGAGTCGCGCGATTTTTGCGGATCGGCGTTGCCGTCCGCATCGAGAAACGATTTATCCGTGATCGCCATCGGCGCGGTCTCGCGATAGTCGATCGCGGTATCTTTGCCGGACGCCTGGTGGATCAGCATGAAGCCGCCGCCACCGAGATTGCCGGCGCGCGGATAGGTCACGGCGAGCGCAAAGCCGACGGCGACCGCGGCATCCACCGCATTGCCGCCTTGTTGCAAAATGTCGGCGCCGATGCGCGCCGCGGTCGCCTCCTGCGCCACCACCATGCCGTTCTTGGCGACGACCGCTTGGGCATGGCCGATCTGCTCGTCGCTCCGCGCCGCGATCGGCAGCGTGAGCGCGGCAACAAGCACAAGGCAGGCAAGGTGAAAGATCGAACGTCGGTGCCACATTGCGCGAACGGGACCTGCGGCCTTCACAACATCGACGGCAGGACGCGGTCCGGCGGGCGGTGGCCGTCCATGAAGGTCTTGATGTTGACGATGACCTTGTCGCCCATGTCGACGCGGCCTTCGACGGTGGCCGAGGCGAGATGCGGCAGCAGCACGACCTTGCCGGCGCGGGCGAGCTTGACGAGTTTCGGGCTCACCGCCGGCTCGTGCTCGAAAACATCGAGGCCGGCGCCGGCGATCTCCTCGGCTTCGATCAGGCGGGCGAGCGCATTCTCGTCGATCACTTCGCCACGCGCGGTGTTGACGATGTACGCCTCGGGCCGGATCAGCTTGAGCCGGCGCGCCGACAACAGGTGATAGGTCGCAGGGGTGTGCGGGCAATTGATGGAAATAATATCCATGCGCGCCAGCATCTGGTCGAGGCTCTCCCAGTAGGTCGCGTGCAATTCCTCCTCGGCTGCCGGCGCCATGCGGCGGCGGTCGTGATAGTGGATTTTCAGGCCAAAAGCCTGGGCGCGGCGCGCCACCGCCTGGCCGATGCGGCCCATGCCGACGATGCCCAGCCGCTTGCCCCAGATGCGATGGCCGAGCATCCAGGTCGGGCTCCAGCCGGTCCATTCCTGATTGCCGGTAAGCACTTGCGCGCCCTCGGTCAGACGCCGCGGCACGGCGAGGATCAGCGCCATGGTCATGTCGGCGGTGTCTTCGGTGAGCACGCCGGGCGTATTGGTGACGGTGATGCCGCGCTGCACCGCGGTCGCCACGTCGATATTGTCGACGCCGTTGCCGAAATTGGCGATCAGCTTCAGGCGCTCGCCCGATTGGCTGAGCACCGAGCGGTCGATGTGGTCGGTCACCGTCGGCACGATGACGTCGGCGGTCTTGGCGGCGGCGACCAGCTCGGCATGGCTCATGGGCTTGTCGTCGGCATTGAGCCGGGCGTCGAACAACTCGCGCATGCGCATTTCGACGCTGTCCGGCAGCCTCCGGGTGACCACGACAAGCGGCTTTTTGCCGGACGCCATTGACTGCCTCTTACGCTCGCCGACCTGCGGCCGGCGACCCGGAAATCGGCCCGTTCAGGTCTCTTTAACCGCCCTCGCCGACACTGGAACCGGCAGGTGGTTCATCAAATCTCTCTACCAGATGGCAACGCTCCGACAAAGCGCGCCGGGGTTCCCTCGGCGTGCCTCACGTTTTGCAACAGGACCGAGCCTATCGCCATGACAATGGGATGCGGCAGGCTGATGGCCGGGTGGGTTCGGGCCGCAATCGTGGCGCCGCTCCTGCTGGCGCTCGCCGCCAGCGCAGTCCGGGCCGGCGGCGACAGTACAGCGAGCGGCCTGCCGGTGCCGCGCTTCGTCAGCCTCAAGGCCGATCGGGTCAATGTGCGCGGCGGCCCGGACAAGGACCACGACGTCGCCTGGATCTACACGAAGGTCGGCTTGCCGGTCGAGATCACCGCCGAGTTCGAGAACTGGCGCCGCATCCGCGATTCCGACGGCACCGAAGGCTGGGTCTATCACTCGCTGCTGTCGGGCAAGCGCACCGCCACCGTGCAATTGAAGGCGAAGACCGACCTGGCGCCGATCTATGCCAAACCCGACGCCAAGAGCGCCGTGACGGCTCAGCTGCAAGTTGGCGTACTGGGCACGGTCAAACACTGCACTGGCAAATGGTGCCAAATCGCCGGTGACGGTTTTGACGGCTGGATCGAGCAGAATGAGCTGTGGGGTGTTTATCCGGACGAGAAGGTCGAGTAGTTGCCACTGTCATCATCCGCGAAGGCGGATGATCTAGTACCCTCAATCGATTCAGTTCAATCTGCGGCGCTGGTGAATACTGGGTGCCCCGCTTTCGCGGGGCATGACAGGTCAGGCTTGCTTCCGCCGCAGCCTTACCACCACATCGATCCGCGCGATCTCATAACCCTCCGGCGCCACCGGCGCCTTGCCGACCAGCACGTCGGTCGCGGGGATGTCCATCAGATCGTTCTGGTCTTCGATGAAGAAGTGATGGTGCTCGGAATTGTTGGTGTCGAAATAGGCCTTTGAGCCGTCGACGGCGACCTGGCGCAGCAAGCCCACCTCGGTGAACTGGTGCAGGGTGTTGTAGACCGTGGCCAGCGACACCGGCACTTTGGCGCGGGTGGCTTCCTCGTAGAGCATTTCCGCGGTGACGTGGCGGTCGCCCTTGGCGAACAGGATCCAGCCAAGCGCCATGCGCTGGCGGGTCGGGCGCAAGCCGACTTCGCGGAGCTTCTCCTTGACGTCGTGCCAGGGGCAGCCGGTGCGGTCGGCGCGGCCCGGCGCGGGCGGCAGCTGGAAGGTCCCGGGAAGCCCGGCGGAAAGCGGACGCGCAGATGGAGGCGACTGTGTCATTGGCGTTACCCACTGCCCCATCCGGGGGCCAGCAAGATTGTTGCAAGTGAAATCATTATACGCCACGCTGCGCCGGCTGCAACTGTCCAGGATTAGGCCGCAGGGATGGCTTGCCCACCGCGGCAGCCCGGCGCTGGGTGCGGCTTTGCCACACAATACCCCCATATGTTAGGGATTCAGGCGGGTGATCGGCCCGGGGGCGGAGCGGAATACGGATGCAGGATCGCCGTTCAAACTTCGACTATGAGGATTTGCTGGCCTGCGGCCGGGGCGAGCTTTTCGTCCAGGGTCCGCAATTGCCGCTGCCGCCCATGCTGATGTTCGACCGCATTTCCGAAATCGCGGAAGCGGGCGGCGAATACGGCAAGGGCTTAGTGCGCGCGGTGCTCGATCTCAAGCCCGACCTCTGGTTCTTCCCCTGCCACTTCAAGGGCGACCCGGTGATGCCGGGCTGCCTCGGGCTGGACGCGCTGTGGCAATTGCTCGGCTTCTTCCTCGGCTGGCTCGGCTCGCCGGGCAAGGGCCGCGCGCTGGGCATGGGGGAGCTCAAGTTCTCCGGCCAGGTGCTGCCGAGTATGAAGAACATCGTCTACGGCATCGAAATCAAACGCGTGATGCGCTCAAAACTCGTGCTCGGCGTCGCCGACGGCTGGCTCTCGGCGGACGGTTCGGTGATCTATCGCGCGTTCGACCTCAAGGTCGGTCTGTTCCGCGACGCGGAGCCACAGCCAACCGAAGCTTGAGCGGCGCGCGCAAAATTAATTTTTCTAGTGAGGCACACATGAAACGCGTGGTCGTCACCGGGATGGGCATCGTCTCGTCCATCGGCAACAACACGCAGGAAGTGGTGGCATCGCTGCGCGAGGCCAAATCCGGCATCGTGCGCGCCGACAAATATGCCGAGCTCGGCTTCCGCTGCCAGGTGCACGGCGCGCCCACGCTGGACCCGAGCGAAGCCGTCGACCGCCGCGCCATGCGTTTCCTCGGCGGCGGCGCGGCGTGGAATCACGTCGCCATGGAGCAGGCGATCCGGGATTCCGGTTTGACGGATAACGAAGTCTCCCATGAGCGCACCGGCATCATCATGGGCTCGGGCGGGCCGTCGACGCGCACCATCGTCGAGAGCGCCGACATTACCCGTAGCAAGGGTCCCAAGCGCGTCGGACCGTTCGCCGTACCCAAAGCGATGTCCTCGACCGCGTCGGCGACGCTGGCGACCTGGTTCAAGATCAAGGGCGTGAACTATTCGATTTCCTCGGCGTGCGCGACCTCGAACCACTGCATCGGCAATGCCTACGAGACCATCCAGGTTGGCAAGCAGGACATGATTTTCGCCGGCGGCTGCGAGGAGCTCGACTGGACGCTGTCGGTGCTGTTCGACGCCATGGGCGCGATGTCGTCGGGTTTCAACCAGACGCCCGACAAGGCGTCGCGCGCCTACGACGCCGATCGCGACGGCTTTGTCATCGCCGGCGGCGCCGGCGTGCTGGTGCTCGAAGAGCTCGAACACGCCAAGGCGCGCGGCGCCAAAATCTACGCCGAAGTCGCCGGCTATGGCGCCACGTCCGACGGCGCCGACATGGTGGCGCCGTCCGGCGAAGGCGCGGTGCGCTGCATGAAGATGGCGCTCGCCGATGTGCAGCCGCCCGTCGACTACATCAATCCCCACGCCACCTCGACGCCGATCGGCGACCTGCGGGAGATCGAGGCGATCCGCGAGGTTTTTGGCGCCAATTGCCCGCCGATCGCGGCGACCAAATCGCTCACCGGACATTCGCTTGGTGCGGCAGGCGCGCAAGAGGCGATCTATTCGCTATTGATGATGAACTCGGGCTTCATCTGCGAGAGCGCCAATATCGAAAAGCTCGATCCGGCCTTCGCGGATATGCCAATCGTGCGCGAGCGGCGCGATAACGTGACGCTCGGCTGCGTGCTGTCGAACTCGTTCGGCTTCGGCGGCACCAACGCCTCCGTCGTGTTCAAGCGGCTGGATGCCTGATGCCGGGACTGATGCACGGCAAGCGCGGCCTGATCATGGGGGTCGCCAACGACCACTCGATTGCTTGGGGCATTGCCAAAACGCTGGCCGCCCATGACGCCAAGCTCGCTTTTACCTATCAGGGCGAGGCGCTCGGCAAGCGGGTCAAGCCGCTGGCGGCGTCGGTCGGGGCCGATTTGGTGCTGCAGTGCGACGTCGAAGACATCGCCTCGGTCGACGCGGTGTTTGCCGAATTGAGCCGCGCCTGGGGCAGCCTCGATTTTCTGGTCCACGCCGTCGCCTTTTCCGACAAGGCCCAGCTCACCGGCCGCTATGCCGACACCACGCGTGAGAACTTTTTGCGCACCATGCTGATCTCGTGCTTCTCGTTCACCGAAGCGGCGCGGCGCGCGGCGGCAATGATGCCGAACGGCGGCGCGATGCTGACCCTGACCTATAACGGCGGCCTGCGCGCCATGCCGAACTATAACGCCATGGGCCTCGCCAAGGCGGCGCTCGAAGCCTCGGTGCGCTACCTCGCGGTGGACTTCGGTGCGAGCGCCATCCGCGTCAACGCGATTTCGGCGGGACCAATCCGCACCCTGGCGGGCGCCGGCATCGGCGACGCGCGCGCCATGTTCGCCTTCCAGCAGCGGCATTCGCCGCTGCATCGCGGCGTAACGCTCGACGATCTCGGCGGCGCGGGGCTCTATCTGCTCTCGGATCTCTCCACCGGGGTCACCGGCGAAATCCATTTCGTCGATTCCGGCTACAATGTCATCGCCATGCCGCATCCCGACGCGCTGCGCGCGGACCAGCAGCGGCCGCCGGATGACGGCGGGAAGTGAATCACCTCGTCATTCCGGGGCGCCGCAAAGCGGCGAACCCGGAATCCATAACCACGATTCTCTAAGAATAAACTCAGAGCCGGTTCTGCAATGGTAGTGGTTATGGATTCCGGGTTCCTCGCTGCGCTCGGCCCCGGAATGACGGCTAGAGCTTCACCAAATGCGGCATCACCTCGGCGCTGAATAAATTCAGCGAGCGTAGCGCGTCGGCGAGCGACATGGTGCCGAGGAACAGATACGTCAGCAAATAATTGACGCCGAGCTCCGCGACCTGCCGCTCGATTTCGGCGCGCACGGTCGCCGGCGAGCCGGCGATCACGGTGCCGTCCTCAACGCAGGCTTCGTAAGTGGCGCCGCGCGGCACGTTGAGCCGCGAGGTCAAGCCGGTGACGCCGTGCTTGGCGCGCAGCCAATTGAGATTGGCGAGATGCACCTCCATGGCCGGCTTGCCGAAGCGGTGCGCTTCCGCATCCGTATCGGCGACAAAAATGTGCCGCTGCACGCCGATGACGGCGCCACCGGGAAATTCCGCCTTGGGCTGCGCCGGCGCGCCGCGTTTGGCCAGCGCTTTCTTGTAGGCATCGATATTGGTTTTGGCGGTCGCCATCGGCCCGAGCGTCACAAAATGCAGGCCGTGCTCGCCGCCCCAGGTCGAGCCGATTTCGTTTGAAGAAGCGTACCAGAACGGCGGATGCGGCTGCTGCAATGGCCGCAGCGCGATCGGTACGTTCTCGTAGACGTAGTGCTCGCCCTTGTAGCTCAGCGAATCGGTGACCAGCCCGGCGCTGAGACACTTGAACGCGTCGATGAAAATTTCGCGCGACTGATCGTGCTCGACCTTGTGGTATTTCAGCTCGTAAGGCGACACGCCGCGGCCGACGCCGACGTCGAGCCGGCCGTAGCTCAAGTGATCGAGCATGCAAATCTCTTCGATCATGCGCAGCGGCGAATAGAGCGGCAACAGATAGACCAGCGGCCCCATCCGCATGCGCTTGGTTGCCCGCGCCAGCGCCCCCATGAAGATGCCGGGCACCGGCACCATGTTGAGCGGCGTCGCATGGTGCTCGGCAAGGTGCAGGCAATAGAAGCCGGCCGCATCGGCGGCTTCGGCAAATTGCAAACGTTCGTCGAACAACGTGGTGAGCGGCCGCGCGCCATCCTCGATGTGGTCGAACAATCCGATTTTCATGGTGCCTCTTTGAACGTTGTGGCGCGCGTCAGCGTGCTGGGTTCGAAAGCTGAAGATTTTTCTGCAGCTTCCGAGCCCCCTCACCCCACCCTCTCCCCTCCGGGGAGAGGGAGTCCGACGCCGCGTATATGTGACCCATCATGGATTCCGAGCGCTAGCTTGATTTTCCGATCAGTCCGATGCGCCGGCCCATGTGGCGGCAGTCCTCGTCGGTCTTGAAGCCTGCGGCATGGATGCCGTGGGCGGCAAGCTCCTCGTCGCGCTCCCCGGTATCGCCGGTGACGCCGACCGCGCCGATGACTTCGCCGTCGGCATCGCGGATCAGCAAGCCGCCGGCTTCGGCAAACAGCTGCTCGTCGCTCGCCGCGATCAGATACCGCATGAAGATCGGCCGCTCCTCGGCGCGCTGATGCACCAAGCTCGAGCTGCGCCCGAGCGCGAGCGCCGCATAGGCTTTGCCGAAAGCCATCTCGAAGCGGATCATCGACGCGCCGTCTTCCTTCTTGAAGGCTTTCACCTTGCAGCCCGGCTCGACCACGATGACGCTGATCGGCCGGCAGTTGAGCTCGACGCCGCGCGCGATAGCGGCGTCGATAATGCGGTCGGCTTGCGCCATTGTGATCGTGGTCACGGGCGGAAACTCATTGGGAACCCCTTCGGCGCGGTGTTGTGCCATCTCCTGCGCCGGCCCGCCATAGGCCCGAGGTTGCGAACCTGCAGAGGAGACATGTCAGAGGCCGAGAAAGCGGCCTTGATCGCTTGGACAGCGTTTCTG
>JBAUYI010000153.1:0-6437 GCA_049584715.1 Xanthobacteraceae bacterium
CAGCAGAGCATCGATCCGCTCGCCAATGTCGCCGCCGGCTTGGGAACGAACCTCGACGTCAGCGCGTGACGGCGCCGTTATCGTCGGCAATCGCCGCACTCACCAATTTCACCCCGTCGTCGCTCGCCCATTCGGCCGGGCCCGCCATGGTGCCGATCTCGCAGCCGGAGCGGTCGATCAGCAATGTCGTCGGCATGCCGAATGCCTTGCCGGCGGTTTTCAGATCCTCGTACACGCGGGCGCTCGGATCGAAAAAATAGGCCAGCCGCTTGATGCCGACGTCTTTTAGAAAAGTGAGCGGCTTTTGCGGATCGCGGGTGTCGATATTGACGGCGACCACTTCGAAGTCCGGCCCGCCGAGCTTGCCTTGCAGCGCATCGAGCGCCGGCATTTCCTTGCGGCAGGGCACGCACCAGGTCGCCCACAGGTTCAAAAGCACGGTGCGGCCGCGCCAGTCTTTCAGGGTGCGGTCGCGGCCGGCGGCATCCTTGAAGGCCAGATCGGGGACCAGAAAGCCGGTATGCGCCAAGCTTAAGGCCGCGACCTCGCCATGGACCAGCGGGGCGAGGCGCGCCGCGGCTTGCACCGCCGGCTGGCAGGCCGCATCGGCCGGATTGCCTCGCAGACGGCCAATCCCGTATACCCCCGCCAGCACCGCGAGCGTCCCGCACAGCGCCCAGGCGGTGGCGGCGATCAAGCGGCGGCGGCGTACCTTATGATACGGCTCGGCAGGCAACTCGGACATTGGCGAAAGAACCTTTTGGCGCAACCCTTATGAGCGATCTGTCATGAGCAACAAAATGTGGGGCGGACGATTCGGCGCCAAACCCGACCCCCTGATGGAGTATTTCAGCGCTTCCATCGATTTCGACTGGTCCCTCTACCCGCAGGATATCGCGGCGAGCAAGGCCCATGCGGCGATGCTCGCCAAAAAGGGCATCATCACGGCGCAAGATGCGAAGAAGATCGCTCACGGTCTAGACACGATCCTGTCAGAGTTCAGGGCGAGCAAGTTCGCCTTCAAGAGTGCGCTCGAAGACATCCATATGAATATCGAGAGCCGGCTCGCCGAGCTGATCGGGCCGGCAGCCGGGCGGCTGCACACCGCGCGCTCGCGCAACGATCAGGTGGCGACCGACTTCCGGCTCTGGGTGCGCGACTATATCGACGGTTTTGACGCGGCGCTTGCCGGTTATCAACGCGCGCTCGCCGAGAAGGCGCTGCAATATGCCGACACGGTGATGCCGGGTTTCACCCATCTGCAACCCGCGCAGCCGGTGACCTTCGGCCATCACCTGCTCGCTTATGTCGAGATGGTGGCGCGCGACCGCGGCCGGTTCGCCGATGCGCGGGCGCGGCTCAACGAAAGCCCGCTCGGCGCCGCCGCGCTGGCCGGCACCTCTTTCCCGATCGATCGCGGCATGACCGCGAAGGCGCTCGGCTTTACGCGGCCGATGGCGAACTCGCTCGACGCCGTTGCCGACCGCGATTTTGTGCTGGAAACGCTGTCGGCCTGCGCCATTACCATCGTGCATCTGTCGCGGTTCGCCGAAGAGATCGTGATCTGGTCGTCGCCACTGGTTGGCTTCCTGCGGCTGTCCGACCGGTTCACCACCGGCTCCTCGATCATGCCGCAAAAGCGCAATCCGGATGCCGCCGAGCTCATTCGCGCCAAGACCGGCCGGGTCGTCGGCGCGCTCACCGGACTGCTGGTGGTGATGAAGGGATTGCCGCTCGCCTATCAGAAGGACATGCAGGAGGACAAGGAAGGCACCATCGACGCCTTCGGCACGCTGTCGCAGTCGATCGCCGTCATGACCAAAATGGTGCGCGACATGACGCCCGATGTGGCGGCGATGGCCAGCGCGGCGGGCGCCGGCTATTCCACCGCCACCGACCTTGCCGACTGGCTGGTGCGGACGCTCAAATTGCCGTTCCGCGACGCCCATCACGTCACCGGCCGTATCGTTGCCGAGGCGGCCGCGGCCGGCGTGACGCTGGAAAAACTGCCGCTCAAGGCGATGCAGGCGGTCGAGCCGCGCATCACCAAGGCGGTCTACGGCGTGCTCTCGGTCGGCAATTCGGTGAAGAGCCGCAAGGTTTACGGCGGCACGGCGCCGCAAAACGTGCGGGCGCAGGCCAAACGCTGGCTCAAACTCTTGAAAAAGCGGCCGTAAACGGCCTGGTAAAGGCTCTGGCAAGAGGTTGCCGACACAATATCGCCGCCGCGATCTGGTTTGCTATGCTTACGCTTGAGCGTGCGTTGGGGGAGAGGTCTTTGGCCGGTCGTCGTCTAAGCTTTGGGCTGGTGTTGGCCGTAGCCGCGCTGTCGCTCGCCGCTTGTGGGCGCAAGGGCGAGCTCGAAATGCCGCCGGGTCCCGCGACCCAGCCGCCGGTCGCCGCCGCGCCGGCACTGCCGTCATCGTTCATGCCGAGCTCCGGCGCGCCGACGACGCAGCAGCAGGAAGACGCCGCCGCGGCGAAAAACGGCTTCGATTCCCGCGGCAACCCGGTGGCCGCCCCGAGCACGAAAAAATCGTTCATCCTCGATCCGATCCTGCAATAGTTTTTCAGGCGCGGCTCTGCCGGTATTTCGGGCCGTAGCGAACATCGCAATCACGCGCTAAACACCTCCCATGCACCATTTCGCCTATCGCAACAGCGTGCTGCACGCCGAAGGGGTCAATCTGATCGCGCTGGCGGAAGCCGTCGGCACGCCGTTCTATTGCTATGCCAGCGCGACCCTGGAGCGGCACTACACCGTGTTCGCCGGCGCCTTTGCCGACGTCGATGCGCTGGTCTGCTACTCCCTGAAGGCGAATTCCAACCAGGCCGTGATCGCGACGCTGGCAAAGCTCGGCGCCGGCGCCGACGTCGTTTCCGGCGGCGAATTGCTGCGCGCCCGCGCCGCCGGAATCCCGCCGCACAAGATCATGTTCTCCGGCGTCGGCAAGACCGCGCGCGAGTTGGCGCAAGCGGTCGACGAGGGCGTCTTTTGCGTCAACGTCGAATCCGAAGCCGAGCTCGAACTGCTGGCCGCCATCGCCGCGGCCAAGGGCTGCGCGATCGATATTTCGATCCGCGTCAATCCCGACATCGATCCAAAGACCCACGCCAAGATCGCCACCGGCAAGGCGGAAAACAAATTCGGCATTCCGATCAGCCGCGCCCGCGACGTCTATGGCCGCGCCGCAAAACTTGAGGGCGTGCGCATCGCCGGCGTCGACATGCATATCGGCAGCCAGATCGTCGAGCTCGATCCGTTCGGCGACGCTTTCGCGCTGCTCGCCGATTTCGTGCGCGCATTGCGCGCCGACGGCCACACCATCAGCCACATCGATCTCGGTGGCGGCTTGGGCATTCCCTATCGCGAGGACAACGATCCGCCGCCGGATCCGCATGCCTATGCCAGGATCGTCAAGGACGCCACGCGAGGTCTCGGCTGCAAGCTGATCTTCGAGCCCGGCCGGCTCATCGTCGGCAATGCCGGCATCCTGGTCACGCGCGTGCTCTACGTGAAGCACGGCGAAGCAAAAACCTTCGTCATCGTCGATGCCGGCATGAACGATCTCATCCGCCCGACGCTCTACGAGGCGCACCACGACATCCGCCCGGTGCGCGAGGCCGCGGTCGGCGCGCCGCGGATCACAGCCGACGTGGTTGGTCCGGTCTGCGAATCAGGCGATTTTCTCGCGCTCGACCGTTCGCTGCCCGCGTCGCAACCGGGCGAGCTCCTCGCCCTCATGGCCGCCGGCGCCTATGGCGCGGTCCAGGCCGGCACCTACAACACCCGCGCTCTGATCCCCGAAGTGCTTGTCAGGGCTAGCGAATGGGCCCTGGTGCGGCCGCGCGTGACCGTCGAGGACCTGATCGCCCTCGACCGCCTGCCGCCCTGGCTTTGAAATTGCATAACATTGTAGCGAGCGGGGTTTTAGTGCCTTGAGCCCGCCCTCATGTTACCCTGTTGTCATGTGCAATGACGGTGCGCCGTGCCCACAATGACGGGACAAGTGTGACCGAAGCGACTTTGCCCAATGCCGGCCCGCAACCGCGGCCACCGGAGGCCACCCGGGCGCTGCTCGAGGCGACGCTCAAGCGCGCGCGCTGGACGATTTTCTGGGAACGGCTGTGGCCGGTGCTGACCTCGTTGGCGACTGCCATCGGGCTGTTCCTGGCGCTGTCCTGGCTCGGGCTGTGGCTGTGGCTGCCGCCGCTCGGTCGCGCCGCGGCCGTGATCGCTTGCGCGGCGCTCGCCGTCGTCGCGGCGTGGCCGTTCCTGTTCGTGCGCATGCCCGGTGCCCGCGACGCGCTGAGCCGGATCGATCGCGGCAGTGGGTTGCCGCATCGCCCGGCGACCGCGATCACCGACGATCTCGCCGTCACGCCGAAAGATCCTTATTCGCTGGCGCTGTGGAATGCCCATGTCGAGCGCGCGCTCAACGCCGCGCGGGCGCTGAAATCCGGCTGGCCGTCGCCGCGGGTGGCGCGGCGCGATCCTTACGCGCTGCGCGCGCTGGTTCTCATCGCCTGCGTCGCCACCTTCTTTGCCGCCGGCGGCGAGCGCTGGAAGCGCATCACCGCCGCGTTCGACTGGCACGGTGTCGTCTTGCCGGCGAATTTCCGCGTCGATGCCTGGGTCATTCCGCCGGCCTATACCGGCAAGCCGCCGTTGATCCTTCCCGGCATCCATCCCGGCGAGACGGCGGCTCTGCAAACCAACGGCATCGTCGCCGTTCCGGTCAATTCGACGCTCGTGGTGCGCTCGACCGGCAAGGTCAGCCTCAACGTCTCCGGCATCGGCGGCGTGACGCCGGCGAAAGACGCGGTACACGCGCCGGCCGGCACCGACGAGCATCGCTTCGCCATCACCGCGACCGGCAGCGCCACCATGCGCGGCGCCGGCGACGACTTGACCTGGGCGTTCAATGTCATCCCCGACAAGCCGCCGACCATCGAACTGACCAAGGATCCCGAGCAGCAGAACCGCGGCTCGCTGCTGTTGTCCTACCGGCTCGAAGACGATTACGGGGTGACCGAGGCGCAGGCGACCTTTGCCCGCAAGAACGATGCCGACGCCGACGGCGAAGGCCCGCATCCGTTGTTCGGGCCGCCGGATTTCGCGCTGATCCTGCCGCAGGCGCGCACCAAGGCCGGCGTCGCCCAAACCATCAAGGATTTGACCGATCATCCCTGGGCCGGCGCCGAAGTCGAGATGACGCTGATCGCCCGCGACGAAGGCGGCAATGTCGGCAAGAGCGAGCCGTTCGCCTTCCGCCTGCCCGAGCGTGTCTTCACCAAGCCGCTGGCGCGGGCGCTGGTCGAGCAGCGCCGCAATCTCGCGCTCGACGCCAATGCGCAGCCGCTCGTCCTGAGCGCGCTTGATGCGCTGGCGTTGGCGCCGGAAAAATTCACGCCCGAGGCCGGCACTTTTCTAGGCCTGCGTGGCGTCTACTGGTCGCTGGTGCGCGCCAAGACCGACGACGATCTGCGCGACGTGGCGGCGCGGCTGTGGTCGATGGCGGTGCAGCTCGAGGACGGCGATATTTCCGATGCCCAGGCCAATCTGCGCAACGCCGAGGAGGCGCTGCGCCAGGCGCTCGAACGCGGCGCCAGCGACGAAGAGCTCAAAGCCCTGATGGATCAGCTGCGCGCGGCGATGGATCGCTTCATGCAGGCGATGACCGAGCAGCTGAAAAACAGCCAGCAGCTCGCCCGTCCGCTCGGCCCCAACCAGCGCCTGCTCAGCCAGCGCGATCTGCAAAGCATGCTCGACCGGCTGGAGAACCTGGCCAAGAACGGTGCCCGCGATGCCGCCAAGCAGCTTCTGCAGCAGCTCCAGCAGATGATGGAGAATCTGCAAATGGCATCGCCGGACGGCAACGGCGATGACGGCGACGACATGATGTCGGCGCTCGACGAGCTCGGCGACATGATCCGCCAGCAGCAGGAGTTGCGCGACCGCACCTTCCGCCAAGGTCAGGACCAGCGCCAGCAAGGCCAACAGCGTGGCCAGCAATCGCGGCCAGGCCAACAACAAGGCCCAGGCCAACAACAGGGTCCGCAGCAAGGTCAGCAGCAAGGCCGGCAACAGGGCAACAGCATGGGCGAGTTGCGGCAGGGCCAGCAGGCGCTGCGCGATCGCCTCAACCAATTGCTCGACGAATTGAAGGGTTTTGGCCAGAACCAGGGCGGCCAGCAGGACCAGGACAATCTGGACCAGCTCGGCCGTGCCGGCGAGGCGATGGGCCAGGCCGAAGACAGTCTCGGCCAGGGCAATCCCGACAGCGCGGTGGATTCGCAAGGCCGCGCGCTCGAGGCCTTGCGCAAGGGCGCGCAGTCGCTGGCGCAATCCATGCAACAGCAGATGGGGCAGGGCCCCGGGCAACAGGGCCGCGCCGGCCGGCTCGGCCAATCGCGCGCCGATCAGGATACCGATC
>JBAUYI010000154.1:0-5776 GCA_049584715.1 Xanthobacteraceae bacterium
ATCTTGAGCCGCAGTGAACGGCGGCGGGCGCGTAAAACACAAAAAGCAAAAAGCCAAAAAAATTAGGCGGGAGGTTTTGTCTTTCACCGCCCGCCGGGGAGTACCACGGCAAACTGCAAATTCAGGCGCGCGCTAGCGCGAGGCCATCACCGGCTTGGCCACTTTCGCGGCGACCGTGGGCTTGGCCGACGGCCGACGCGGCGCGCCGGGCGTGCCCATCGACACAAAGCGAACTTCGCGGGCCATTCCTTGCGGGTTGCGCGTATCGCGCAGGCAGTTGGCTTCCATATAGGGCCACGGCCGTTCCGAGCAATCGCCGGCCAGCGGCCGCGCATCGGCGCGATCGGCCTTGCCGGTCGCCGACGGCGCACCGGCCTCGACTTGTGGCGTTAGACTGGGCGCGAACACCAAACACGCGGCTATGATCGCAGCCGCGACTATGGCGTAGAAAGTTTTCAGCATGACAACCGTCCCCGGTTTGCAACCCTTCGCCGTCTACAGCGCTAACGTCGACGCGGCGTTTAGGTTGCCCCCTTGCTCTAGTGTTAGTGTCGTCTGACGCGATTTTGGTTTCCTTGATCAGCATCACAATTTTGCCGTTCTGTGTAACTTATTGAACCCAATGGTTAATTCGTGACGGTTTGATTGCGTTAGCCAGCCGCCTTGGGTTGCTGGGCGCCTCACACGGGAGCAGACGGCGCCTTGAGCGAATCGGGTCGAACGCGCCTTGCGGATCGTCCGGGCGCGGGCTAGACCGCCGCCATGCCGCGCACAGCGCTTTTTGCCGGATCGTTCGATCCCATCACCAACGGCCATCTCGACGTGGTCATCCATGCCGTGCACCTCGCCGACCGGCTGGTGCTCGCCGTAGGCGTCCACCCCGGCAAGACGCCGCTGTTCTCGGCCGACGAGCGGCTGGCCATGCTGGAGGAGATTTGCGGTCCGCTGGCGCGCGCGGCCGGCTGCGCGCTCGCCTGCACGACCTTTGCAGATCTGGTCGTCGCCGCGGCGCAACGGGAGGGCGCTACCATCCTGGTCCGCGGCGTCCGCGATGCCACCGACTTCGACTACGAGATGCAGATGGCCGGCATGAACGCCGCCATGGTGCCGGGCGTGCAGACTATTTTCCTGCCCCCGTCGCCCGCAGTCCGCCCGATCACCGCCACCTTGGTGCGCCAGATTGCCGCCATGGGCGGCGATGTCTCGGCCTTCGTGCCGGCTCAGGTTGCGGCGCGGCTGCAACGCAAATTCGCCAAAGCTTAAAGCCTCATCCGGGAGACCACATGATCCGCGTTATCGCCTGCCTGTTCGCGTTTGTTTTGGCCGCACCGGCCTCAGCCCAAAACCTCGCCAATCCCGCCGCTTTGAACGAGCCGGCGCCGGCGACCTACAAGGTGCAATTCGACACCAGCAAGGGGCCTTTCGTGGTCGAGGTGCATCACGATTGGGCGGCCAACGGCGCCGATCGCTTCTACAATCTGGTCAAGAACGGCTTCTACGACAACGACAGGTTCTTCCGCGTCGTCACCGGCTTCATGGTGCAATTCGGCATCAACGGCGATCCAAAACTCTCGTCGGTGTGGCGCGAGGCGCGCATCAAGGACGATCCGGTGAAGCAGAGCAACGGGCGCGGCACTATCACCTTTGCCACCGCCGGGCCCAACACCCGCACCACCCAGGTGTTCATCAATTTCGCCGACAATTCCATGCTCGACAATCAGGGTTTTGCACCGTTCGGCAAAATCGTATCGGGCATGAACGTGGTCGATGCGCTCTATGCCGAATATGGCGAAGGCGCGCCGCGCGGCCGCGGACCGGCGCAAGACCGTATCCAGCGCGAAGGCAACGCTTATCTGGCAGCCGAGTTTGCCAATATGGACTACATCAAGAAAGCAACCATCGTGAAATAGCGGTAGCGATGGCTTTTGGAACAACAGGATCATCAACAATGAACGCCAACTCACTGCCTCCCGGCACCGACCCGGAACACGCCCTGATCCTCGAAACCACGCCCGGCGTGATCGTCATAAAACTGCGTAGCGACATCGCGCCGGGCCACGCCGAGCGCCTGACGAAGCTGGCGCGCGAAGGTTTTTACGACAACGTGCCGTTTCACCGGGTCATCGACGGTTTCATGGCGCAGACCGGCGACGGCCAACATGGCAACGGTACCGGCGGCTCAAAGCATCCGGACCTCAAGGCCGAGTTCTCCGAGGTGCCGTTCAAGCGCGGCATCGTCGGCATGGCGCGCAAGGGACACAGCAACGATTCCGCCAACAGCCAGTTCTTCATCATGTTCGACGACGGCTTCTTTTTGAACAAGCAATACACCGTGATCGGCGAAGTCGTGCACGGCATGGACGTGGTCGACAAGCTCAAGCGCGGCGAGCCGCCGGCAAAACCCGATCAGATCGTGCGCATGCGGGTGGCGGCCGACGCGGAGTAACCGGGAGGAGACCGTGGGTCTGCTCCGTGATGCGGTTGTCTTCAGTGTTATCGGTCTTGCTGCGGGTCTTGCCGCGCCCGGCATGACGTCGGTTGCTTTGGCGCAAACGCCACAATCGCAATGCAGCGTGCTCAGCGGACGTCCTTGTCATCCGTCGTTTTGCGGCGTTTTCCATCGCGGCCCCTGCCTGCCGTATTACCTGCCGCCGCTCGGCGAGGATTTGCGGCTGACCATCGTCTCGACCGACGACAACGATCCGGCCGACAACACTGCGGGAGCGGCCAAGAACGATCAGACCGGCGACCAAGCCGGCGATCGGGCCGGCGGCGCGAACGACACGGCCAGCGACCATCCGCTGGATTCGATCCGGGACATGTTCGCCGCATTGCGCGCCTGCTGGGTGCCGCCGCCCAAGGACGAGGCGCGGCACGGCATGGAATACACCATCCGCTTCGCCTTCAAACGCGACGGCGAGATCTTGGCGCCGCCGCGGGTGACCTATGCCAGCCACGACGCGCCGGCCGACGTGCGCGACATTTACCGCGACGCGGTGAATGCGGCGCTCAAGCGCTGCACGCCGCTGCATTTCAGCGACGGCATGGGTGGTGCCGTTGCCGGCCGCCCGATCGCCGTCCGCTTCGTCGACAATCGCACCGTCGATAACGCGAAATCGCTGCAATAGCTTATTTCGGTTTTTTCAGGCGCGACAATAGCGGCGCTACCTGTTCCATCACGGCGGCAGGCGCGATCCGTGTCATGCCGCCGGGGGAGGGGCCGCCTTCCGGCACGATGGGGTGGATGAATTTCGAATATTTCAGCACCGGCGTCGCGCCGAACAGAGCGAAGGCGTCGGTTTGCGCGGCGACGGCGAGGTTCATCGGGCCGGAATCCGTGCCGATGAAGAGGTCGGCGAGGCGAAGCAGCGCCACCGCCTCGATGAGCGTGCGATCGCAGGCATTGACCGCGGCCGTCCCGGCCGTGTGTCCGATCAAGTCATCGGCGCGCGCATGGTTTTGCGCCCCGCCGATCAAAAACACCGTGCCGTTGAAACGGCGGCGCAACTTGGCGAGGAATTCCAGCCAGCGGATATCCGACCAATCCTTGTCCGGATGCGAGCCGCCCATGCCGAGCACGATCCAGGGCCGCAGCCGCGATTGATACTTTTCGGCGATCTTGGCGAGGGTTGCGTCGGGCACCGGCAGATCCGGTTCCGTCGTCGGCAGCGGCACGTTCATGGCCGCCATCAGGGCGATGAGCCAATCGATCGGCTGATCGTGGAAATGACTCTTGTCGATGCCTGGATTGGTGATGAAAAATCGCTGCGGCCCGAGGCCAAGCCCGATGCGTTCGGGGATGCCAGCGAGGGTGGCGGCAAGCGCCGGGCGGATGGTGCGATCGAGAATCCAAATCTGTTGAAAGCGACGGTGCCGCAACTGCACGCTGAGCAGGAGCAGATTGAGCCCACGCCGCAGCTGCGAGCCGGAATGCCGGAAATAGAGCGTCTCGGCGACGCTCGGCTCGGCCATGAGCAATTCCTTCGCGCCGCTCGACGGCGGCGCCAGGAACGTCACGCAGCCGCCGGGCGACGCCGCGGCGATAGCGCGGACAAAGGGAAGATGCCAGATGACATCGCCGATGCCCGATTTGACCTGGATGACCGCGCTCGCCGTCACATTGATTGCCGCGTAAAAGGTTGCGATATGCCCTTTTAGGCGAAGGGGCCGACAATGGGCAACTTGACCAATTATGCGCACGGACGAATTCGATTTTGCGCTGCCTGAGGAGCGCATTGCGCTGCGGCCGGCGACACCGCGCGATTCAGCGCGGCTCCTCGTCGTGCGTCCGGGCGCGCCGGTCGAGGATCGCGCCATCGGCGATCTGCCGTCGTTGTTGCGCAGCGGCGATGCGCTGGTCGTCAACGACACCAAAGTCTTACCGGCGAATTTGCACGGCAGTCGGCTCGGCCGCGGCGTCGGGGGCGAGGCCAACGATCGCGAGCCTGCGATCGCGGCGACGCTCATCAAGCGGCTCGACGGCTCGCGCTGGCGCGCCCTGGTGCGTCCGGCGAAGCGGCTCAAGCCCGGCGACGTGGTGCGCTTCGGAGCCGAAGGCCGGGTCTGCTTCCTCGAACAGCTCGACGCCACGGTCGAGGCCAAAGGCGAGGGCGGCGAGGTGACTTTTGCGTTTGCGTTTCACGGCGCGGCACTCGACGACGCGCTCGCCGAGCGCGGCGACATGCCGTTGCCGCCCTATATCGGCAGCCGCCGCACGGTCGACGACCGCGACCGCGCCGATTACCAGACCATGTTCGCCCGTGAAGAAGGCTCCGTCGCCGCGCCGACCGCAGGCCTGCATTTCACCGAAAACCTGGTGCAGGCATTACGCGGACGCGGCATCGCGCTGCATCGGGTGACCTTGCATGTCGGGCCCGGCACCTTCCTGCCGGTCAAGGCCGACGACACGTCCGATCATCACATGCATCCGGAATGGGGTGCCGTGAGCGCCGAGACCGCCGCGGCCTTGAACGCCACCCGGCGCGCCGGCGGCCGCATCGTCGCGGTCGGCTCCACCTCGCTGCGGCTGATCGAAAGCGCGGCGGCCGAGGACGGCACGCTCGCAGCCTATGGCGGCGAGACAGCGCTGTTCATCACGCCGGGTTACCGCTTCCGCGCGGTCGACGCGATGCTGACCAATTTCCACTTGCCGCGCTCGACGCTGTTCATGCTGGTGAGCGCCTTTTGCGGTCTCGACGTGATGCGGCGCGCTTATGTGCGTGCCATCGACAACGGTTATAGGTTCTATTCCTATGGTGATGCCTGCCTGTTGTTTCGGGCAAACCAGGGCGTGGACACATAAACGCGCGGCGCAATGTCCACTTTCCAGGTGGTTAGACAGTCTGTGCTGGAAGTCACACGCGGCCACTCCCTTTGTGCTAATTTCAACCGGTAGAATGCCTTGTCCTGAGCCTTGGGGGAGGCAATGCGACGGCGCTCGAGAGCAGGCGGCAAGCCAATTAAAGCGCGACGCCGAAAGGCGGCGACGCTAAGCCGCCCCAATGCGCCAAAGGTCGGTGGGCGTCGAAACCCTTCCAATACCAACGCCAGCACAACGATTGCATTGCTCACACGCGAGCGGGATGAGGCGTTGGAGCAACTCTCCGCCGCCTCCGAGGTTCTCAATGTCATCAGTTCGTCTCCGGGAGACTTAAAGCCGGTTTTCGAGACGATCCTGGAGAAGGCGACGCGCATCTGCGAGGCGAATTTCGGTGTTCTATTTCGCTTGGACGATGGCGTGGTTCACGTCGGTGCCACGCTTGGAGTACCGCTGGCC
>JBAUYI010000155.1:0-6427 GCA_049584715.1 Xanthobacteraceae bacterium
GACCAATGCGCCCCGCATCTCGATCAACCTTTCGCGCAGGGACGGCGGTGGTGCAATGGGAAATTCGTCCGCGCTCATGCTCTCCTCACCTTTCGGCCGCGTGAATTCCGATCGCTGGTAAGCTTCCACCGTCCCTCGGGCCAGATCGCGCGCAGCATTTTCAGCTCCCTCGCCGACTTGACCAGCGGCGGCAACGCGCTGCAACGCGTACATTCCGGCACCGCCAGCACCATCGATGGATCGTCGGGGCTGACGATCATCGCCACGGTCGCTGCCGGCGTCGTCGACAGATCGCACAAGAAACACTGGCCGCCCTCGGGGAAAAGCTCGGCGAAAAACATCTTGGCGTCAGCATCGCCGGCAGCCGCGGCGTCGTGCATGCGTTTGGCGTCGACCGCCGGGAATTCGACCAGGTTCACTTCACGACAAGCCCGTATTGGCCTGCCCGGCCAGAAGATTCCGGTTGATCGCCTCGCGGATCGCTGCGACCACGCCCGGCCCATCCTTGGCCTGCGTATAGACGTTGATAGGCCCGGTTGAGACGGTGGCGCCATGATCGTTGTTATTGGTGACGACGCTGCTGCTGTTCATCGCAAGAGCGCCGCGCTGCGCACCCTGAAGCATGCCTTGCACGGCGGCCGGCGGGGAGATTGCAGTGACGGCGGGCACCTGCGGATAGGGGCCGGAAGCCGCCCACGGTGCCGTGCCCTTGTTCAGGTAAAGCCATGCCGCCGCCTGATCCTGAATGTTTCGCGGCGCGTCGGAGGCATGCGCGAACTGGCCGGCGGCGCCAATCGCCGCCGACGCCGTGCGCCACGTTGGATCACCAAATTGCCACGCCCCATAATGCCACTGCGCCTGCGGTGCGGGATTGCCAGCAGCATCATTTTTATTGACTGCTTGATAATTCCCGCCGCTTTCGCGTTGGCGGATCTGGCTCAGCACGCCAACCTGTGCGGGCGACAATCGAGGAAAATCCTTCGCCAGATCAGCAGCGGTCTGCGGCCCTCCCGCTGTGCCAGATGCGGATGGCGTTGCCGCGGGGCCAAGTCCCATATCGCCCATGAGTTTATGCAGCCAGTCATCATACGGTTTTTTGTTGCCGCTGGCGACCCAATGGCCAAGCGCTTCACCCCAGCCTGTGGTCATGTCATCAAATAATGTATTTATCTTCCCAAGAGCCGAGAAAAATGGCCAGAGACCGGGCGTGATCGTAATCAGATCGGCAGCAAATTCGGTCAATCCAGATAGCAATCTTGTCAGAGACGGATCAAGATCCGTAAAGATCGTTCGGTACAGTTTGCCGTAGGTGATGGATAGCTGGTTCTCCGCATTCAATAGGTCCGTCGCGGCCCTGACATCGCCTTGCGTAACTCCGGTTCGCCGCGCCTCGGCGGTATAACCGGGCAAGTTGAGGCCGGCCGCTTGCAACGCGAGCGATGCCCGCGCCCCGAGCCCTACGGTCGCCCCCTGGGCGATGACCAGCGCCTTGTCCTGTTCTTCCGCAAATTTGCGCGCCAGCTGCTCCATGATCGCTTCGGGCGACTGGCTGCGGTCGAGCGCGTTGATCCCGAGCACGCCAAAGGCTCGCGCTTTCTCGGTATCGATCGGCTTGCCGAGGAATGGCGCTTCCTGGAATTGCCGGACGCCAGCTAACCAATCCTGGGTTTGTTCCTGCGGCACGTTCCCGTGGGCGAACAGCGCCTGGCTGATCGCCGAGAACTCATTGACCGGCAACCCAGCGGCGGCGGCTCCGATCCCAACGGCGAATGTCTGCCTCGCGGAGCCCAGCGCGCTCTCAATGACCTTGCCGAGTCCAGCAAAGACCGCCGTCGCAACCAAGCCGGCAATTGCCAGCGCGCGCACGCCTGAGGCCATAGCAAGCGTGCCGGCTTCGCCAGCCGTGCCGGTGCGCCGCGCCTGTGCCGCGACGCCAGCGAGGCTCCGCTGCGCCCCACGCGCTGGCTCCGCGATGCGTTCTAGGTGCCGAACAATTCCGCGCGCCGGATTCTCGATAAGCCGGATAAATTCGAGAACGCCGACACCGACCTCATCGACATGCGCTCCGGTACGCTCGGCTGCTCGCTCTACCTGCCGTAATGACTCGACGGCTTGCTGTTGCCCCTCAGTGAATCCGCGCGGATCCAAGCCGAGTTGCACTACCAAGCTGTCTATGATTGTGGCCATCTATCCGCCTCCCGGCCGGTAGCCGGTTATCGTCTGCTCCCACGGGCCGTCCGGCAATTGCGCCGACAGCGTGTAGTCGAGTCCGTAAACGTACCAAATGCCATTGGCCGGCGGCAGCTCGCTCTCGACCTTGATCTGGCTGCCGAATTTTATTGCGGGATTAAAAAGAGTGCGCACGACGACATTGACGTTTTGGTAGCCCGGATACTGAATCATCCCGCTTGCCGCCGATACGACGACCGGCGCGCCAGCGCGGGCGCCCCCCTTCGGGAAGATCGCCAGCACGCCGGCCACGCGATCGACGTGCACGAAGATGTTCGCGGCATTGGCGCAGGACTTTATTTGGTCCCAAATCGTGCCGGAGAAATACGGGTTGCTGAGCTTGACGTCGACGCCGGCATTCTCCAGTGTCAGCCCGGCTGCCTGCGCCATCTGCCCCATGATCGTCCCAACGTCGGTGCTACCCTGATAGCTACCGGGGCTCACCGGCTTTAACTGCATGTCCGAAATCGTGCTGGCGGAAATCATCAACGGAACGTCCGGCATCGCGCGAAAGTCCGGGAAAGACTCTTGGACAATGCCTTTGAATACTGTCGTCATCTTGCCGCCAACTTCGCCAGCCTCGACCGTGACCATGTTGTTTCTTACCGCATATTGCAGCCCGGCCTTGGTGAATTGATTGAGCTGGTCGCGGGTCATCCCCCAGATGTGGATTATTGCCGTCGTGGCGCCCGGCGCCAGTACCAAGCCAAGCTCGGCATGGACGCGCAGACCCGACAACTTCACAGTGTTGAAACCGCTATTGCCGAAGCTCCCGGTGCCCAATTGCAATGTCACGTCTATTGCACGGGTGACGAATGATTGCATCAGGCGTAGCCCTGAATTTCAGCATACCGGATAAAATCTTCGATTGGCCGCGCCTCCGGCCAATAACCGCCGCGCACTCTGCGGACATAGGTCAGCCCGACCCCCGGTTCCGGCCATGCGGTCGACGCCCGATACCGAGCGCGGTCGACAATTGCCAGGATTTCTGCCTCGACCGTCTCGCTGCAATCGCTGTCGGCAACCGCATCAAGAAAAGTCTGCTCCTCAAAGGCGATCCAGGGCATTACCAGCGGGCGTCGCAGTTGGACCACCAACTTGAGACAGCGCACCCGAGCCGCAGCGGCGATGCACTCGGCAAGCCTCACGGCGAGCCGCTGGGGCAGCTCCTCGGTATCGGATGCAGAGATATGGCCCGGAGCCATCCTGTGCGCTGGCGAGGCTCTGCGCGGCCGACCGGTCATGCTGCCTCGGGGGGGGCTGGCTCAGCCCAAAGCCGCGTCACCCGCTGCCGGCCAGCATGGTCGGTTGCCGTCTCGAACGCGAGCCTAGTGCCAACTACCGGCTCAACGCCGCCGGCTTCAAACACGGAACCATGCACAAAGACATCATCGCCGCCGTCGCGCTCAATAAAGCCGAAATACCGGTCGGCTTTCCAAACCTTAAGGCACCCATGAAACGGCTCGACGCGCACGGGCTCACGCTGTTCAAACGCCTTAGCATCTTTTATGAAATCGCCGAACTTTATAGCCATTCTAAAATCTCAGTCCATCAAGGAAAAACCCGGCGGCGCGGCGCCCGCTACGGTCAGGGCTGCCCATGCGTCAGAACAGCTTGTCC
Organism: Xanthobacteraceae bacterium; assembly: GCA_049584715.1. Classification (GTDB taxonomy): domain Bacteria; phylum Pseudomonadota; class Alphaproteobacteria; order Rhizobiales; family Xanthobacteraceae; genus BOG-931. Next base: position 3,850 of record JBAUYI010000155.1, read on the forward strand.
CCGCCACTCGCGCCTGCGCCGCCGGCCATCCGCCGCATGATCCGGCAGCAAAACCGGATCAGCGCGCGGGTCACGCCGACATCCCCAGGGCGAAAACATCGGCGTGTCCTGTTTCAGGCGGGCCGCGGAACCGCCATCTGCAAGCTGACCGCAACGACATCACCGAATTTTTCGTCAACCGCGAATCGATAAGTGATGTCGTCGCCAAGGCTAGGCCAGCCTCCCGCCTGGCGTGCGGCGTAGGTGACTCGGACAACCTCCCCGGTCAAACTCTGGATGAAGCCCCAGCCCAGCTCTGGGAGCCATTGTGAAATCGCGCCGCGGCGCTGGTGCTCGCCGAGGAATGGGGTAAATGTGGGCATCTAAGTAAAGCCTCCAAATTAATTATCGCCGGGCAACGGTGCACCGGCGTCGTGTTCCAGCGCCGCGACCGCAGGCTGCCATTGCGCCAGTATCGGCGCCGGGTCCGCCGGCCAGCCGTCAACGTGGAAATCCAGACTGGCGCGCTGTAGCTCAGAAAGCGCGTCCCGCGGCAATCCGGCAAGCCAGCGCAACACCTGGCGCAGAGAAGCATATCGACGCCGCAAGTCGTCAAAGTCGGCGAGCATCCCGGTCAGCCCCGCCGATGCGCGCAATACCTCCGACAATGCGCTATTGCGATTGGCGACCGCAATACCGAGGCTGTCCTGCGCAGCCGCCATCTCGGTTGCCAATGTCTCCCTCGCCGATTCTAGCGCGTCCCTCGCGGCATGCGCCTCGCTCAACGCTCGATCGGCTTCCGCGACCGTTGGGCCAGTGGCCGGAGCATCGCCCAGCAGCTCGCCGACGAGCCGCCGCGGCTCGGCCTGCCGAGCGTCGGTGAGCGTGGCCTCAGCCGCTTCGACCGCCCGAAACTTTTCCGATGCCAACTCGCGGCCCTTGGCCTGCGCTGCTTCTATCCGGTTAACCCGTCCCTGAGCTTCGGCAACCCGCTCGATTGTTGCGGCAAGCCGTTGTCGCGGCGCTGCCGGACTACGTGCCGGGTGCAACGTGGCAACGTTCGCGGTCATGCCAACGACCCAGACTTGACGCGCGCCGCAATCCCAGGAAAACGCAGCTCCGCAGATTTGACACCGGCCGGCACTGCGTCGTGTGCAGCCGCGTCGTAGGCCAGCGGGGCGGGCGACGGCCAAGTATTTCCGGCAGGCCGAACACGGCTGAAACCGAAGCGCTCCTCGGCTGATTTGATCCCGGCCGGCAGCGCGGCATCATGCGCCGCGGGCCGCATCGTCCGCGAGCGTCGGTCGACGCCGACGGCGTTGCCGCTCACATCAACGCGACGGCTGACCAAGTCCTCCCTCGCGCGGCGCCGGCTTTCTTCCGTCCCGCCCGGAACCGGAGGCGTGCCGCGCGGTTCCTCGCGAGGGAGGTAGGCATCCTCGGCCGCCGCGCCCATCAACTCTTCAAGCTGTGCACAGTCTTCCGGAGACATCTTGCCGCGGCAGAATTCGAGGACCCGGGAGACCATGTCATCGGGATCATCCGAAATCATTGGAATCGCGTCATCGTCATGCTCCGCGCCGCCATCCTGCTCTTTGCTGATGCTCTCAAGCGCCTCCAGCAATTCGGAAATGTCTGATAAATCAGCATCTTGCGCGAGCCTGCCCCCCGTCACCGCCCGAACCGCGGTGGCGATGCTCGCCCGCTGAGTAACGCGGTTCGCCGCCGTGGACGCGCCAGCTAGAATCCCTGCGATATCCGGCAGTTTCGCATCCCGCGCCAATCTCGGTGCAATAAATGTTACCAATGCGCCATGTGTCCGGGCGCCGTGGGTAGTAAGTCTCATTCCATTTACTCCTCTCAATGGTAGCGATAGTTGCCAATCGTCAGCGAATTCATCATCGCCAGCTCCTCGTCTTGCCGGACGCCGGGCTGATTCTGAAGTCGGCTGACCATCTCGGAAGTAAAGATGACAGCCGGAGCCTTCGATACCACGAGTGTTAGTGCGCCCGCGGCGGCATTGGCACAGTCATCGTGCGCTCCCTTGGCCCTGCCATGATCAACGGTGTCACGACCGCTGCGGCCAGTGCGCCGCTCCAAGCCGGCAAACTGATGGACGAGCCGCGGGTTATCGAGCAGCCGCGCGCGCCCGGAAGTAAACAACGGCAGAACATTCAAGTAAATTTCGGAACGATTCAGCGTCGATGACTTGTACGTTATGTTGTTCGGGGCCCGCTTGAACGACGCAACCGTCAACTCCGCGCCATAATCGTCGCCGACGACTTCATGCAGCCCATAAGAGCGCAGCAGCATTGACGCGTCGGTAATCGCAGCGTCAGAGTCGAAGGGCGCGCGACGCTCGTACAGCGCGTCCAGAACCGCGACGTTCCCCTCACCATGGGCGATCGCAACCACCGCGGAATCACCCCGGCCACCGCTCCAATCGGCAAACCCAACATACCGAATTCCAAGCCGCGGAGGCCGCACAACCACCCCGGCATCAACCGCGCCGGAAATCAGCTCGCGATCGAGAAAGTCAGACAGGTCAGAGCGCCATTCCGCCAACCATTCCGCCGCTGCCGCCTCAGGATCACGCTCC
>JBAUYI010000156.1:0-37370 GCA_049584715.1 Xanthobacteraceae bacterium
GCTCTACATCGCCTTTCAGGCCAACGATTCCAGCCACGCGCTTTTTGTGACAAGCACCGAGGACGGCACGAACTTTACGACGCCGGCGGTCGGTTACGGCGGCATCGCGATCGGCAGCGCACCCGCCATGGCCGCATTTAACGGCCGACTCTACGTCGCCTTTCAGGCCAACGATTCCAGCCACAGGCTTTTTGTGACAAGCTCCGCGGACGGCACGAACTTTACGACGCCCGCGGTCGGTTACGGCGGCATCCAGATCGGCAGCGCGCCCGCGATGGCGCAGTTCAACGGCCGGCTCTACGTCGTCTTTCAGGCCAACGATTCCAGCCACGCGCTTTTTGTGACAAGCTCCCCGGACGGCACGAACTTTACGACGCCGGCGGTCGGTTACGGCGGCATCCAGATCGGCAGCGCCCCCACGGTGGCGCAGTTCAACGGCCGGCTCTACGTTGCCTTTCAGGCCAACGATTCCAGCCAAACGCTTTCGGTGACAAGCTCCGCGGACGGCACGAACTGGACCACGCCGGCGGCGAATTACACCGGCCTCCAGATCGGCAGCGCACCAGCTTTGGGGACATTTCAGAACTATGCGTATGTCGTCTTCCAGGCAAATGACTCCGGCCATGAGCTATGCGTCAGCGCCACGGGGGGGCGATGACGCCCGTGCGTTACTCCCCTAACTCGGTGATGTCAGATAGAATGTTTTACCGCTCAGGGCGGCGCGCCGGGCGGGTGTGAGCGGTCGAACGCCGCAGGGGAATGATTGTGAGGACGGATAGATCGGAGAAAATGCCATGGCCAAAAGCAAACGGAAATATTCGCCGGCCGCGAGCCACGACGTCGAACTCGAGATGCGTCGCTATGAGCGCGGCACCGCCAGAAGCGGTAAGGGCGGCAAAGGCGGCAAGGTCAAGAGCCGGGCACAAGCGATTGCCATCGGGCTGTCGATCGCGCGCAAGAAGGGCGAGAAGGTGCCCAAGAAGATGTCCACGAAGAAATAGCCGCAATCGATTTGTATTTGTTGCGGCGCAAATAATGCGCGCTACAACATCCCCGGCCGGAACAGGTTCTTCCGGCTGATGATCTTGCCCGCCACCATGAACACGCCGTCGCCGGTATAGTCCAAGGTCTGCGGATATTTCGGCCGGCGCGCGACGTGGGCTTTGACCACTTCGAAGATGAAGAAGTTGTATTGGTCGACCAGCCGGTCGTCCTTGAGCTTGCATTCGAAATTGGCGTGGCATTCGCGGATCAGCGGCGCGCCGACGTCCTCGGCGGGTTCCGCGGTCAAACGAAACTTCTTGAACTTGTCGACCGCGGCGCCGGAGCAATTGCCGATGCCGACGACCTTGTTGGTGAGCGCCGTGGTCGGCACGTTGATCACGCATTCGCCGCTGCAGCGCACCAGATCGAAACTATGATTGCCGGACGAGATCATACAGCCGATGAGCGACGGCACGAATTCCAGCACCGTATGCCAGCCCATGGTCATGATGTTGGTTTTGCCGCGCCAGGCCGACGACACCAGCACGAGCGGGCCGGGCTCGAGATAGCGCCGGATATTGGCAACCGGAAAGTCGCTTTTGCCTTTTGCCATGGGCGCCGCCGGTTATTTTCCGCCGCGCAGGGCGAGGCAAACAAACGCTCAGTTGCGCTTGGCCGTAACCGTCGCCGTATCGGTCTTCGGCACGACATCGTTCATGCGCAGCAGAATGTCTTGGACCGGATTGTCGGTCCAGGCATGGGTGACGAAATCGCGGTGCGGCACGTCGCCGGCGGGCAGGAACGTCACCATGCCTTGGAGATGATTGCGGCGCAGCTCGGAGCTGTACGGCACCGCGCGTTCGTTGAGCTCGTGCTCGAGATCCGCGTTGTGATGCGCGGTGTGCGGCGTATAGGAGCTGACGAAGAAGGTCGCGCGGTGGTCGGCGATCCAGTCGGCGAACTGGTCGATGCCGGCATAGAGCGCATCGAGCAGCACCAGGCCGCGGATGCGTTCCTGGGCGCCGCCGCGCGCGAGCACCGAGAGCGTCGGGCCAAAACCGCCGCTATAGGCGACGATCACGATCGGCATATTGGCGAACGCCGCGGCGCTGCGCTGGTCGCCATAGAGCGACGCGAGCTTCCTCGACGTCTCGTCGAGGAAGTGCTTGAAGCCGTCGGGCTCCCAGAATTTTCCGGCGCTGGAATCGGCGGCGTCGAAAGCGAACTGCGGCGCCACCAGCACGGCATTGAGGCCGGCGGCGGAGATCTGGTCCGGCAGGCGCTGGCGGTCGCGCACGTCGCGTTCCAGCGTGGCGCCGTGGCCATGGAAGAACACCACCATGACGGCGGGGCGATTGGGATCGAATCCTTGGGGAATGTGCAGCAGCACGCGATCGTCGCCGAACGTTTTCGATTCCAGGAACATGCGGCCGCGGAAATTGACGTGGCCGCGCTGGCCCGCTTGGCCGGCATCGAGGAACGGCCGGTTCGCGCCGGGTACCGCGCCGTGATAGGGGAACGGCGCGGTCTCGAAGTCGACGAGGCTGGTCTTGGCCTCGATGTTGGCGAGCGGCACGTGCGGCGCGGCCGGCACTGGCGCCACGCTGGAGGCGGACGCGAGCACGATCTGAGGCGCGGGCTTTTCAATGGAAGGCGTGGGCTTTTCAATGGAAGCGGCGTGGACAGGGTCAATGGCAGCGGTGCGTACCGGAGCGCGCGAAGGGGCAACGGCGGCGACGCGAGCCTTCGCCGGCGTTGCCGGCTCGTGCGGCACGTCGGCGGTTCGCTTGGGTTCGAAATAACTCCAATCCCGCGCGATGATGCTTGAGGCCGACTCGCGGACCGCGGTGGCGGTCGGTCGCGGCAGCGGCGCGCTCGGCGCATAGGTCGACATGGCGAAGGGATCGCTTTTGGCGATCGACGAATCGAAGCGCGTGGTCTCCGCGTAGATCGAGTTCGAGCCGATCAGGCCGGAGGCGCGGAATTCGCTGTAGAGCGCAAGGCCCCAGCCGGTGAGGGCGACCAACAGCAGCGCCGATGAAATTAGAAGCAGATTCTGCTCGAACAGGCCCCGCCATGCGCTGGCGCGCGAGACCGGTTTGCGGGTGATGGGGATGCGGCGCGGCGGCGCCTTGCGCGGAGCGACAGGCTCGACGCGGCGCCGCAGTTCCGCATCGAGCGGAACGTGGCGCGCAATATGCGCGCCGCCCGCGCCGGTAACCGGCCGGCGGACAGCCTGCGCTGATGAACTTCGACCCCGTTCTGCCAAGGTATCCCCACCCGACGACCCGACTGTCGGCGAGGACTTTGGCCCTATTTGGGCGGCCTCGGCCGGGTGGCTGGGTCGTCAAAGCCGAAAACGCTGAAGAATCCGCGCAAACCGTCGGGCCGGCGCGGGGTTGGCGGGGCCGGGGGCGGTTTGCGGTGCGGTTTCGGCCCTTCGACCACGGTCGGGGGACTGTCCGACCCTATGGTTAACGAAGGGTTAAATTCGGCTTCGCCGGGGCCCGGCGGCAGCCGCGTGGCGAGCAGCAGGTTCGATTCGTTCTTGCGCCACCGATAGCCGATGCCGAAGTCGAGCGGCGCGGCACTTTGGAACAGGTCCGCCAGGCGCGGCTGATAGGTGTTGGGGAAGATTCCGAGCGGCGCGAGATAATGGCCGAACGGCTGCAGGCGCCATTTCTTCGGGTCGAAATAGCCAAGCGGAATGCCGCTGTCGTCCTGGAGCACGGTGGCGCTGTGCTCGACCAGGAAGTTGCGCACCCGGGTAAAATTGCCGCCGTGCAGCAGATAGGACGCGCTTTTGAGGAAGCTGTCGGCCGGCCCGAGCTTGGCGCAGAACTGCAGGAAGCCGGAAATCTTCACGCCGCCGTCGGACAGATCGGTGCTGAAATAATACAGCGTCTGCTTCGGTCCGTTGCCGTCGGAGAAGACGATCTTGACGCCTTTGGCAGCGCTTTGCGTCGTTGCCCGTGCGGCGCGCTTGCCGGGATCGTCCTGGGCGATGAAATTGCCGTCCTTGTCGAGGCTGACGAAGCTCGTCTCGTGGACGGTCTTGCCGGTGCGCGCCAGGAACACATACAGGATCGGCAGCGTGCCATAGACCGGTCCGGTGGTCAGCTGCGTCTTCATATTTTTGGTGATGAAGAAGCTCAAGTTGAGGATCGTCGCCAACGAGCCCTCGATATTGCGCAGGCTGCCGTCGACGGCGCCGCGCGGAAGACTGGTCAATTGCGGCACGTCGCCGACCGGCTCGAGGCCGCTCAGCACATAGGTCGAGGCCGACGGGAAAAACGACGTGGCGTAGAGGAAATCCGGGCCGCTGAACATGTACAGCATGGTGTCGTGCTGTTGCGGCAGGTGCTCCTTGGAAAAGGCGCGCACCTTCGACAGCGTGTTGGCGTCCTCGCGGCTGAAGATCGAATCGAAGAAGTGGGCGTGCTGCGCCCAGCCCGGGTCTTTGGCCAACGCCGCCAACGGTGAGTTTTGCGCTGGCGGCAGGCCGGCGAGGAAGCGGGCGGTGTCGTCGGGCGTCGCAGTCTCGGCGCTGCGCGCCGGTGCTGCGGCCAGCGCCAGGACGAGGGCGAACAGCGCGGCGGCGAACAGCCTAGGCACGGTCGAGAGCATCGGCCTTGAGGGGGATTGTACTATCGGAATCGGACGGCGGCACATTCGAGATGAGTTTGAACGCATAGTAGATCACAAGCCCCGCCGCCATCAGCCCCAAGCCGCCAAGCGATTGCAGCGGCCGATTCACGACAAGATAGTACATCATGAACAAGGTCAAAGAGAGGAAAACCAGCGGCGTTATCGGGTAACCCCAGGCACGGTATGGCCGCACCAGTTCCGGGTGGGTGATGCGCATCTTGATCAGGCCCAACACCGTGAAAAACGAGCAGAAGGTCAGGCTGAACTGGACGAAATCGAGCACCGCCTCAAAGCTCTGGGTCAACAGCAAGAGGTCCGCCGCCAGGAGCTGGAAGGCGATGGCCGTGGCCGGAACCCCGGTCTTGGATTTGCGGGCGAACAGGCGCAGCGCCGGCATGTCCTCGCCCATGGTCATGGTCACCCGCGGGCCGATCCACATCATGGCGCTGATGGAAGAGACCAGGCCGAGGCTGATCAGCCCGCCGACGAAACGCGCGCCGAGCGGGCCGAAGATGTGCCGGCCCGCCACCATGGCGACGTCGAGCTGGCCGGCCATTTCCGGCAGCGGCGTCGTCGCCAGCATGACGGCGTTGAGCCCGACATAGAGCACGATGACGATCGCCGTGCCGATGAGCAGCGCGCGCGGCAGGTTGCGCGCCGGGTTTTGCACTTCGCCGGCGATATAGGTGGCGGCGTTCCAGCCGGAATAGGAATACATCACGAAGACCAGGCTGATGGCGAACGGCGCGCTCATGACTGCGGTCAGGGCGCCGGACTGAGGGGCAAATGTGATCGGCTGCGCATCGCCGAAGGCAAAGCCTGAGACAATGAAGATGACGATGAGGGCAAGCTTGAAAATGGTCCAGGCGTTATGGAAGGCGCCGGCGATGTGCACGCCGCACAGATGCACCACCGCCAGCACCCAGGTCAGCCCCAGCCCGAGCAGAAGCGGCGGTGCGTTCGGCGCAATGGCCTTGAAATAAACCCCGAACGCCATGGCGGCCAGCGCGATCGGCGCGGCAAAGCCGACGGTCGCCGACAGCCAGCCGGCGACGAAGCCGAAGGCGGGATGATAGATGCGGCGCAGGAAATTGTACTCGCCGCTCGACCGCGGCAGCATGGTGGCCAATTCGGCGTAACAGAGCGCGCCGCACAGCGCCACGGCGCCGCCGACGATCCACAATAGCAAGAGCGCGAAGCCGGATTTGATGTCGCCGACCTGAAATCCGAGGCTGGTAAAGACGCCGATGCCGACCATGTCGGCGATGACGATCGCGGTCGCCGTCACCCCGGATACCAGGGCGAGTGGCGCGCGATTTGCAGTGGATTGATTCATGCCAGCCTTGTCCAGATTCGTCCCAAGAGGTCGCACAAATAGGGTGAATTCAACAGGGTCTTGCACGCACTGACGCTCAAATAGCAAACCGCTTGACCAGCGTGACCCGGTTTCGCTACCGAGTTGATTGCGCTGATGCCGGCCGGGGGGCTGAGGCGACGGCGGCCATGACTGTGTACGCGTAGGCCGCACGACGTAAGAGGGGCTGTCCGATGGTATTTCGGTCCGGGTGGGGATCGGGGATCGGTATGGGCGACCGGTGGCGCCGCGCACTTGGCGCGGCATCGGGCCTGGGCGCCGCCTGCCTGATTCTGAGCCTGTTACTGCCGCTTGCCGCGACGCCGTGCCGGGCCGCCGCCACGGCGGGTGCCGAGGCATCCGGCAAGATCAGAATAGCGTTCGCCGGCGATTCCATCGTCGACAATTACTGGTCCGGCATCGAACGCATCGTCGATGCCAATCCGTGCCTGAAAAATACCATCGAGCTCGGCCGCTTCGCCAGGAACGGCACCGGCTTGACCCGCGGCGACCGGGTCTACTGGCCGCGCGAGATCCGGCGCATCGACGACGTCTTCAAGCCGACTCTGTCGGTCGTCTCGATCGGGCTCAACGACCGGCAATTCATCGTCGACGGCAACGGCGCCCGCACCGCCTGGGGCGCGCCGGACTGGACCGACAAATACCGCAACGAGGTCCTCGAATTCCTCAAAGCCGCCGTCGCCACCAAGGCGGTCGTGCTCATGGTCGGCATGCCGGCGATGCGCGAGGCGATCGACAACGCCGACATCGACGGCAAGAACGCCATGTTCGCCGAAGCCATCGCCGCGCTCGGCGATCCGAACCTGCACTATATCGAGCCGTGGCGGCTGCACGCCGCGGGGGCCGAGACGTTCGCCTCCTACGGCCCGGACCGGAGCGGCCGGCTGGTCCAGATCCGCACCCCGGACGGCCAGCACTTTACCGTCGCCGGCGAGGATCTGGCCGCCGGCTATCTGTTTCCAAAAATCCTCGAAGCGCTCGACGCGACGGGGAAAAGCCTCGATCAATGCCTGACCAACTTGACCAAACAGTCGAAGGACGAGCAGTAGTGGTATCGTCCTGATCCACCGCGACTCACGGCGTACCGCAAAAGCAGATGCTGTTTCCCACCATCGAATTTGCGGTCTTCTTCGCCGTCGTCTTTCCGGTCACTTGGCTCCTCAACGCACACAACACCTGGAAGAAGGTCTTCCTGGTGGCGGCGAGCTATTATTTCTATGCGGCGTGGCGGCCGGAATTCACGCTGCTGTTGCTCGTCAGCTCGACCTTCAATTATGTCGCGGCGTTTGCCATCGATCATTTCAAGCGTCGCGCCCAGCGGCTCACGGTGCTGTGGATCGCGGTTATCGCCAATCTCGGCCTGCTCGGCTATTTCAAATACTATAACTTTTTCGCCGCTTCCCTGATGAACGCCTTCGGCGCGATCGGCGTGAAGGTCGATATCGGCTTCATCGAAGTGGCATTGCCGATCGCGATCTCCTTCCTCACCTTCCACGCCCTGTCCTACATCATCGATGTCTACCGGCGCGTGATCAAGCCGACGGCGTCGCTGATCGACATTATGTTTTACATCGGCTTCTTCCCGCATCTTATCGCGGGCCCGATCGTGCGCGCCAACAAATTTTTGGCGCAGACGATTGGCCCGCGCGATCCCGCGAACATCAGGCTCGGCGAAAGCGTGTTCCTCATCCTCGGCGGCCTGTTCAAGAAGGTGATCATCGCCAATTACCTCTCGACCGGCTTCATCGACGGCGTGTTCCGCGATCCGACGGCGAATTCGAGCCTCGATCTGATTTTCGGCATGTATGGCTACGCGCTGGTGATCTATTGCGACTTCAGTGCCTATACCGACATCGCCATCGGCATTGCGAATTTGCTCGGCTACGAGTTTCCGCAAAACTTCAATTATCCGTATCGCGCGGTCTCGGTGCAGGATTTTTGGCGGCGCTGGCACATGTCGCTGTCGAGCTGGCTGCGCGATTATCTGTACATCCCGCTCGGCGGTAGCAAATTCGGCACGTTGGCGACCTACCGCAACATCATGATCACCATGGCGCTCGGCGGGCTGTGGCACGGCGCCAGTTGGGCGTTCCTGATCTGGGGCTGCTTGCACGGCTCAGCGCTGGTCATCGAGCGCATGCTCGGCATCACCGGCGATCACGCCGACGCCAAGCGCGGCACGCTTGCCACCGCGTTCGGCTGGCTGGTGACGACGCAGTTCGTGTGCCTCGCCTGGGTGTTCTTCCGCGCGCCCTCGACCGACGCCTGGCTCGGTTATTTCGCGACCATGTTGAGCGGGCGGAGCTGGTCCACCAGCGTGACGCCGTTCGTCGCCGTCATCTTCGCGCTCGGCGCGCTGTCGCACATCTTGCCGCCGCGTTGGTTCCTGATGCTGGAAAAACGCTACGACGCAGCGCCGCTGGCGGTGCAAGTCCTGGTGCCGTTCGTCGTCATCTACCTGATCTCCATCGCAGCGCCGGCCGGCATCGCGCCGTTCATCTATTTCCAGTTCTGAGGACTCGCGATGAAGCACACCAACCCAACCGAGTTCGAGCGGCCGCGCCCCGCGGGCAATCTGCGCACCGCGGCGGTCGTCATCTATGCGACGCTGGCGCTGCTCGCGGTCACCATCCCGCAGAGCGTGATGAACTGGCTGGCCGACATGAACGGCAATCCGGTCCAGGAGACGGCATTGCGCGGCGCCGAGATTTTGCGGAACCTGTCGCAGCGGGCCGGCGTTGCGACGGTGTACCAGCGTGCCAGGGGCATTTTCATCGCGATTTCCGGCGTCGAGCCCGATTAGGCCTTATTTTGCGGCTAATCCGGGCTGTAAAATACGGAAAATGACCGTGGTTTAATCGTTCTTTGACCATATTGATCAAGAGATTAGCGGCGGGGTTGGAGTGGAAGCGGGACGAATGTTGCGTTCGAAATGGGTGTTGGGCGGGCTGTTTGCGCTGGCGGTACTGCCGCCGGCGACTTGGTCGTTTGCCAGCGGCACTTATGTGCTCGGCGACAGCATCGGCGACGGCTTGGCCACCACCATGGGCTTCAACAATCTGGCCCAGATCGGCATCCACATCCGCGGCCCCAAGGCGCTGGCGCAGATCGCGCGGACGCCGCCCGGCTCGACGGCCTACATCTTCCTCGGCACCAACGACGCCGAAGGCAGCCTGAAAAATATCGACAAGAGCATCGACGATATTCTGGACGCCGCCGCGCAACGCCAGCTCACCGTGATCTGGGTTGGGCCGCATTGCGTGCGCAAGAGCTGGGACGTCCAGGGCAAACAGCTCGACGAAATTTTGCGCACCCATCTCGCCAAGGCTTCTGTCAAATATATCGGCACGCGAGATGCGACCATCTGCTCGGGAAAATTCCAGGAGCCCGACGGCGTGCATCTCACCGCCAAAGGCTACCGCTATATGTGGGCCATGATCGATGGCGCCGGCGGTACGCCGACCACGACCGTCGCCAGCGCGCCGCAAAAGCCGGGCGACGTCGCAAAGCCGGCCGACGCGCAAAAGTCGAACGACACTCCTATCACGACGGCATCGCTGGCGCCGCGGCCGGCGCTGGCGCGCGTCGACCATCGCCTGGTCATGGAAATCCACGTCCCCGGCGCGCCTTCGGAGCCGCTGGTGTGGACCCGGAGTCAGAATTAGCGTAACGCGCAGCGTTGCCGCCGCGCGCAGTATTGTGATCGCGTGAGACAACGGCCACGAATTTTTGGCCGTAATTTTTTTAGGTCGGATCGATGGCTCGTACGCAACGGGACAAAAACTTGTCGTTCGCTGCCATGGTGGTCGGCGGCGCTTGCGTCGTTTTGGTCGCCGGCGTGCTGATCTCGGTGCTGCGCTCGCCGGCGGTGCCGCGGCCGCGCGGCTTGATCACCGTCGTCGAACAGGTGGCGCCGGAAACGACCCACCCGCCGCAGGACAGCCGCGACGATGCGCGCATTCCGTCAGCAACCGAGCCGGTGCCGCCGGCGCACGTTGCCAGCGCGCCGCCGCCAGCCGCCGATAGCGGTGCCGCTGCGCCCGCCGCTACGACATCGCAGCCTGTCGTGGACATCAGCACGGTGCCGCTGAAGTCGAGCACCAGCGGGCCCGGAAATTCCGCGACGAAAGCGCAGGGCCAACGCGGCCTCGTCATTTTGCAGATCGGCGACAGCCACACGGCGGCGGATTATTTCACCGGCGAGTTGCGCCAGAAACTGCAAGCGCGTTATGGCAACGGCGGCGTCGGCTATCTCGACGCCGGCAAGCCGCATATCGGCGTGCGCTCCGGCGCCATGAAAATCACTGCGTCGCCGGGCTGGACCTACCATTCGATCCAGCGCTCCGACAACATCGCCGAGTTCTGGCTGTCGGGCTTCAATGCGGTGGCGACCGCGTCCGGCGAGGTGCTGACATTTGCCTCCGATACGCCGGTGCCGTTCGACTCGATCGAGATCGAGGCGCTGCGCCAGCCGGGCGGCGGTTCGATCGACATCAGCCTCGACGGCGCGGTCAAAAGCAGCGCCGATCTCAACGGCACGGCCGTCGAGCCGGTGGTGTTGCGGCTGCGGCCGGACGGCGCGCCGAGCGACCGCGTCCGCCAGATCGAAATCCGCAGCCGCGGCACGGGCGTCGTCAGCATCGCCAGCATCGGCGTCTACCAGAAGCAAGCCGGCGTCTCGTACAACAATATCGGCTATCCCGGCGCCACCATCGATCTCGTCAACAAGTTCGACGAGAAGCTGATGGCGGACGGCTTGCGCCGCCTCGATCCGCAAATCGTCGTGCTGGTGTTCGGCACCAACGAGGCGTCGAAACCCAATCTCGACGCGGCGCGCTACGAGCGAAACTACGAGAAGGCGATCGCGCGAATCCAGGCAGCGCTGCCGAACGCCAAGATCGTGCTGGTTGGCCCACCCGACGGCGCCGAGCGGCCGCCGCATTGTCTGGGCAAAGGCCCGGCCGACGCCGCCTGCCATCCGGCGCCGCCGAGCGACGGCGCCTTGTACACGGAGCCGGCGGATTGCGACTGGCACACCATCGCGCATCTCGACCTGGTGCGCGACGTCGAACGCAAGATCGCCGACCGCCACGGTTTTGTCTATTGGAATTGGGCGACGATCAATCCCAACCAGTGCGCCGCGCACCAGCTGGTCGGCGCTTCCCCGCCGCTGATGACGCCGGACCACGTCCACTTCACGCCCGCCGGCTACGTCAAAGGCGCCGACCTCTTCCTCGACGTCTTGATCCCAGTGATCGACAAGCTGCAAGAGCGGCCGAATATCGCCGCCAGCAATTGAGCTCGACTGTGTCGGCCGCGGATAAGTTATTCGATCACATCGTCGGCGCGGGCAGACAGCGTCGGTGAGATTTCCAGCCCGAGCGCCTTGGCGGTCTTGAGATTGATGACGAACTGGAAGTTCGTGGGCTGCACCATCGGAAGGTCCGCCGGTTTCTCGCCGTTGAGGATGCGACCGGCATAAGTGCCGGCTTGAGCATAGGCGTCCGTGAGCACTATGCCGTAGCTCATCAGCCCGCCGTCGACGGCGAACTGACGCCATTCGTAGATCGCCGGCAGCCGGTGCTGCGCCGCCAATGCAATCAGGCGGGCGCGGCGGCTGTTGAAGAACGGATCGGCCCCGACCAGCAACGCCGCTGCTTGCTGCTGCGTCATGGCGGCGAAAACGCTCTCGAACTCGCCGTCGGCATTAGCAGTGAAAGTGACGACGTTGACGCCGATGCGCGGCGCCGCGTCGCGGACGTCGCGCAACTGCAACTCTACCGCGGGGTTGGCCGGATTGAGCAGCACGGCGACGGTCTTCGCGGCGGGCGTCGCCTCGTGCAACAGGCCAAGCCGCTTGGATTCCATATCGTAGGAAAAAACGGTTGCGCCGGTGATATTGCCGCCAGGCCGATTGAGGCTGGCGACGAGCCCTTCCTTGACAGGATCGCTGCCCCCGACCATCACGATGGGGATTGTCGAGGTCGCGGCCTTGGCGGCAAATGCGGCCGGCTCGCCGCCGCCGGTGACGATCAAAGTTACCGGCCGCGCGACCAGATCGGCCGCCATAGCCGGTAGCCGATCGTACTGACCGTCCGCCCAACGATATTCGATATTGAGGTTGCGGCCCTCGACGTAGCCGGCATCGCCCAGCGTTTTCCGGAACGCCGCAAGGGTCGGTTGCCCTGCTTCGGATGAAATGCCGAACAGCCATCCGATCACCGGTGACGGCTGCTGTGCCTGCGCGGTAAGCGGCAGCGGGACGGCTGCGGCCGCGAGTGATGACATGAATTGCCGCCGTCCAATCGGGAACGCCATCAAATCCTTCCTCACTGGAATCTGGCCTGCCGCTATATATCAATCATAGCACACCCGATCGAGGGGTCTGTGGCTGCTGCTTCAAGCGGTCTATCAGGAAGAGGCGCGCTACCGCGCCGCGCCGATCAGTGCCATGGAGATCGCCGGCACGTCGTTGATCACCAATAGCGCCAAGAAATTCACCGCCACGAACGGCACTCATAAATCTCCAAGCGTTGGCGGATATCCGGGACGTGGAAACCAGTTTTTCGAATTCCGGCGTCGGCCGGCACCGCGGAAATTTCGCGCTCGCCGCAAGGTTTCGCGCAAGCACAATCAAGAGTATGCGTGAAAAAGATCGTTAAGAATTTATTGGTAGTACTCCGTATTGTTCAGTCGGGCGGCTCTAGAAACGACCTGCATATGAAAGTCGCGCTTCGTCGTTTGCCGGCGTTGGTTGCATTTCGCTGGCTCGATCTGTGGCTGATCGCAATCTTGGCTGTCGGGAGTTTCGCCGCGGTTTTGCGCATTGGCTTGCTGCCGGCCAAACCTGACGCCGGGGTCGCAGTCATCTATGCGCCATGGACGACGGCAGATCAGACAATGATCCGCGCGGTCAGCGCCGGCGCACGATTTGTGCGGTTTGGCGGCTTTGATTTTATTGCCATCGTCATACCGGAACAGCCGGATTACGTTGAAAACGTGCTCGCCGGTTCCGCGCTTCTTGCTGCCGATCCACAAGTTCTTGCGGGCTGTCTGCCCGCCTCGTTCCTGAAAAAGGCTGATGCGCTATGAGCGACCTGCGATCGTTCCAACTGACCGTCGCAAAGGTATTGACGGGTCTCGGTATCGTGCACGTACCGGTGCTGGCCGCGATCTGCGCCGTGCTGGGGCGGAACGTCGCGATGAATGCGATTGCCTGCGCTCTTCTCGCGATCATCCCCATCGTGCTGACTTACGCCGGACGGTCGATCACGACGATAGCCTTTGGTATTGCCATTACTCTCGTCGGCCAGACCTCGCTGTTGGTGCTCGCATTCAGCGGCCACCCGTGGCAGGTCGAAATGCATTTCTACTACTTCGCGGTTCTGGCGATGCTGTCGGGATTCTGTGACTGGCGCGTGCTGGCGCTGGCAGCCGGCCTGGTGAGCCTGCATCACTTGAGCCTCAATTTCATTTTGCCGGATGCCGTCTACCCCGGCGGCAGCAACCCATGGCGGGTCAGCGTTCATGCCGTCGTTGTGGTGATCGAGGTGGCGATGTTGATGTTCATCGGCCACACCATTCGGCAGGCTTTCGCAACGGCGGCGCAGGCGCGCCAACGCGCCGAAGAGGCGGCCGCCGAACTGCAACGTGTCGGCGGCCAGCGGCAGGACGATCTCGTTGCGACCAACAGGCGCGCCGACGTGACGGGCAAGCTTCTGGAGACCTTCAAAGCCGAGATGGCAAATTCGATCCATGTTCTTAACGACGCGGCCTTTGAGCTCGAGCAGAGCGCCGATTCGCTCGGCGCCACCGCCGATCGTGCCAAGACTCAGGTTGCGACAGCGTCGTTGGCCTCGGGGGAGACGACGGCCAAGGTCACGACCGTCACGGAAGCCGGCAAGGAATTGGCCAAGACCATTTCCGAGATCAGCGCGACCGTGACGCAATCCTCGCGTCTTGCCAGCGACACGGTCAGCCGCGCCGATACCGCGCATCAAACAATTGCCGAGCTGACGACCGCGGCCAGCGAAATCGGCGACATGACCGGGCTCATCAACCGCATCGCGGCCCAGACCAATCTGCTGGCCTTGAATGCGACCATCGAGGCGGCGCGCGCCGGAACGGCCGGCAAGGGATTCGCGATCGTGGCCCAGGAGGTGAAGGCTCTTGCCGCAGAGACCGCAAGGGCGACCGAGGATATCGCCAGGAAGACCGCGGGCATTCAAAGCACGACGGAACGCTCGGCGGCGGCCATCGAGGCGATCCTGACCATGGTTCGTGAGTTGGACCTGCTGTCCGCGCAGATCGCAGGCGCGATCGAGCAACAGGCCTCAGCAACCCGCGAGATCGCACAAAACGTCGACGCGGCCGCCATCGGTGTCGGCCATGTCGCTGCTTCCATCGGTGACATCGAGGCCATGGCCGATCAAACAGCTCATGCGACCGTTGGCTTGCGACACTCGGCGGTCGAACTCGCGGGCCAGACCAAGGCTATCCGGGAGCGGATCGTCAGCTTCGCGGATGATGTACGCGCGGCTCAGGCGTAACGGCCAACCCATTCGCTGGCGACTGCGTCGCTACCGCGCGCCGCCGATCAGCACCATCGAGATCGCCGGCACGTAGGTGATCACCAACAGCGCCAAAAAGTTCACCACCACGAACGGCAGCACGCCGCGGTAGATCATGGCCATCGGCACGTCGAAGATGGCGCGGGCGGCGAACAGGTTCAGCCCGAACGGCGGCAGATAGAGCCCGATGCTCAGGTTCACCGCCATGATGATGCCGAAGTGCAGCGCATTGACGCCGGCGGCTTCGACGACGGGAAGCAACAGCGGCGTGAGGATGAGGATCGCGGCCGGCGGCTCGAGGAAGCTGCCGGCAACCAGCAGGCCGGCATTGACGAACAGCAGCGTCTGCCAGTGCGGCAGCTGCATGGCGGTGATGGCGCCGATCAGACTCCCCGGAATGCCGCTCGTGGTCATCAGCCAGGAATAGACGCCGGCGCCGGTGACGATGATCAAAATCTGTGCGATCAGGTAGATCGAGCTGACGATGACCTGCCACAGCCCGGCGAGGTCGATCTCGCGATAGATCACCATGGCGACGAACAGCGAATAGACCACGGCGACGCCGGCCGCTTCGGTCGGCGTGAACACGCCGCCATAGATGCCGCCAAAAATGACGACGATCGTTCCGATCGCCCAGCTCGCCTCCTTGGTCGCGGCCCAAATATTCTTCCAGCGCGCCGGCGACGACAGCGGCACCATCTTGATGCGGGCGTAGATCAGGACGTAGATCGCGTCGACCACGCCGATCAGCAGGCTCGGCAAAATGCCGGCGGTGAACAATTTGATTGCCGAGACCTGCGCCGTCATGGCGTAAAGGATCATCGAGATCGACGGCGGGATGATCACCGCGACCGCGCCCGACGAGGTAATCAGCGCCACGGCGAAGCGTTCGCTGTAGCCTTGCTTGGTCAGCGACGGAAAAAGCAGCCGCCCGATGGCGACCACGGTACCGACGGTGGTGTGCGCCATGGCGCCGAACAGTTCCGACGAGGCCACCGTGGTCACGGCGAGCGAACCGCGCACGCCGCCGACGATGGAGACCACCCAGGTGACGACGCGGTTGGCGATGCCGCCGCGGCCCATGATCTCGCCGGCGAGCACGAAGAACGGCACCGCCAGCAGCGGAAAATTGTCGAGGCTGCCGAACATGTAGGTCTGGATCGCCTGCGTCGGCACATGTGCCACGAAGACGATCGCCGCCGTGGACGTCAGGATCAGCACCACGAAGATCGGCAGGCCTGCGATCAGCAGGATCGCCGGCAGGATGAAATAGACGAACGTCGCGGACATTTCAGCGCTCGATCTCGCGGCTCGAGATCACGTCGTCGTGGCGCACGCCGTGCACGAAAAGTCGCACCGCGATCAACAAGGCCATGAGCAACAGCCCGAGCGGCACCACCGCCTGCGGGATGACGAGGGGAATGTTGGCCATGCCGCTCCTCTGATCGAGCTCGGCCAGCATGGTCATCACCGGCCAGGCGAACACCGCCAGCATCACGCAGGTCGCGATGGTGATCAGATCGGAAAAAATCTCGAATGCCGCACGCGCCCGCGGCGGCAACAGCGACACCACGACGTCCATGCGGATGTGGCGGCCGAGCCAGCCGACCGGCGCGGCTGCGAGGAACACCGCGCCGATCATCAGGAACAGCATCATCTCCTCGGCCCACGGGATCGACACCGAGAGGAAATAGCGGCCGATGATGTTGGCGAAATTGATGGCGACGCTCGCCACCAGCATGGCGCCGGCGGCGAGGCGCAGCACTGTCATCAGCGCATGGGCGCTTCGCCGCAGGAAATTACGCACGGGCGCTTTAGTGCTTCGCCACCACCGCGCGTACCATTTGCAGCATGTCGTGCACCGCCGGCTGATCCTTGGTGGCGTCGTCGGCGACGGGGCCGAGCAGCGTCTTGAGCTGGGCGAGGTCGTCGGGCGGCAGCGACTGCACGGTGCTGCCGGTCGCGGTCCATTTCTGCTCCAGCTCCTTGGTGAAATCGACCTCCCAGCCTTGCGCCTTGGCCTGCACCACGGCGCCGGTGTCGAGCACGATCTTCTGCAAATCCGGCGGCAGCGAATCGAGCCACGGCTTGCTGATGACCGCGATGGCGATGATGTAGGTGTCGTTGGTGACGGTGATCACCTTGAGCAGGTCGTTCATCTTCAGCGCGACGAACACCGACAGCCCCGAGATGGTGCCGTCGATGGTGCCTTGGTCGAGCGCGGGCATGACTTCGGACAGCGGCATGCCGACGCCGGTGGCGCCGAGCTTTGCCATCTTCTGCCGCTCGAGCTCGGTGCCGTTGATGCGCAGCTTCTTGCCGCTGAAATCGGCGAGCCGCAGGATCGGCTTCTTGGCGCCGTAGTCGGAGACGCCGATCGACAGCGTGGCGAGGCCGACCATGCGCTTGGGCGCGGCGAGATCGAACATCGCCTGCTGGATCGCCGGATCGTGGATCGTCGCCTCGGCGTTGGCGTCGCCGTGGAACAACAGCGGCGCCGAGAACACGCCGAAGCGCGGATCGACGCCGACGAAAAAGTCCACAGGCCCGATAAAACCCTGGATGTTGCCGAGCTGGACGCCCTCGATCTCGCGCGGGATCGGCCCGAGCTGGCTTGCCGGATAGACCTGCACTTCGATGCGGCCGCCGGAGGCTTTTTCGAGCTCTTCCTTGTAGAATTTGATGAATTGATGCTGAGTCTCGTTGATGGTCGCGGTGCCGAATTTCAAGACGAAATCGGCGGCGCCGGCCGGCGCGATCGGCGCCGAACAAGCGAGCGCGGCCACAGCCGCAACGGCTAAAAGCTTTCCGGTCATTATCCCCACCCCGATGGTTGTGCGTGGCTTGCGCTTATTATGACGGCTTGCCAGTTCGGTAAGTTCGCCGACTATAATGTGCCGACCGCCCTTGCCAAGGGCTGAGGGGACGTTTCGCTTCGACATGACGCACGCGCTGAAGAAAAACGCCATATCGTTCGCGTCGAACGTCGTCATCGGCGTGGCCTCCACCGCGCCGGCTTACTCGCTCGCCGCCGCGCTGCCGGCGCTGGTAGTGGCGGCAAAATTCGGCGTGCCGGCGATCCTGATCACAGCTTTCGTGCCGATGCTGTTCATCGCGGTTGCCTATTATCATCTCAACCGCGCCGATCCCGATTGCGGCACCACGTTCTCCTGGGCGACGCGCGCTATCGGGCCGTATAGCGGCTGGATGGGGGGCTGGGTCATTCTCGCCACCGACATTCTGGTGATGCCGGGCCTGGCGCAAATCGCCGGCACCTATTCGTGCCACTTGTTCGGCTTCGACCAGCCCTCGGTGTTTTGGGTGACCGCGATCGGCGTCGTCTTTATCGTGGCGATGACCGCGATCTGCTACCGCGGCATCGAGCTCTCCGCGCACACGCAAAAAGTATTGCTGGCCGCCGAGGTCGCCATCCTCCTCGTCTTCGCCGCGGTCGCATTGGAGAAAGTCTATTCGGGCCACGCCGACGGCACCCGCATCGCGCTCAGCTGGTTCAATCCGTTCACCGTCGACAGCACGGGCGATTTCACGATGGCCATGCTGGTCGCGGTGTTCATCTATTGGGGCTGGGATACTGGTGCCACGGTGAACGAAGAGACCGTGGATCCGCAACGCGCGCCGGCACGTGCCGCCATCCTCGCGACCGTTTTGTTGGTCGGCCTTTATGTCATTGTTTCTGTCGCCGCGGTGGCCTTCGCCGAGCCCGGGCTCGAAAAATTCAACGGCGACGACTTCCTCGCTCCGCTGGCGACCGACGTGCTCGGCTCCGGCATCGGCAAGCTGTTGATCTTCGCGGTGCTGACCTCGGCCGCGGCCTGCACCCAGACCACGATCCTGCCGGCGGCGCGCACCGCGATCTCCATGGCGCGCATGGGCGCGCTGCCGAAACAATTCGGCGAAATCCACCCGCGCTACCTGACACCGAGCTTTGCCACGCTGGTGATGGGCGCCGTCTCGATCGCCTGGTATCTCGGCCTGGTGTGCATCTCCGACAACAACGTGCTGACGGATTCCGTCACCGCGACCGCCATCGGCATCGCCTTCTATTACGGACTCACTGGCGTCGCCTGCGTGGTCTATTACCGGCATGAGCATCTGAAAGGCGTGAAGAACTTTTTGTTCTACGGCGTACTGCCGGCGCTCGGCGCCCTCATCATGCTGGCGCTGCTGGTCGCCGCCTGCATCACTTACAGCGACCCGAGCCAGGGCAAGACCTCGATCCATGGCATCGGCGCGCCGCTGGTGTTCGGCGTGGGCGCGATCGTTTTCGGGGTGATTTTGATGGCGCTGATGCGCCTGGCGCTGCCGGATTTTTTCCAGCGCAGGCGGGAGGTGTTTGATCCGGCGCATACGCTAAGAATGGCGGAATAGCGAAGCGTATTCCGCCATTCTTCAACAAGTCGCACGGGCGCAAGACGCTGCGCTATTGTGCGCTGCGGACTTTTCCGGCCGGGAACCGGTCGGTGTCAGCGCCGGCTAGCAAGTCGAAGGATTGCCCCCGCATGTCGGGATCGGCGATGTGCATTTCGAGCAGACCGCTTTCAAGGTGGCCTTCACGAGCAGACCGCTGTAGATGCTGTTCGAATTGTTGACCTGGATGGTCAGGGTATTGACGAAGGGCGCGGTGCCGGTTTGGGTGAAGTTCTGATAACCGGCGATCGTGAACGCTTTGCCGACATGAAAGCACGAGGTCGAGTTGTTCGCCGTGCTGGGACAGTTCGTCGTCGCTGCGCCGTTCAGCGTCAAGACTGCGCTGTCGTCCCCGGCGAACGTCCCGGTGATCATGATGCTGTTGTAGTAATAGGGGTGAGATGGCGTGGTGAACTTTGCGGTATACACGTAGTTCAAGGTAGTGGGGTAGAAGTCGACTGGCGTTCCGCCGCTCGCCGGCTGGACCCATTTGGCGGTGGCTTGGTTCGCGAGCCAACCCGTGGCCGGTGTCGTGCTGTAGGCGGTGAAGCCGGGTGAGACGTTCCAGATCGGGTCGGCCAAACCCACTGGCAGCACGGTGCCCGTGTTGAGCGTCACCGAGACCGTTTGGCCATCATAGTCGCAGGGCGGCAACTGTACTGGCCGCGGGGCGACCGACGCCGTCTGAGCCTGCGCCATTTCTGCCAATGCAAGGAGCACAAACGCACAGCTGCCGATCGCCAAGGTCTTTGCAACGCTCGATGTCATGGCATTCCTCCCTGATTGCTTCTTTCGCGGTTGATGCAAACACGGCCCCGTCGGTCCCGCCTGCGCCGGTGGCGGACTTGATAAGAGAATATCAAGATGTTATCAACTTAAAGTTGAGTGATCAAGTTGGGCGTGACGTTTGACCGCATGGGCACGGCGCGGAGCCTGCCATCGGGCCGCGCTTCGCGCGGACCCGTTGGCCGATTCGAGATGGCCGCGCGAGGTCCGCTTCTCCCCCGATAGCGACCAAATCGCTGCGCCGCGGCGTTCTGCGCACCGGATTCGATGCCATTATGAAGTACCCCGAATTTCTCGCCAGAGCCGAGAGATTCGGGACCGGCCGGTTCGTCGATTGCCAAATTGTCCCGAACGTTTGGCAAAACCTTCCCTGACCCGTCGCGCCAAATAATGGCAGCATCTAGCGGGACAGTCGGACGACTTGCGGATGTGTAGAGTTGCGGCTCTCGATCGCGGCGTAAGCGCGTCGGTATTCCGGAGGATGTTGAGGCATCTCCTTCTGCCGGGATTAGGCATTGTCGCGCTCTTCGTTCCGCGATCGGTCTTTGCGCAGAGCCCGGTTCCTCTTCCTGAGATTCAGGTGATCGGGACCACGCCGCTGCCGCCCGTTCGGCCCGCCGCCGCGCCCGCTTCCCGCTCTTCGGGTCAGGCGCAAGTTGCTCCGGCAAATCCTGCGGCGTCGTCCGCGCCGGTCGGCGAACCCGGTGCGATCGCTCGCGACAAGGTTCCGGCCAACGTCCAGACGCTCGTGGCGCCGGATTTCGACCATGCCATCACGCCGGACCTGCTCCAAGCCATGGCGCGGGGATTGCCCGGCGTCGCGCTCAGCGACCAGACCGGCAATCAATTTCAGCTCGACCTCAATTATCGCGGCTTCATTTCGTCGCCGGTCCTCGGAACGCCGCAGGGCCTCGCCGTCTATCAGAACGGGGTGCGTATCAACGAAGTGTTCGGCGACATCGTCAATTGGGATTTCATCCCCGACAAGGCGATCAACCAGTTGACGCTGGTCCCCAGCAATCCCGTGTATGGGCTCAATGCGCTGGGCGGCGCGCTTTCGCTCGAGATGAAGAACGGTTTCACCTATCAGGGCGTCGAGGGCGAGCTGCGTGGCGGCTCGTATGGCCGGATCGGCGCCTCCGTGCAGGCCGGTGGCCAAAACGGCAACTCGTCCGGCTATATCACGGCCGACGCGATCGACGACGCCGGCTGGCGCCAGGATTCGCCGTCGCGCCTGCGCCGCGTTTACGGCGACTTCGGCATCCGGGGTGATAATCAAACTGAATTCCACGTGACCTTCACCGGCGCCGATAACACTTTCGGCGCCGCTGCGGCGACGCCGATTCAAATGCTCAGCCAGAACTGGGCCAGCGTCTATACGATCCCGCAGACGACCGAGAACAGGCTGGCGTTTCTGACCGGCAGCGGCAGCTGGAAGCCGACCGATACGCTGACTTTCCAAACCAATCTCTATTATCGCGGCTTTTGGCAAAGCCATGTCGACGGCAACGGCACCGACGCGACGCCCTGTCCGGCACCGTCAACCTTGCTGTGCTTTCCCAATCTTGACGGTAGTTCGTCGCCGCTCGTGACGACCGGTGGGCAAACCGTTTCGGCAGCCGGCATTTTCGGCACCAGCGTTTTGGGCGAAATCGACCGGACCTGGACGTCCACCAACAGCTTCGGCGGCACGGTGCAGGGCGCTTCGTCCGAAAAAATCTTCGGGCACGACAACAACTTTGTGCTCGGCATGAGCATCGACCGTGGGCTCGTCCAATTCACCACCACAAGCGAACTCGGCACGATCAATGCGGACCAGTTTCCGACCGTCGCCGGCAGCGGCCTTTATATCGATCAGCCGTCGGGCGATGTCGCGCCGGTGCGGCTGGGTGCCAATACGCTGTATACCGGCTTCTACGCCACCGATACTTTCAACGTGACTCAGCGCCTTGCGGTCACGGCCGGCGGCCGTTTCAACATCGCCCAGATCGGTCTGACGGACGAAATCGGCAACGATCCGGGCCTCAACGGCAGCCATCTTTACACCCGCTTCAATCCTACATTTGGGGCCACCTACAAGGTCACGCCGAACGTCACCGTCTTCGGCAGTTACGCGGAAGCGAACCGGGCACCGACGCCATTGGAGCTCGGCTGCGCCGATCCGATGCGGCCGTGCCTGATCGACAACGCCCTGGTCGGCGATCCCAATCTCAATCAGGTGGTGTCGCATACGTTCGAAGGCGGCGTGCGCGGCCACTTCGATCTCGCAAAGGGGTTGTTCAATTGGAGCGTCGGCGCCTACCACGCGCTCAACGTCAATGACATCCTCGCCGTCGCCAGTCCAATTCCCGGCCACGAATTTTTTCAAAATGGCGGCAATACGCTGCGTCAGGGCATTGAAGCCGATGTCTCGTACAAGCAGGATCGCTGGACCGCCTATGCCAATTTTACCACCGTCGATGCCACATTCCGTAATGCCCTGACTTTGTCGTCGCCGAACAATCCGTTCGCCGACGCCAACGGCAATATCTTCGTCGTCCCCGGCGACCACCTGACCGGGATACCGAGCTATCGCTTCAAGGCCGGTGCCGATTATCAGATCACCGATCCATGGAAATTCGGCGCCGACCTCAACGTCATCGGTGGCCAATGGCTGGTCGGCGACGAATCGAACCAGAATCCGAGGCTGCCGGCCTATTGGACGGTGAACCTGCATTCCTCCTATCAGCTTTCGAAAAATATCGAGTTGTTCGGCCTGGTGCGTAATCTGTTCAACCAGCACTATTACGTTTACGGCACGTTCTTCGAGACCGATTCATTCCCCTACCTGAACCTGACCGATCCCCGCACCTTCGTTCCCGGCATGCCGCTGGCCGCCTATGCCGGATTGCGCGGCACGTTTTAGGGCCTGCTTTTGCGCGACCGCAGTGGGCTCAAGCCCAAGAGCGCCCTGCCGAAAGGCAGCGGTGGTCTGCGCGTGGGCCGCTTGTCGCGGTCCGGGACTGGGCGCATTATCATCCCCAGCTGACGTCACTTTAAAAAATCAAAACGGGGAGGAAGTGCGATGAGGATTCTCTTGCCGGCCATCGCGTTGATCGGCCCGCTGCTCATGGCCAGTGCGCTCACGCCGGTCCACGCCGCCGACATGACGTTCGAGCGCGCGCTCAATGCCAACAAGGAGCCGCAGAACTGGCTGCTCTATTACGGCAATTATCAGGGCTATCGGTTCTCGCCGCTGAGCGAGATCAATACCGATACGGTCAAGAACCTGAAACTCGTCTTCGCCGTCGCGCTCGGCGGTCTGCAGAGCGGCGGCCGTTACGCTTTCGGCAACCTCGAGGGTACGCCGATCGTGGACGACGGCATGATGTATGTCACCGACGGCTGGGGCAGCGTCTACGCCATCGACGTTTCGGGCGGCACCAAGGGTGCGATCAAATGGAAGTTCGACCCGGGCATCGACCGAGCCTGGGCCGGCGACGTTGCCTGCTGCGGTGTCAACAATCGCGGCGTCGCGCTGTGGCAGGACAAGGTGATATCGATCGCGCTGGACGGGCGGATGTTCGCCATCAACAAGGCGACCGGCGAGAAGGTCTGGGAGCGCAAGATCGCCGATCCGGCTCTCGGCGAGACCATCACCATGGCGCCGTTGGTGGTGCGTGACCTGGCGATCGTCGGGCCCGCCGGCGGCGAGTTCGGCATCCGCGGTTTCATCGACGCCACCGATCTCAATACCGGCCAGCAAGCCTGGCGGACCTACACCATCCCTGGCGCAGGCGAGCCCGGCAACGACACCTGGAAGGACGGGGCGGAGCGTTGGAAGCACGGCGGCGCGCCGGTATGGGAAACCGCCACCTATGATCCCGAGACCGACACCATCTATCAGGGCATCGGCAATGCCGGCGCCGATTGGGATCCGCAATATCGGCCGGGCGACAACAAGTGGGCGGCGAGCGTACTCGCGCTCAACCCGGCCAACGGCACCATCAAGTGGGGGTTCCAGTATACGCCGAACGACCCGTTCGATTTCGACGAGATTTCCGAGCACCCGGTCATTAACGCCAAGGTCAACGGCAAGGACCGCAAGCTCGTGGTCCATGCCGCGCGCAATGGATTTTTCTATGCGCTGGACCGCACCACCGGAGCGTTCGTGGGCGGCAAGCAATACGTCGACAAGCTGAACTGGACGACGGGTCTCGATCCGGAGACCGGCCTACCGGCCAATTACGACCCCAAGGCCGGCGTTCAGGTCTATACGCCGGGTACGCACGGTATGCGCGGCGAGCCGCCGGCCACCATCTGTCCATCCCATTTCGGCGCCAAGAACTGGGAGCCTACGGCCTACAATCCGACGCTCAACATGCTCTACATACCTTCGATCGAAGGCTGCGACGGCATCGAGACGGTCGCGCAGAAGGATTTTGCCGATCAAGGCGGAACGCTGAAGCCGCGTGAGCGCTTCAGCGGTGGCTCGTTCAAGATGACCGGCCGACTCTACGGCAGCCTCAAGGCCATCGATCCGACCACCGGCGATATCAAGGCGGCGGTGCGGCTCGACTTCCCGAACTATGCCGGAGCGCTCGCCACCGCGGGCAATCTCGTCTTCCTCGGCCAGCCAGATGGAACCTTCACCGCCTATGACGCCAAAACCCTGCAACAGGCTTGGAGCTTTAGCGTCGGCACCGGCATCAATGCGCCGGCCGTCAGCTATTCGGTGAATGGCAAGCAGTACATCGCCGTTCTGGCGGGCTCGCGGCAGTCGCCGTTCGTCATGCAAAACGATCCGGCGCTGAAATATTCCTCGACCACGTCCATGCTGTTCGTGTTTGCACTTTGATTGAAGGCGATAACGGCCTGCGCCGGTGCGACTCCTCGTCGTGCCGGCGCTCGCTCCAAAGCACCAGGGTCCGGCCGCTTCGTCGCATGCACGTCGCATTGGCGCTGATCGCGGCGCTTTCGGCGGTCACGATCGGCCCCGCGCGTGCGCAGGAAGCGCAAAGCGCCGAAGCCGTGCGGACGATCGAACACGGCAAGGATATCTTCAAGACCAAGGCGACCTGTCAGTTCTGTCACAAGTGGGACGCGTCCGGCGATCAAGGCTACGGCGGCAACGCGTTGTCGCTGCGCCAGACAAAGCTGACCCCCGCGCAGGTTGCCGAGACTATCAAATGCGGCCGACCCGGCACCGGCATGCCGTTTCACGACCAGTTCGCCTATACCGACAAGCGTTGCTACGGCATCACCCGCGCCGAGCTCGGCAACGACGTGCCGCCGGAGCCCAACGCGTTCCTCAATTCCGATGAGATCGATGCGGTGGTGAAATATCTGTTCGCGAAGGCAATCGGGCGCGGCCCGTCGACCTACGAAGACTGCGTCGAGTTCTGGGGCACGGATACGCGCCAATGCGAGCCGATGAAGCAGTGAGCCGATGAGAATGATGGTCAGGGCCGCGATCACGGGCACAGTGGCGGCGCTGGCCATCGCGGGCGTGAACCAAGTCTGCGCACAAACACAGCCCGATCCGGGCGAAATCCATGGCCTGAAACTCGGGCTTGCCGCCCAGGCGATGACACTGGACGGCTGGGGCCAGCTCGCCTGCGGCAGCGATGGCGGGCCGCCGCGTCAGGAGCTCGACGCCTGGCCGGACTTCAAGAAATGCCGGCCGGAAGCCAGCGGGTTGCGTGAAGTCGCCGCCCGCTTCGACGACGAGGACGAATACGTCGCCAAGGCGCTCGGTGAGCCGAGTTACGCGGCGCAGCGGACCGGCACGCGGGTCGCCGGTCATCCCGTCGTTCTGTCGGCTCTGTTTGACGATGGCGGGATATTGCGCGGCGTTCGCATGGTGAGCGATCCGCGCGCAACGCCGGCCGAGCGCCGCATGGCGCATCTGCTCGGCGTGGCCGTGATCAATCGCTATGGCGCCGACGGATGGCGCTGTACGGATTTCCCCCCGGCCGAGGGCGAGTCCGCGGTCGGCGGCGTGTTCGTCAAGCAGCGCTGCGACAAGACGATGCCGGAGCGGGCCTTGACCGTGGAGACGCATTTTCTGCGCAAACCCGGGCAGCACGATATCGATCCGGACAGCCATGAGTATACCCAAGGCGCTTTCGACAGCTGGACGCGGTTCGAGCTTTTCGATCCGAACTATCCAAAGCCGTGATCTGCGCCTCGGTCAGGGATGCACGGTGCCGTCCGGCATGATGGTGCCGTTGAGCTTGACGCCCGTCAGGATCGCGCCGGCGAGAATTGCGCCGGTCAGGCGTGCGCCGGACAGATCTGCTCCGGTCAGATCGGCGCCTGAAAGATCGGCGCCGTAAAGGTCCGCTTCGGTCAACGTCGCGCCCTTGAGGTTGGCGTCGCGCAGCACCGCATTCACCAGGCCGGCATTGTCGAGATTGGCGCCCTCGAGGTTGGCGCGGCGCAGCGAAGCCTCGACCAGATTGGTCTTGCTCAGGTCGGCATCCCGTAACGATGCATCATCGAGCCGGGCTGCGTTGAGCATGGCTTCGGAAATCCTGGCGTGGTCGAGCTTGGCGCGCACCAAAAACGCCGTTTGCATCTTGGCGTTGGCGAGGTCGGCCTCGGACAGGTCCGCGGCGCTCAAATCCGATCCGTAGAACATCGCGTTGTCGGCCTTGGCCCCGACCAGTGAGGCCGTCTTCAAATCGGTCTTGTTGAGGTTGGCGTCGGTCAGATCAGCGCCGTTTAGTGTCGCTCCGCCGAGCTTGGCGCGGTGCATCACCGCGTGGGAGAGATCGGCGCCCGTGAGATCGGTGTCGGACAAGTCTTTCTGCTTCAGCTGGGCGGAGACCAGAGAGCATTTCACGCAAGTTTTGCTTCGGCCGGCGAGGAAATCCGCCGCTTCGTCGGCATAGGCCATGCTCGGCCTTGTAACAGACGACAAGGCGCTGGCTGCGAACAACAAGGCGCCGAGCGCCTTGGCGTGAAGCGGAGCGAGCATGGTATCCCGCAACGGGCGGCGATCGTGGCGGCTATGGCGAAGAGACGGCGCGATTGTACCAATGCAGCGCATCGACGCTGACGACCCGCTCGCTGCCGTCGAACAGCTTGGCGACGCGGCCGCCGGACGCCTTGAACTCAAACGTTTTGACGCGGTCCTTCACCGGCACGGTGGCGTTGCGCATGATGTCGAGGCCCTGGTCGATCTTCCAGATCTGGTAGGAACTGGGATCGGCGGCTGAAAAGAATTTGGTCTCGGCCGAGAGCTTGCGGGCGACGCCGCGCTCATAGGTCAAGTGCAGCGACAGGTGCTCGCCGTCGGCGCCGGTGAAGTCCCAGGTGTCCTCGTTCTCGACCGGGCCGCCCGCGGCAGCACGGGTGGAACGCTCGACGCGATAGGCGGAGACGGCTTGGTAGACATTGAACGGGCCCGGAGTGGCTTTCGGATTATTGGTGATGCCGTTGATCATCATCTGGCCGGCCATGTCATTGCTGCCGGTCTTTTTGATGGGCGAGGCGAAATAGACTATCTGCTCGGTGCCGGCCGGCGCGCCATCCGGGCCGTTGATGTCGACGCGATCGACGAAGATCAAGCGCACATTGCAATCCTTGGCTGGGCCGGAGGTCGCCACGAACGGCTCCCAGCCGTCGGGCAGCAGCGCCTTGAGAGCTTGGTCGGAGACCGCAAGGTCGAGCTGCATGCGCACTTCAGCGCTCTGCTCGAAAAGAGTCTGGGCGTTCGCTATCCCGGCTGGCCCGACGAACGTGGCGAGTATGACGCCGATACCAATCGCGCCTTTTGCGAGCATTTATTCCTCCCCATGTGTCCCAATTCGGGACCTCGCTTATCAGACCCATGCTAATCGAAACGCGCCCATTCCGTAATGCCAATTCGGCAGGGGCCGCTCGGACGTGACGCGGCGGCCTATGTTCGGCTAACATCCGCGGCATAACGCAGAGGCCCAGAGGGAGGGACCGATCAGCGTACAGTCCGCGGCCGCGTTTGCCGGCCCGCCGCAAGCGCCGACTTTGCTGCAGCGTTGGTGCCGAGCGCTCTGGTATGAGCGCTCGATTCGCGCCCAGCTCTTGCTCGCGTTCGTGCTGATCGATGTCGTCGCCGTGCTCGTTGCCGGCAGCGTCGTCATCTTGCGCGCGCGCATGCAAACGCGTGTCGAGATGGCTGCTTCGATGCGCCTTGCCGACTTGTTGGTCGAAGACGCCGTCCATCTCGCCCGCCAGGAGCTTCCGGCCGAGCAGTTTCTGGCCTCGCTGCCGGCGCAACTGCAATCGATGCGCCATGTCCGGTTCGTGGTCAGCGACGCCGCAGGCTCTCCCATCGCGGTGACGCCGCCCGGCCGCGGTGTCGCTGAGCGCGACGCCGTCCCGCATTGGTTTACCGCGCTCGTCGCGCCGCCGGTCGAGACGCGCGATGTCGCCGTGACCGTCGACGGCTTGCGGATCGGGCATGTCGCGATTATCGGCGAGCCCGCCGATGAAATCGCCGAGGTCTGGGACAACGCCGTCGCTATCGGGGCGGTGGCCGTCGTGCTCAACCTCGTCATGATCGGTTTTCTCTACGTGCTGTTCGGCCGCGTTCTCGATCCGCTCACCGTGCTCGCCAACGGCCTTTCCGACCTGGAGCACCAGACCTATAGCGTGCGGTTGTCGCAGCCGCAGGCGCGCGAACTGTCCGCCATCGCCGAGCATTTCAACACGCTTGCGCTTGCGCTCGAGGCCCTGCGCGGCGAAAACTTGCGGCTCAATCGCAGGCTGATCACGGCACAGGACGACGAGCGGCGGCGAACCGCGCTCGAATTGCACGATGAAGTCGGGCCATGCCTGTTTGGGCTGAAAGCCAATGCATCGTCGATCGCGAGCGTGGCGCAAAACTTGCCCGATAAGGCCAAGCAGAGCATCGCGGAACGCTTGCGCGATATCCTTGCCGTCATCGATCATTTGCAAGCCATCAACCGCAGCATGCTCGATCGCCTTCGGCCGATGGCGCTTGGTCATGTTCCGCTCAAGGACTTGCTCGGCCAGCTCGTTGCCGAACGCGCGCGGGAGCATCCGCAGATTACCTTTTCCATCGCAGCCGGCGATCTGCCGCGCGGTTATGGCGATTCGATCGACCTGACGATCTATCGATGCATTCAGGAAAGCTTGACCAATGCAATTCGCCACGCCGAGGCGAAGCATGTGACCGTGAAGCTCGACCATATGGACAATGCGGCGTCTTTGGCGTTGACCGTGATCGACGACGGGCGCGGCATGAGCCGGCCGGTGCCGGCGGGTTTTGGCACCCGCGGCATGAAGGAGCGTGTCGAAGGTCTCGGCGGCCGTTATAGTGTCGACAGCGAGCCCGGCCACGGCACCAGTGTGCGGATCACCATCCCGCTCACCGAAGGTGTGGCGGAGACCGAGACATCGCGCGGTGTGGATTCATGACCAGCGTCCTCGTCATTGACGACCATCCGATCGTGCTGCAGGGCTGCCGGCGCATGCTGGAGGACGCCGGCGTCACCGACGTGCTCGAGGCGCGGGATGCGGCGTCCGGCTACAAGCTCTACCGCCGTCATCATCCCCATGTGGTGATCGTCGACCTCGCCATGCAGGGCAGCGGGCTCAGCGGCCTGCCGTTGATCCGCCGCATCAACGCGCACGATCCGTCGACGCGCATTCTGGTCTTCAGCATGCACAGCGATCCCATCATCGTGGCGCGCGCGCTCGAAGCCGGCGCCACCGGCTATGTGCTCAAGGACACCTCGCCCGCCGAATTGATGAAGGCCTTCGAGAAGGTCCGAACCGGCACGCCGTATCTGCATGGCGATCTCGCCATGCAGGTGGCCCTGGTGCACACGCCTGCGCGCCAGAACCCGCTCGCGGAGCTGACGCCGCGGGAGCTGCAAACGCTGGCTTTGTTGGCGGAAGGCAAGCCCTATGGCCGCATCGCCGAGGAGCTCAACGTCAGCTACAAGACCGTCGTCAACGTGTGCTCGCAGCTGCGGCAGAAGCTCGATGTCCGCAGCCTCGCCGAGCTGATCCGTTCCGCCGTGCGGCTTCTGGCGACCGCCTCATAAGCCGTCACTTTTGGAAGGCATGCGCGCGGATGTAATGCCAGAGCTGATCGATTTCATCGTCGCTTAGCACGCCTTTCCACGGCGGCATCTGGTTTTTGCCGTTGCGGACCGAGTTATCAAAGCGTGGACGTTCGTCCGCCTTCAGCCGGCGCAAGTCGAAGGTCTGGCCGCTATTGACCAGTTCGTCGCCATGGCAGACGGCACAGCGCGTATTGTAGACGGTTTCTCCGGCGGCGATTTTGTCCTGGTCGGGCGCGGCGTCCTCGGCGAGGGCGTAGGATGCGCTCCAGCCGACCGCGAGAAGCACGACGGCGATTGAAGAAAATTTCTTGCCGATCATAGGCGCTCACGCATTGCGATGTGAAAGAGGCCGCGACTGGCGGCCTCCTGGTTCTTGAGGACGGTGTATCGGCGTTATTTGTCGAACAGCGCGAACGTCCACAATGTCACGCCGGTCGGCAGGTTCACGAGATTGGGATCGCCGCCGCGCTGCGCATAGACGCCGCCGATACCGCTCATGACCGTGACGTATTGCTTGCCGTCTTTCTCCCAGGTCACCGGCTGACCGACGATGCCGGACGGCGTTTGGAAGCTCCACAGGATCTTGCCGGTATCGGCGTCGAGCGCCTGGAATTCGCCCGTCATCACGCCGGTGAAGACCAGGTTGCTCGCCGTCACCATGGTGGAGGAGTAGTTCGGGCTGCGGTACGGGGTCTCCCATTTCGATTTGCCGGTCATGGGATCGACCGCTTTGAGAAAACCGCGCACGTTCGGGTCGTCGGTGACCGTGGTGCGCTTGACGGTGGGAACACCAGACGGCTGTCCGGGGCTGAGCTTCGGCGGTTCGGGCGCTTGATAGGTCATGCCGACATTGAGCGTGTTGATGTACAGCAAGCCGGTATTCGGGCTGAACGAGAGATGCTGCCAATTGGTGACGCCGGAGACCGAAGGCCAAACAGTGACCGTGTCGCCGGCCAGCGCCCCCTTGAAGACATCGGTGACGATGGGCCGGCCCGTCTCCAAATCGACTCCGCTCGCCCAATTCACTTTGCCGAAGGTGTTGGCCGCGAGCAGCTTGCCGGTTTTGGCGTCGAGCACGTAGAGGAAGCCGTTGCGGTTGGCCTGCATCACGACCTTCTGCGGCTTGCCGTCGACCTGGATGGTGGCGTTGATCGGCGTTTGTACCGCGTCGTAGTCGAAGGGGTCGCTCGGCGTGGCCTGATAGTACCAGACGCGCTCGCCGGTCTGCGGGCGGAGCGCCCATACCGAGTCGGTGTAGAGATTGTCGCCGGCGCGCGCGCGCGGGTTCCAGGGCGCGGGATTGCCGACCCCCCAGAAGACCAAGTCGAGATCGGGATCGTAAGTGCCCGTCACCCAGCTCGAGCCGCCTCCGGTCAATTCCGAATCGCCGGGCCAGGTCTCGGAGCCGGGTTCGCCTTTGGCCGGGATCGTGTAAGTCCGCCACAAATGTTTGCCGGTCGCGGCATCGTAGCCTTCGATGAAACCGCGATGGCTGAACTCGGCGCCGGCGACGCCGACGATCACGACGCCTTTGACGACCAGGGGCGCGCCGGTCATCGCATAGCCGTTTGCCGGCACGGCGGGATCCGGGGACTTCGCTTCCCAGACCTGGTTGCCGGTCTTGGCGTCGAGCGCAACGATGCGGTCGTCCATCAGGGCGCGGATGATCATGCCCTGGTAAATCGCCGCGCCGCGATTGACGATGCCGCAACAGACCACGCGCAGCGTGTCCGGCGGATATTCGTGTTTGACGCGCCAGATCTGCTTGCCGGTGATGGCGTCGACGGCCGCGGTCGAATCATGGGTCGTCACGTAGACGATGCCGTCGTTGACGATCGGAAACGCTTCGCCGCCTTGCAGGTCGGCAAGCGAATACGACCATACCGGAACCAGCTTGCCGACGTTGTCCTTGGTGATCTTGGTGAGCGGGCTGTAGCGGTTGCCGGAATAACCCATGCCGTAGACCAGCACGTTGCCGGTGGTCTTCTCGTCGTTCTTCAAATCATCGGCGGTCTGGGCGAGTGCGGCAATCGGAATCGCGGTAAGGACCGTCGTCAGCAATGCAGACAAAAGCGTTGTGCGCATCATTCGTCTCCTCCCGATTTATTTTGTTCTGGCTAGGCGCCGAGGGCGGCATGATAGGCAGTTTCGTCGGACGCTCCAAGCCTGCCGTAGCGTGCGCGGTTGCAGGCTTTTCCCGCGTGCTGAACTGTGGCACCGTGAAAGATCAACCGCATCGCAGGTCAGCCACCAGGGGAGGATCGATGTATCGAGTTGGGCTGCGGCCCATGGCGCCGACATTTGCCGAAGGGCGAACCAGCGCGTGCGGATGACGGACCTGCGATGCTCCGGCGTGCTTTCGTGCGTGCGCATGGCGATCGTTGCCGCTGCGATGCTTGCCGTATCGAGTGCGTTCGCGGCAGATCGCATCCGCATCGCCGCGCAAAGGACCGGCACGCTCGGCTGGGAACTGGACATCCTGAAAGCTCACGGCCTCGACCGGCAGGCCGGCATCGATATCGAAACCACCGAGCTTGCCAGTACCGAGGCGGGCAAGATCGCGCTCGAAAGCGGATCCGTCGATCTGATGCTGTCGGATTGGCTATGGGTCACGCGGGAACGCGCGCTCGGCGACGACGTGGTGTTCTATCCCTATTCGAGCGCGCTTGGCGCAGTCATGGTGCCGGCCAATTCGCCGATCAGGGGAATTGCCGATCTCAAGGGAAAAAAGCTTAGCGTTGCCGGCGGACCGCTCGATAAAAGCTGGTTGCTGCTGCGAGCGCTGGCGCGCAGATCAGATATCGATCTCAAAGCGCAAGCAGACATCGTGTATGGCGCACCGCCGCTGCTGCAGCAAAAAGCTCTGCAGGGCGAAACCGACGCTACGCTGACCTTCTGGAATTTCTGTGCCGAGCTCGAGGCAAACGGCATGAGACGCGCCGTGGCCATGGACGACGTGGTGAAAAGCCTGGGTGCCGCAGGACCCGTGGCCATGATCGGTTACGTGTTCAACGGAAACTGGGCCCAGCGCAACCGTTCGCTGCTGGACCGCTTCTTCGCCGCCACGCGCCAGGCCAAGGACATCCTGGCGCAATCGCCGGACGAGTGGCAACGGCTGGCGCCGCGGATCTCGGCAAGCGGGGCGGGCGCGCTCGACGTCTATCGACAGCGCTATCTTGAAGGCATTCCGCGACGGCCGCTTGGTGCGGAAGTTGCCGACGCGAGAACGCTGTACAATGTGTTGGCTGAGATTGGCGGCGCCGATCTGGTCGGGCCGGCGCGCGAGCTCGATCCGGGCACCTTTTATACGGCAGGGCCGAGCGAATGAATTTGGCGCTTCGGCTGGCCTCGATCGCTCTTCTCCTCGCGGTCTGGTTTACCTGCTCGCAGTTCGCAGGCCCGCGGCTTTTGCCAAGCCCGCAAGCGGTCGGTCTTGCCATCGTCGCCGAAGCGCGCTCCGGTGCGCTTGCCTTCAATCTCGGCGTTACGCTGGCCCGCGTTGCCGCGGCCTTCTCGATCGCCATGGCGCTCGGCACCGCGTTCGGATTTGTCATGGGCCGTGACCGGCTGGCGGATCGGATCGGCGATCCATGGTTGGTGCTGCTGCTTAATTTGCCGGCGCTGGTCATCATTGTGTTGGCGTACATATGGGCGGGGCTGACCGAAACAGCGGCGCTTGCGGCCGTCGTCCTCAACAAGCTGCCGCTCGCCACCGTTACGGTGCGTGAAGGCGCGCGCGCCTTGGACCGCAGTCTCGACGAAATGGCGGCGGTATTCCGCATGAGCCGATGGAAGCGGCTGCGCCACGTGGTCTTGCCGCAGCTGTCGCCATATCTCGCCGCGGCGTCACGGTCAGGCCTGTCGCTGGTGTGGAAGATCGTGCTGATCGTCGAATTGCTGGGCCGGCCGAACGGCGTGGGATTTGAAATCGGCATTGCCTTCCAGTTGTTCGACGTCACCCGAATCCTGGCCTATGCTTTGGCGTTCGTCGCCGTCATGCTCGTTATCGAAACATTCCTGGTACAGCCGTTTGAACGATATGTCTCGCGCTGGCGACCAAGACCGGCTTGAAGTTCACATCAAGCATAAATCCTATCGCAAAGCCTCGGGCGGTGAACTGCAAGTGCTCGGCGCTTTCTCGATCGCTGTCGCCAGCGGCGAGATCGCGGCGCTGGTCGGTCCGTCCGGCTGCGGCAAGACCACGCTGCTTCGCATCATTGTCGGGCTCGATTCGAATTTCGAAGGCACCGTGCGGCTGCCGGCCCACGGCAGGCTCGGCGTCGTCTTCCAAGAACCGCGGCTATTGCCGTGGCGTACCGTCGAGGAGAACGTGCGTCTCGCCGCACCGCAAGCAAGCGACGCCGTATTGGACGGGCTGTTCGACACGCTCGAGCTGTCCGCACACCGGCACCATTATCCCGGCGAGCTCTCGCTCGGCCTCGCGCGCAGGACGGCGCTGGCGCGCGCGTTTGCGGTCGAGCCCGAACTGCTGGTGCTCGACGAGCCCTTCGTCTCCCTTGATGCGGAACTGGCGACACGCTTGCGCGCCGAGTTAGCGGAGCTGGTCGGGCGCCGGCCGGTCACGACACTTCTCGTCAGCCACGACGTCGACGAGGTGATCGGGCTGGCCGATCGCGTCTTTCTGCTCTCCGGCAATCCGGCACGCGTGGTTGCCGACGTGCCGATTCAAAATCCGCGCAGCGCGCGCACTGCGGATGAGGTGGCCATGATCCGCAATGAGCTGTCGCGAAAAGCGATCGCCGCGCCGGTCTAGGCCGGCTGCGCTTGGACGACGCGGCGTATCATGCCGCGCTGCGGATTGTAGCCGAGCACGGCGAGCAGGAAGAACAGCACCGCCGTGCCGGAAACGACCAGCGCGGAGAGCGGTTCGAACATGTCGTAAAGGGCGAAGCGAATGAGCTCCACCGCATAGGTGAAGGGATTGGCCAGCGAGACGTAATAGATCAATTCCGAGCCGCCCTCGCGTAACTTCCACAGCGGATAAAGCGCCGAGGAAAAGAAAAACATCGGAAACATCACGAAGTTCATGGCGCCGGCGAAATTCTCGACCTGCCTGATATAGACCGAAAGGAACAGCCATAGCGCGCCGAGCATAAGTCCGGAAATGATCAGTGCCGGCAGCACCTGGAGCCAGGCCATCGGTTCAAACGTCACGCCGAAAGGAATGCAGACCGCGAGGAACACGTAACAGGTGATGACCGAGAGCGCCGTTCCGGCGGCGAGCTTGCACGCCAGCAGCACCCAGCGCGGCAACGGCGCCGTGAGCAGGAGCCGCATCACGCCCATCTCACGGTCGTAGACCATGGACAGCGAGGACTGCATGCCGTGAAACAGCAGGATGATGCCGAGCAGGCCGGGCACGATGTAAACCTGGTAGGTGATGTAGGTTTTATACGGCGGGATGATCGAAACGCCGAACACGTTGTAGAAGCCGGCGGCAAACACGGCGAGCCACATCAGCGGCCGCACCAGCGCGGACAGCAGCCGGCCGCGCTGCTGCACGAATTTGAGCAGCTCCCGCATGGTGACGGCGCGTAGCGCGCGCATGACGTGGACGAAGTGCATCGGCGAATGGGCGCTTTCGGCTACCGGTTGAGATGACACGCCGACTCCGGCTGGTCGTCGCCGAGCGTATCCAGCGCGTTGGTCTGGTGCAAAAAACCCTCGATCGGCGCGCTGGCGACGACCTCATAGGGCGCCGCCAGCAAGACCGCCTGGCGGACTTGATGATCCCAAGCGCGCACGCTCACGGCAAGACCCTTGTCGCCGTCGAAGCTGCCGGCGCCGAGGATGAAGGCGCGTTGCGTCGAAAAATCGGCGGAGCGCGTATGCAGCGCCGATTGCACGATCATCTTCACTGCGATCCACGCTGCCCAGTCGGGGCCTTCCATATGGCGGCCGCCGGAGCGTTTTTCGAAGCGCGAATTGACCTGCGGCGCGCCGTTATGGTCCCAGGTCCAATGCCACGCCACCGGCTCGAGATCGATGCTGCCCATGACCGGGCGCGGCCGCACCAGGTGATATGGCACTGTGCGGGCGAAATCGAAATCGCTGTCAGCGACGAAAGCCACGTCGAAATCGCGATTGATCGCGCTCAGCAGAGCGGGATCGTTCTGCTCGCGGTCGCGCGGATCGGTGCCGGGCTTGAATTTGCGTTGCGCGACGATATGGGCGCCGAACTTTTGCGCCGAATGCTCGAACGCCGTGGTCATCGCCGCATCGTCGGGCGAGGGGCCTTGGAGTTCCAGCAAGTTCGTCCATTTGCGCGACACGACGTATTGCACCAGGCTATCCATGAGCTGGGCGCGGCTGGGATAGACGTGAACGAACTCGGCCGCGCACAGATCGCGGCGCAGCGCATCATCCGGCTCCGATGCGTTGAACAGCAGCAGGTCGCGGCCGCGGGCCGCCGCCGCAAGCGGGCGATAGGCATCGGCTGGCACGTCGATCAGGAAGAAGTGCGTTCCGGCATCCGCTGCTTGCAGGACGGCTTGCGCAACGTCCGCCGGCGATTTGACCACGATGCGATCGAGCGTGAAGTCGGTGTTCAGGAGCCTGACCAGCGGCGCCGCTTCATCGATGCCGACCTCTGCGCCCGCGAACGGATGCTCCGGCGCCTTGAGGACGATCCGGTCGCTGGCACGGATCGGCGCGTAGCGCGGATCGCCGTCGATTTGGACGAAAGCGATTTTCACGTGCTGCTGCATCGCCGGCTGGCTTGGCGTCGGGACATCCTGCGCCGCCGCCGCAAGCGGCCAGGCGAGGCAGAGCAGCGGGGCGAGCATGTGCGCCCATCGCCTTGCCGGGTCTATTGGAGCGCTAGTCATCGACGACGATACCCCACGGTACGCGACCGACGGGGATCGAAACGACGGCCTTGCGGCTTGCCGTATCGATGATCGTGATGTCGTCGCCCAGGCCGTTGGCCACGTAGAGGGTTTTTTCGTCACGCGACAGCGTGACGCCCCATGACCGTTTGCCGACCAGGATATAGGCCTGGACGGTTCGCGTCGGCACGTCGACCACCGCGACATGCGCCGCATGCCCTAGCGTGACATAAGCGGTCTTGCCGTCTTTGGTCATAACCAAGCCCACCGGCGTGACGTCCGATTTGCGCATGCCGGGTGGCAAAAAATCGATCTTGCCGGTGACGACGAATCTCTGCCGGTCGACGATGTAGACTTCGCCCGCCATTTCCGTCGACACCCAGAGCTCCTTGCCGTCCGGCGTTGCCGCGAAACGGCGCGGCCGTGTGCCGACCACCACGTCTTGCGTCACGTAACCGCTGTCGGCGTCGATCGAATGGACGAGATCACCGACTTCGGAGGTCACGTAAACGGTCTTGCCGTCGGCGCTGACCAGCACCCCCTCTGGCTCGGCGCCGGTCGGCACCTCCTTCTCGATGATGTTGCGGTCCATGTCGATGATCGCGAGCGTGGAAGATTCTTCGTCGGAGACGTAGATGCGGTGCCGCGTTTCATCCATGGCGAAGGTTTCCGG
>JBAUYI010000157.1:0-7001 GCA_049584715.1 Xanthobacteraceae bacterium
GCCGCGGACTGGCGGTAGGCCTCCAATTGTCTGCGGGGATCCGGCGTGCGCGCCTCCGGCGTGAAATCGGTGCCGTTGATGATATCGCCGCGATAGACCGGCAGCTCGACGCCATTGCGCTTTTCCGTGGGCGAGGTGCGCGGCTTGGCGAATTGGCCGGCGATGCGGCCGACCTTCACCACGGGCTCGGCAGCGGCGTAGGTCAGCACCACCGCCATCTGCAAGAACAGCCGGAAAAAGTCGCGGATATTGTTGGCGCCATGCTCGGCAAAGCTCTCCGCGCAATCGCCGCCTTGCAGCAAGAACATCTCGCCGGCCGCGACCTGCGCCAACGCCTTTTTCAGGTTGCGTGCCTCGCCGGCAAAAACCAGCGGCGGGAACGTCGCCAGCTGCGCCTCGACGTCGCCGAGCGCTTTTTGGTCCGGATAATCCGGCATCTGCAATCGCGGTTTTGAGCGCCAGGAGTCCGGGCTCCACTTCACCGTGTTCAAACGCGTAGACATCACGCTGTCTCCATGTCCCGTCACACCGACAGTCAACAGACCCGGTGACAGACAACAAATTTCCGGTGTTATACACGGCGCCGTGGACCAGCGACACCCCGTCGATTTCGCTTGAAAAATCAGCCTATTCCGCCACTTCCCGGGCGTAAGTCGCGCTTCTGGTCCGCATCGTAACCAGCTCCTCGGCAATGGTCGGGTGCAGCGCCATGGTGGCGTCGAAATCGGCCTTGGTGGCCCGCATTTTCACGGCGACGGCGGCGAGTTGCACCATCTCGGCGGCGCCCTCCCCGACAATGTGACAGCCGACCACCCGGTCGGTCTGACCGTCGACGATCAGTTTCAGCAGCACCGTGGTGTCGCGGCCCGACAGCGTCGCCTTGAGCGGCTTGAACATCGATTTGTAGACATCAGTTTGCGCAAGCTGCGCCCGCGCCTGGGCTTCGGT
Source organism: Xanthobacteraceae bacterium (assembly GCA_049584715.1). Classification (GTDB taxonomy): domain Bacteria; phylum Pseudomonadota; class Alphaproteobacteria; order Rhizobiales; family Xanthobacteraceae; genus BOG-931. The sequence continues at coordinate 949 of JBAUYI010000157.1, forward strand.
GAGGCCGACGGCGCCGACCTCGGGCTCGGAGAACACCGCGGTCGGCACATTGGCGTGATCGACGATGGTGGACTTGCCGCCGAACACGGTGTCGGCGAAGGCATGGCCTTCGCGGATCGCGACCGGCGTCAGGTTGATCCGGTTGGTGACATCGCCGACGGCGTAAATGTTTTTCGCCGTGGTGCGCGAATATTCGTCGACGGCGATGCCGCCATTCTTCGCGATCGCGACGCCGGCCTCTTTCAGGCCGAGCTTTTCGACATTGGGCGCGCGGCCGGTGGCGAACATCACCTTGTCGGCGGGGATGTGATTGCCGCCGGAGAGGTGCACGGAATAGTGGCCGCCGCGATGTTCGATCGCCGCGACGGTGCAGCCGGTGACCACCCTGATGCCGTGCTTCTCCATGTCCTTACGCAGGTGGTGGCGCACGTCGTCGTCAAAATCGCGCAAAATGTTTTCGCCGCGATAGACCAGCGTCACGTGGGACCCGAGGCCGGCAAAAATGCCGGCGAATTCGACCGCGATATAGCCGCCGCCCTGGATCACCACCCGGCGCGGCAATTCCGCCAGGTGGAACGCCTCGTTGGACGAGATGGCATGCTCGATGCCGGGAATCTTGTCGCCGTAGCTTGGCGTGCCGCCGGTCGAGATCAAGACATGCGCCGCCCTGACGCGATCGCCGCCGGCCACTTGCACGGTGTGGGCATCGGCCAGCGTGGCGCGGTTCTTGACGACTTCGACGCCGGACTTTGCCAGGAGCGAGCCATAGGCCGCTTCCAGCCGCGCGATCTCCTTGTCCTTGTTGGCGATCAGCGTCGCCCAGTCGAACGTGGCGTGCGGCACGGTCCAGCCGAAGCCGGCGGCATCCTCGAATTCGCCGTGGAAGCGCGAGGCATAGACCAGAAGCTTTTTCGGCACGCAGCCGCGGATCACGCAGGTGCCGCCGAGGCGGTATTCCTCCGCCAGCATGACGCGGGCGCCGTACTGCGCGGCAATGCGCGCGGCGCGCACGCCGCCCGAGCCGCCGCCGATGACGAACAGGTCGACGTCGAAATCCGACATGCTACATATCGTGTCCGCGCTTCTTCATTTCGGCGCGTAACCTACTCATGACTTCGATGGAAAGATTGTCGCCCCAGCTGCCGGCATAAGACATGCTTTCGTCGAGCGCCTTCGGCTCCTCGACCAGCATTTTCTGACCGACCGGCGATTGGTAGAAGGCCAGGATCTGCTTGAGTTCCGGCTCGGTGAAATGGCTCGCGTAAAAGCGCGCGGTCGCGTCCACGATCTCTTGCCCGCGCGGCTGAAAGTCCTTCTCGATTTGGAGGGCGATGTCGTTGATGTCCTTGGCCCACATCATGTTGGTCTGCATGACCGATTCTTTGGTCTTCTGGACCACGCCGCGGACCAGCGGGGCGAACATGGCTTTCACGCCCTTGATCTCGACGATCTGCTTGGCAAGCGCAAGCTGAGCCGGCGAAACTTGCGGCGGCTGGGCCACCCCTTGGGACTTCGCCGTCCCGGCAAGACCGATCGCGGCCAGCGCGATCAGCGCGGCCATAACGTGACGCAGTGAACGACGGGCAATCATAAGCGCACTCCCTCCGTGCTTTAAAGATTAGGGCCGCTCGATGAGGCGCACCCCGTCCGGACCGGCAACAATAGCAGTCCCCGCCAGACCGATGAATAAGCCGTGTTCCATGACCCCCGGGACCGCAGAAAGCCGCGCCGCCAGAGTTTTGGGGTCGGCAATTCGTTGCAACTGGGCGTCAAGCAGCCAGTGCCCGCCATCCGTGACGAAAGCATGGCCGTTTGGCCCTCTGCGGATGGGCGCCGCACCCGGACAGCCCGCCGCCGCGGTCGCAGCCTCGACCGCGCGCCGGGTCGCAGCCGCACCAAAGGGCGCGATCTCGATCGGCAGCGGGAAGCGGCCGAGCACGGCGACCCATTTCGACTGGTCGGCGATCACCAGCATCGTGGCGGAAGCCGCGGCGACGATCTTCTCGCGCAACAGCGCGCCGCCGCCCCCCTTGATCAGGGTCAAATCCGGGGCGATCTCGTCGGCGCCATCGACGGTCAAATCGAGCTCGGGCGTCTCGTCCAATGTGGTCAGTGGGATGCCCAACCGCTCGGCCTGGACCCGGGTCGCTTCCGAGGTGGGGACGGCCACCACGTCAAGACCGCCGCGCACACGCTCTCCGAGCAAGTCGACAAAGTGCTTGGCGGTCGAGCCGGTGCCGAGCCCAAGCCGCATGCTCGGCCGCACGAATTCGACGGCGCGGGCGGCAGCGGCGCGCTTTTGAGCCTCGACGTCCATGAGGTAACGGGCCTCCGGCCCCGGCAAAAACGCCATCCAGCGTGCCGGTATCTAGCCGCGTTCCGCCGCCGATCCTAGGGCCTTGATCCTCAAGCCTTGATCCTCAAGCCTTGATCCTCAAGCCTTGCGCGGCGGCCGCGCGCCAGTTAGGCGAAGCGCCATGCTCACCATCGTCTTCGATCTCGACGGCACGCTGATCGATACCGCGCCGGACCTCATCGACACCCTCAACCTGATCCTGGCTCGCGAAGGCCTGCCGGCCATGCCATTCGCGGCGGCCCGCCGGCTGATCGGCGGCGGCTCGCGCGGCATGCTTGAGCGGGCGCTCATCGAAGACGGACGCCCTCCCTCCAAGGCGGAGATGGACCGCCTGTTCGCCGCCTATATCGCGCACTACTCCGAACACATCGCCGACCGCTCGCAGCCGTTCCCGCAGCTGGAGGCGACGCTTGATCGGCTGTCTGCTGATGGCCATCGTCTGGCGGTGTGCACCAACAAGCTCGAATGGCTGGCGCGGCGGCTCCTGACGACGCTGAATTTGACGCCGTACTTCGCCACGATCTGCGGCCAGGACACTTTCGGCGTGATGAAGCCGCATCCGGAAATTTTGCTCCAAACCATCCTGCGCGCCGGCGGCGCGCCGGCAGACGCGATCATGATCGGTGATTCCGGCACCGACGTGCGCACTGCCCGCGCCGCACATGTGCCGGTGATCGCGGTCGACTTCGGCTACAGCGAAGTGCCGATCGCAACGTTGCAGCCGGACCGCATCATCAGTTCGTATGCCGAATTGCCGGCAGTGATTGCGGCTGTCGTGACGGAGCGGCCGCAGGGCGGCGCTGATTAACCTTAATGAATTCGATTGCGGCCGGCGTCCACGACATCGTGTCGGCGGCTTGGTGTTGCGCGCTTAAATATCTCTAATTCCTTGTTTTATCGGCCGGCTGCGGCAAGCACCCAATGTTGGAACCGCGTCGCCTGCCGCCACCGCGCTGCGGCAACGCGATTTTGCCCTGCGTCAATTGGTCTTTACCAAAACGGCCGACCGGCCTAGGTTCGAATGAGGACGGATGGGTTCATGTTGCGCGTACGCCTTATCGTCACAGCGAGCATTGTCGCTTTGGCCGCCACCCTGGCAGGGTGCTCGAGTTCCCTGCCCGATTGGATGTCGTTCAAGTCGTCACCGCCGCCGCCGACCGCCTTGCAGTTCGAATCCGATCCGCCGGGCGCCGATGTGCGCACCGCGCAAGGTCAAACCTGCCTGACGCCCTGCTCGCTCACGGTACCGCCGGAAAACCAATCGGTGTCGTTCGCCAAGAACGGCTACCTGCCGCAGACGGTTCAGGTCACCGTGCGGATGCCGGAACACGGCATGTTCGACAACCCGCCGCCGGACATTCAACCCAATCCGGTCGCCGTGGTGCTGCAGCCTGCCCCGCCGCCGCACAAGCTGGCGCCGAGGCCGAAGCCGCATCGGACCGCTGCGAGGGCTAGTGCGCCGCCGCCACCGCCGCCCGGTGGCTCGCCATTCCCTCCGCCACCGGGGCAATAGCGACAGCGCCGGTTGCGTCGGCCGCTCCCGGGCAAGATATCCTGGACCGTCAGGGCTTTATCCTGCACAATTATTGATTATCTAAAGCTGGTGGAATACCGGCATTGATAATGGGAGAGATGCCGCGGCAACGCGTGCCGATGGGCCGCGTGGAAGCGAACAGCATGACGATGCACGGTGCAGAGGCACGGAAATTCGACGGTGCCGCGGGGCGGCCGTCGCTGGTCGATCCGTTCGGCCGCGACATCTCCTATTTGCGCGTTTCGGTGACCGACCGCTGCGATTTCCGCTGCGTCTATTGCATGTCGGAGAACATGGCCTTCCTGCCCAAGTCCGACGTCCTGACACTGGAAGAACTCGACCGGCTGTGCTCCGCCTTCGTCGCGCGCGGCGTCCGCAAGCTTCGCCTCACCGGCGGCGAGCCGCTGGTCCGGCGCGGGATCATGACGCTTGTCAACTCGCTGTCACGGCACCTGCATACCGGCGATCTCGATGAGCTGACGCTGACCACCAACGGCTCGCAACTCGCCAAATATGCGCACGAGATCAAGGCGGCCGGCGTGCGGCGCCTCAACGTCTCGCTCGATACGCTCGATCCTGAGAAGTTCCGCGCCATCACGCGCTGGGGTTCCTTGGATCAGGTGCTGGCCGGCATCGACGCGGCGCTGGCCGCAGGATTGAAAATCAAGATCAACGCGGTCGCGCTCAAAGGCGTCAACGATGACGAATTCCCAAACCTGATCGAATGGGCGCACGGCCGCGGCATGGATTTGACGCTGATCGAAGTCATGCCGCTGGGCGAGATCGGCGAAGGCCGGCTCGAGCAATATCTGCCGCTCTCGATTGCGCGGGCGCGGCTTTCCGAACGCTTTTCGCTCGACGACATCGACTACCGCACCGGCGGGCCGGCGCGCTATGTCCGCGTCGCCGAGACCGGTGGGCTTTTGGGCTTCATCACGCCGATGACGCACAATTTCTGCGAATCGTGCAATCGCGTGCGCGTCACCTGCACCGGCACGCTCTACATGTGCCTCGGCCAAGAAGATGCGGCCGATCTGCGCAAACCCCTGCGCGCCTCCGAGAGCGATGATCTGTTGTTTGCCGCCATGGATGAGGCGATTTCGCGCAAGCCCAAGGGCCACGACTTCGTCATCGATCGCCGGCACCGGCGGCCGGCATTGGCGCGCCACATGAGCGTGACCGGCGGCTGATCTTATACAGCTATTCCGGCAGTCGCTTACTGGGCCGCTTACTGCGCCGCTTTTTTGGCAATGAACGGACTCAAATGAGCAAGCAGGTCCGCCTCGGCGACGGGCTTTTCCAGGAAGGTCGCGCCCTCGACCGCCGGCACCGGGCCAAATCCGAACGACCCGGACAGCACGATAACGGGCACACCCTGCTCGCGCAGCCGCGAGATCAAGCCCGAGGATTCTTCGCCGCCACGCAGATGGAAGTCGACCAGCGCAACGTCGGGCCGGTGCGCGGCGAACAGGCTCTCGGCCTCGGCCGTGTTTGCCGCCGGTCCGTCCACGCGCGCTCCGCACAGCTCAAGGAGCATCTTCACCGCGTGGCCGACATCCCGCGAGTCTTCGACCAATAGGATATCGAGCCCCTTCAGCTCGTCGGCTGATCCGGCGCCCGCGTCCTGGCGATCGATTGTCGCACCCATCGGTAGAGTCCGTCGCAACGGGATTTCCCACCTAGGATGGAGTTCTACGATCTAAATTCGGCCAAGCAAGCCATTGCAGGCAATTGCACCACGATTCCCTGGAGGTGTGACTTTTCTGCATCAAATAAGCGTGGGGTTGGCTTTGCTCGGCCAATCCTACCGGATTCAGTGCAGCGCCCCGCCAAGCCGGCTGGAATTGGCGCTTACGCAGCGCCGCAGCGGCTGGTAGGCCCGCTCCGCGGCGGCATAGAGGCCGAGCCCTTCGGCTAGCGCCCGTTCGGCGGCGTCATGGGCGGCGGAGAAGGTAACGATTTTTTCAGAGATCATGCGCTCGGCTTCGACCGCCGCATTCGGCGCGCCGCAAGCAAACAGCATGAGCCGCGCCGAGATCACGCCTTGCGCCTCGCAGCTGAAGCGAACGGCCTCGATCCAATTGGCCCAGAAATCGACCATGGCGGTCTCCAATCGATGCCTCGCCAAGTGCGGAAAACCGGGGTTTTAGCCAAGGCACGATC
>JBAUYI010000158.1:0-22796 GCA_049584715.1 Xanthobacteraceae bacterium
CCTGTCCGTATTCACCTTCCTGGCCCCGCTCTTTGGCGTGGCGGCCGGCCATCTGGTATTGAATGAGCCCCTGACGCCTGCTTTCGCGCTGGCGGTGACTTTGGTCGCGGGCGGCATCGTCCTCGTCAACCAGCCCCGGTGACGCTATATGCAGGAGGCTTGGGCCCCACGGGATGATCGGGTCAAGGGCCGCAGCATTAGCTTAAGGTACTGATTATGATGGAATTTTCCGGTCCCGCCGCAAGGCATCAAACGGTCGGCGTCAAGGTTGGCAACGTGACCGTCGGCGGCGGCGCACCTGTCGTGGTGCAGTCGATGACCAATACCGACACCGCCGATGTCGACGGGACGACGAGGCAGGTGGTCGCGCTGGCACGGGCCGGTTCCGAGATCGTCCGCATCACCGTCGACCGCGACGAGGCCGCGGCCGCCGTGCCGCACATCAAGGAGCGGCTTTTGAAGATGAACGTCGACGTCCCGATCGTCGGCGACTTCCATTACATCGGCCACAAGCTCCTGGCCGATCACCCGGCCTGCGCCGAGGCGCTCGACAAATACCGCATCAATCCCGGCAACGTGGGTTTCAAGGAAAAGAAAGATCGCCAGTTCGGCGCCATCGTCGAGACCGCGATCAAGCACAATAAGCCGGTGCGCATCGGCGCCAATTGGGGCTCACTCGACCAGGAGCTGCTCACGCACCTGATGGACGAGAACGCCAAGTCGAACCACCCGGTCGACGCCCGCGACGTGACCCGCGAGGCCATGATCCAATCGGCGATGCTGTCGGCCGAGCGCGCCGAGGAAATCGGCCTGCCGAAGGACCACATCATTCTGTCCGCAAAAGTCTCCGCCGTTCAGGACCTGATCGGAGTCTATGCCGAGCTCGCCCGGCGCTGCGATTACGCGCTGCATCTCGGCCTCACTGAGGCCGGCATGGGCTCGAAAGGTATTGTCGCGTCATCGGCCGCCATGGGCGTGCTGCTGCAGCAAGGTATTGGCGACACGATCCGCATCTCGCTGACGCCGGAGCCGAACGGCGACCGCACGCTTGAAGTGCAAGTCGCGCAGGAACTCCTGCAGACCGTGGGGCTACGCACCTTCGTGCCGCTGGTTGCCGCCTGCCCCGGTTGCGGCCGCACCACCTCGACCACGTTCCAAGAGCTTGCCTCCAGCATCCAAAACTTCATCCGCGACTCGATGCCGGAATGGAAAACGCGCTATCCGGGCGTGGAAGGTCTCAACGTCGCGGTCATGGGCTGCATCGTCAACGGTCCGGGCGAATCCAAACACGCCGATATCGGCATCTCGCTGCCCGGCACCGGCGAGACGCCGACCGCGCCGGTCTTCATCGACGGCAAGAAGGCCATGACGCTGCGCGGCCCAACGGTCTCCGCCGATTTCCAAAAAATCGTCATCGACTACATCGAACGGCGGTTCGGCACCAGCGCAGGACGAACGGCGGCGGAATAACACATTGCCGGGGGCGGGGGCCGCATGAGTCTCATCTCATCGACCCTGACCTTTTATTATAAGCGTGTCTTCCCGATCATTTGGATTGGCGGCTGCGCTCTGATCGGCGGGCTCGGCCTTTATGCCGCGCTGTCGAAGGGTTCCGGACTATTTCCCTTCATCGTCGTCATGCCGATCATTTTCGTTTTCGGCATCTATTTCATGAAGAAATATGTCTTCGATCTCGTCGACGAAGTTTTGGACGACGGCGACGCCCTGGTCGTGAAAAATAACGGTCAGGAACAACGCATCGCACTGGCCGACATCACCAATGTCAGTTACGCGGCGATGACCAGCCCGCCGCGCGTGGTGCTGTCGCTGCGGCGCCCGACAGTGTTCGGCGACCAAGTCGCGTTTTGCGCGCCGGTGCAGATCATAACGTTCAGTCAAAGCCCGGTGATTGCCGATTTGATCAAGCGGGTCGAACAGGCGCGCGAATTACACCACCGGCGCTAGATCGACGCGCACGATGTCGATGTTACCGCGCAGCGGCGGGAAGCGGCTGAGCACCAAGGGATCGTGGCCCGGGATGATGTGGTCGCGGTCTCCGGCCAATTTTTCGACGACGCGGAACGCTTCGAGCGCGTCCATGACGTTCGCCGGCGGAAACGGATTCTGCTCGGCGAGATTTTGCCAGTAGTGCACCGAGTCGCTTGCCAGCACGACGGCGCCACGCGCGGTGTTGACGCGCACGATTTGCAAGCCGCCGGTATGGCCGCCGACCAGATGCACGGTGACGCCGGGCGCTACAGTGCCGGTGCCGTCGTGGAATTTAACTCGGCCGGCGTAGAGATTTTTCACCAGCGCCACCACGTCATCGACTTCGGACTGGCGGCGAAACCATTTGTGGCAGATGCAGCGGCCGGTGGCCTGCGCCATCTCGGCGTCCTGGATGTGGAACGTGGCGTTGGGAAACAGATCCATGTTGCCGGAATGGTCCCAATGCAGGTGGGTGATCACCACGTCATGCACTGCGGCGGGATCGACGCCGGCCTGCGCCAAGGCCTCGGCCGGTGCATGCACGAAGCGCCGGTTGCGCCTTTCCGAAGCGCCCGCCGAAAACCCGGTATCGACGACGATGGTGCGGCCCTCACCGCGAATGACCCAGATATAGAAATCCATCGGCATCGGCCCGTCGTGGCCGTCGGCCATGATGAAATTCTGGCTCGCCGGGCGGGCGCTCGACGTGCCATAGCGCACGGCGAGGATTTCATAATGCGGCAGTTCAGCGGCCATCGGTGCGTCCCATCCAGTCAGGCGGCCGGGATTAAGCGTGCCGCCCGCGAGCGCTGTCAATCCAGACCAGCGACAACCGCAAGGCTGGATTGACCAATCCCCGATCCCAGCTACGCTGACGGCCTTTCGCGGTGGGCCTTGGAGAGTTGGATGGAAGCGACAGTGACGCGTGCCGGCGCTACGGCGCGAGAGCTCAGCGGCGCCGGCATCATCGCCGCGATCAAGGCGAGCGGGATCGAATATATCCTCTCGGTGCCTGACATCGTCACCAGCGCGGGGTTGCTGGCGCCGATCGCGCAGGACAAGGATCTCCGCCTCGTCCGCGTCTGCAAGGAAGACGAGTGCATCGGCATTGCCACCGGGCTCGCCTATAGCGACAAGCGCGCATTGGTGCTGATCCAGCACACCGGATTCCTCGATTCGATCAACGCCATCCGCGGCGTCGCGGTAGAATACAAGCAGCCGATCTGCATGATGATCGGGCTGTTGCAACACGATCCTGAAAAAACGCCGAAGGAATCGCCGCGCTACGGCGTGCGCATCGTCGAGCCGATCCTCGACGACATGGGCATCGCCCATCACCTGCTCAGCGTCGACGCCGATATCGGCAAAATCAGACCGGCGATCGACAAGGCCTATGCGGAGTCGCAGCCGGTGGCGTTCCTGGTCGGGCGGAGTCCCAAAGTATCATGATGAAACGCGACGAATGTTTTCGCATCCTGGCCCGCCACATCACCGACGAAGCGGTGATCGCCACCTACAGTTCCGCCGTCGACTGGGTCGAGGTCAGTCCGCGCCCGCTCAACTATCTGTCGATCGGCGCCATGGGGCTCGATTCATCGCACGGACTCGGCCTGGCGCTCGGCCGACCGGACCGGCGCGTCGTCGTCCTGCAAGGCGACGGCAGTCTTTTAATGAATCTCGGCAGCCTGGTGACTATCGGCGCGGTAGCGCCAAAGAATCTCGTTCACTTCGTCGCTCATAACGACACCTACGAAGCCAATGGCGGCCATCCGATTCCAAATCCGAAAGTGGATTTCGCCAACATCGCGCGGTCATCGGGTTATGCGGCGACCTACGACTTTTCCGACCTGCGCATGTTCGAGCAACAGATCGCCCACGTGCTCGAACAGGACGGGCCGGTCTTCGCCACGCTCCACGTCGAGCCGTCGAAGCCGCTCAAATACGACTATGCCAGCCTGTACGATCCGGAGAAGCGCAAGGCGTTCAAGACGGCATGGCAGATGCGCTCGGCACTAGGCTAGGCGCCTATTTCACACCGCGTCCTTGGCCGCTTTGACGGGACGTGCTCTGATGATTTTCCGAGCCGGCCTCGCCTTGAATACAGTTGGCTCTTTGGTGAAGGGATTAATACCGCTCCGCTCCTTGGTCGCAGGCTTTTTTATGACGACAAATTTCGCAAAGCCTGGAACAAGGAAGGAGCCATTCTTCTTCAATTCCTTATAGCCAATAGTCGCAAGCGTCTCCATGACGCCTTTGACGTCGCTCTTTTTCAGCTCTGAATGCTCGGCAATTTGGCTGATGAGTTCGGACTTCGTCATGGGCTTCGACATAGCTATCCCTCCTGATTCGGTTCCTCGGACAGTATTTGCAAATCCGGCCTGAGGCTCGTAAACGACGGTGATGTTCACAGATTTGTTGAGCTGCACGCTAGGAAATAGCACAAACGGTCGATCAAAAGCGGGCGAATTCGGCATTCAATGGCCCGACACGGCGGCATGACAAGGCGTAGCTCTCCACTCCTTCAACTTAAAGATATCGCCCTGACCTTCGGCGGCACGCCGCTTCTCTCGGGCGCGGAGCTATCCGTCGGTCCCGGGGAGCGCGTATCTCTGGTCGGGCGTAACGGAACCGGCAAATCGACCCTGCTGAAAATCGCGGCAGGGCTCGTCGAACCGGACCGCGGTTCCGTTTTCATACAACCCGGAACCGTGGTGCGCTACCTGCCGCAGGAGCCGGACCTTTCGGGTGTGGCGTCTACGCTGGCCTATGTCGAGGCCGGCCTGCGGCCGAGCGACGACCGCCATGCCGCCCGTCGTCTTCTGGAGCAACTCGGCCTTACCGGGCAGGAAGATCCGGCAAAACTCTCCGGCGGCGAAGCGCGCCGTGCCTCGCTGGCGCGGGTGCTGGCGGTCAACCCCGATATCCTGCTTCTCGACGAGCCGACCAATCATCTCGACCTGACCACGATCGAATGGCTGGAGCGCGATCTCGCTGCCCGGCGCGCCGCGCTGGTGATCATCAGCCACGATCGGCGCCTGCTTTCGACGCTCTCGCGCAGCACGGTCTGGCTCGACCGCGGCCAGACGCGCCGCCTCGATCGTGGATTTGCCCATTTCGAAGAATGGCGCGATGCGGTGCTGGCGGAGGAGGAACGCGATCAGCACAAGCTCGATCGCAAAATCGTCGCCGAGGAACACTGGATGCGCTACGGCGTCACCGGCAGACGCAAGCGCAATATGCGTCGCGTCGGCCAATTGCAGGCGCTTCGGGAACAGCGCCGCAGCTATCGCGCCACCACCGGAAACGCCGTCATTACCGCCGGTTCGGCCGCGCCGTCCGGCGCGCTGGTCATCGAGGCCGCCGGCATCGGCAAGAGTTACGATGGGCGCCCGATCGTCAGCGATTTCTCGATTCGCATCCAGCGCGGTGACCGTATCGGCATCGTCGGTCCAAACGGCAGCGGCAAGACCACGCTGATCAACATGCTGACCGGAGTCCTGCCGCCGGACAAAGGCTCGGTACGGCTCGGATCGACGCTCGCTGTCGCGACCCTTGATCAGCATCGCGACAGTCTCGATCCCAATGTGACGGTGACCGAGGCGCTGACGGAAGGTCATGGCGACACCGTCATGGTCAACGGCAATGCCAAGCATGTCGTCAGCTACATGAAGGACTTTCTGTTCGCCAGCGAACAAGCTCGCACGCCACTCGGCAAGCTATCGGGCGGCGAGCGCGGCCGCCTCATGCTGGCCCGGGTGCTCGCCAAGCCGTCGAACCTTTTGGTCCTCGATGAACCGACCAACGATCTCGACATGGAAACATTGGACGTGCTTGAGGAGATGCTGGCGGAATATCCCGGAACTGTTCTGCTCATCAGCCACGATCGAGATTTTCTCGATCGCCTCGTGAGCGGGGTGATTGTGCCGGAGGGAAATGGCCGCTGGACCGAATATGCCGGCGGCTACAGCGACATGCTGGCGCAGCGTGGCGCGGATCTGACGCGAGAGAGTTCCAAGCCGCAGCAGCCGCGGAAAGTGTCCAGAGAAGCTGCTTCGGTCGTTGCAGGATCGCCACCCACGAAGCGGCGGCTGATGTTCAAAGACAAGCATGCGCTTGAAACCCTGCCCAAAACTATCGCCAAGCTGCAAACTGAAATTGATGCGTTGCAGGCAAAACTCGCCGATCCCCAATTCTATGCGCGCGACCGCGCCGCGTTCGAGAAAGTCACTGCTGCACTTGGTGAGCTCCAGCTGAAAATCGCGGCGGCGCAAGAGCAATGGCTGGAACTCGAAATTTTGCGCGAAGAGCTTGCCAACAACTAACAGGTCGGCGTCACCCGGCGGGCTTGCGGCGGTGAATGTCTTTCACGTCGGTAAAAGAAATGCCGGAATTATGTTCGCCGGTATATTCGAGGTCAAAGGCGTTGCGTGCCAGGAAGACGAGGTCGCCGTCAAAATCCTCGGCCATGGCCGAGCGGTAGCTCGCCATGAATTGATCAAGCAGCTTGTTGTCGTCCGCCGCGATCCAGCGCGCGAACTGAAACTCCGCCGTGCTCCAGCCAATTTCCAGCCCATATTCGTCCGCGAGCCTTGCTTTGAGGACGTCGAGTTGCAATGGGCCAACAACGCCGACCAGGGCAGGGGATCCGTCGGTCGGCTGGAAGACCTGCGCGACGCCTTCCTCGGCCAGTTGGTGCAGCGCCTGCTTGAGCTTTTTGGCCCGCATGGCATCGGTCAAACGAACCCGGCGCAGGATCTCCGGGGCGAAGTTCGGTACGCCCGCAAAGTTGAGCTCCTCGCCTTCCGTCAGGGTGTCACCGATGCGCAGCGTGCCGTGATTGGGTATGCCAACCACGTCGCCGGCGAAGGCCTCTTCGGCAAGCGCCCGATCCTGGGCAAAGAAAAATTGCGGGGCGTGCAGGCTGATGGCCTTGCCCGTTCGCACCTGCTTGACCTTCATGCCGCGGGTGAGCTTGCCGGAGCAAAGCCGCACAAAGGCGATACGGTCGCGATGGTTCGGATCCATGTTCGCTTGAATCTTGAAAACGAATGCGGACGTGCCAGGTTCGGTGGCCGCGACGACCCGCTTGTCGGCGGTCTGCGCCCGCGGCGCCGGCGCGATGGCGGCAAGCGCATTGAGGAGATCACCGACGCCGAAATTTTTAAGCGCACTGCCGAAGAAGACCGGAGTCAGGTGACCCTCGGCAAAGGCTCGCGGCTCGAACCGCCTACAAGCATGGCGCACGAGATCGAATTCCGCGCCAAATGCAGTCGCGTCGAGACCGGGGTTCAGAGCTGTGACTTCGGCGATCGTCATGGCGCGCAGCGTGCCGGCAGACCCCGAATCGCCGTCCAGCAACCGCACGCCACCGGACTCCACGTCGATTGTGCCGACAAAATCACGTCCGCGCCCGACCGGCCAAGTGATCGGCGCAGTATCGAGCGCAAGCGTTTTCTCGATCTCGTCGACGAGATCGAACGGATCGCGGCTCTCGCGGTCCATCTTGTTGATGAATGTAATGATCGGAATGTCGCGCAGCCGGCAGACCTCGAACAGCTTGCGCGTCCGTGGCTCGATGCCCTTGGCAGCGTCGATCACCATTACGGCGGAATCGACCGCCGTGAGAGTCCGATAGGTATCTTCGGAGAAATCCTCGTGGCCGGGCGTATCAAGCAGGTTGAACACACGGCCGTCGTACTCGAAGGTCATCACCGAGGTCACGACGGAAATCCCGCGCTCCCGCTCAATGCTCATCCAGTCCGAACGCGTGGAGCGTCGGTTGCGCTTGGCCTTGACCTGGCCGGCAAGCTGAATTGCACCCCCGAACAACAGGAGCTTCTCCGTCAACGTGGTCTTGCCCGCATCCGGGTGGGAGATGATCGCAAAGGTGCGTCGCCGCTCGACCTCGGTCGCAAAGGACGACAGAGCTGGGGTGCCTTCGGGGGCGCGGATAGGCATGTTCATGGCGGGCTGGATGTGGCATTTCAAGCCACTCAGATCAAGCTTTGAGAGGAGAACTTCTCTCTAAACGAGCTTGTCTGCGATTTTCCGCACCCTATTCTTAAAGCCACGAATACATCAGCTTAGCATTAGGAAGGACGATGGCCAGCGACAACAAAACCGCCAAAGCCGATCACGCTCCAAAGAGCGAGACCGCCGCGAAGAACAAAAGCACCTCAGGGGAAGCCATAGCCAAGACCGAGGCCAAAACCGAGGCCAAAACCGAGGCCAAGACCGAGGCCAAAACCGAGGCCAAGACCGAAACCAAGACCGAAAGTGGCGAGGCAGTTGCCGCTGCCCCTTCGGGCTACAGCCGGGGCGAAGGCCAGAAACCGGTCAGCGCCGCCTACAAGGAAAACTGGAACGCGATTTTCGCGAAGAAGAACGCGAAGAAGAAAAGGCGATAAGACTTCTAGGCCCGAAGGCGGCCGGACGACGCATCCGCGGAGGGCCGCAAGGCCGAGCGCCTTCGCGTCATAATTTATAGGCCGTTCGAAAACCACCCCATTGTTTCCCGAAAACTCTGATCGGGGCGCCGATTTCCCACATCATGTCGATCCGATCGCCCATTTGGCGCGGATAATTCTGAATAAGATAGGGTCGGACGACCCGGCCGGCAGATAAGCCGGCACGGTCATCAAAGATTCGCCGGTTACGGCAGTTCGCGGTATTCCAGATCACCTCACCGGGACGTTGCGGCTGTGAATAGATTTTATTGTGCACCGGCAGGTAGCCATTCCGATCAACCGCAACACAAAATACCATGCGCTTGTCGCTCGCCAACAACGGCTCCTGGATATCCGGCAGAATTTCTTCGACCAGCGGCAAAAAGCGGGTGCGGTGTTGTATTGGATCAGTTTCGGCAATCGGAACGTAATTATTGTCGAACAAATCGTCCAAGGATATTTTTCGCTGCGTTATGGCATCTTCGAACAAACTCGAGATACGGTTGGCTGCGTTAATCGCCCGATCGATAAACTCGGTGTTTTCCGATCGAATTTTGGCGAGCTTGCCCGCGAGATTTGAACGAGCCTCATCTTCGAGGTTCTCAAACTTGAAATGCAGACCGAGCGCCGATTGCTCGACCAGCCGAAGCCGACAGGCGCCGATGGCGGCAATCCGCGCCGTCAGTATGCCGCCGACAGGTAACACCTGCGGCTCGCGCAGACGGACCAATAGGCCCCCCTCTGATATATCCGCCGTTTGACCGTGGATCACGGTCTCACCCACTTGAATATCAGCGGCTAGTTCGCAAGGCAGCCGTTCATGTTGGCGGCGATCGCCCAATTCGGTAAGGCGAAGGAAAATCACGCATCGCGTCTTCAGCCGTTCAGCAAAACGGGAGAATTCCTGACCCGAATGATTGACAATTTTTCCGTGCGCTATCGCATCCGCTGCGGCCTGCTTGATTTCCGTGACGCCGTCCGCGACCGTCCCAATGAAACGGGAGCTTTGGCTCGCGCTGCTGGAAAGGCTGCTGGTGGTTTCCGCCTGAGACTGCACGGCTTCGGCAATGCTTGAAAAAATCAGACGAGTGGAATTGGTCGCCTCGGAAATGCGATGGAACGCTGCTATCGAAACTGCGGCATCGTTTTGCAATTTTTCGATTTTGCGTTTGATTTCCTCGGTTGCAGCCTGTGTCTGTACCGAAAGTGCTTTGACTTCCGAGGCAACAACCGCAAAACCGCGCCCTGCCTGACCGGCGCGTGCCGCCTCGATTGTTGCATTAAGCGCGAGCAAATTGGTCTGTTGGGCAATATTGGCGATCAGGTTTACGACTTTCCCAATTTCAGCCGACGATGACTTCAGGCCGTCGACGCTTTGGTTCGCCGCGGTGGCGGCAACGCTTGAATCGTCAGTGAGTGTGCCGGCAGCACGAACCTGGTGGTCTATTTCGTTCGAAGACTGGGCGAGCTCGAAAGTAGCGTCGGCAACTTGGCTCGCATCGCGCTTGGCATCTTGCGATTTGGCACCGAGGGTCTCGGTGCTCGCTCGAATAGCGGCAAGCGCTTCTGTCGAAGCGCTTACTCCGCCATGGAAAGAAGTTGCCGCTTGTTCCACTTCGCGAATCATCGCGCTTAGATCGAGCTCAAGCAGATCAATCGTTTCGCGGATCGACGTCGTGTTGCTGGTATGTGCGGGTTCCGCCTGGGGCTGGAATGCGTTCGCGGGTGGTAGCACCGGCGCATCGCGCAACGGGGCTGTTTTTTTAAAGAACGGCAGCATTCTCCGACATCATGACCTCAAAGATGGTTAATGCACGGTTAAGAATTGGTCGGACACCGATGTCGCCTGTGGGTCACGGGCAACCTAATGCTGCTTTTTCTCCAAGCGCTGCGCCAGATCGTCGAGCTGCTCGAGAGTGCCATAGCGGATGCTAACGACGCCGCTCTCGCCGCGAGCATCGATACTGACGACCAGGCCGAGCGCGTCGGACAAACGCTTTTCCAGCGCCAGCGTGTCGGCGTTCTTTTCCGCCGACCGCTTGCGGGAGAGAGGCTTGCCGTTGCGGCCGGATTCCTGGCGCGCAATCTCCTCGACTTGGCGCACATTGAGGCCGCGCGCGACAATTTCTTCCGCGAGTTTTTCGGCATTGGGCTGGCCGATCAGCATGCGGGCGTGGCCGGCGTCGAGCTTGCCTTTGAAGATATAGGCGCGGATCGAGGGCGGCAGTTTCAACAGCCGCAGCGTGTTGGCGACATGGCTGCGGCTCTTGCCGACCATTTTGGCGATGTCGTCCTGGGTGTGACTGTAATCTTCCACGAGCGCGCGATAGCCCTCGGCCTCCTCGAGCGGATTGAGGTCTGAGCGCTGCACGTTCTCGATGATCGCAAGCTGCAGAGACTCCTCGTCGGTCGCCTCGATGATGACGACCGGCACTTCGTGCATGCCGGCGCGCTGCGCGGCGCGCCAGCGCCGCTCGCCGGCGATGATCTCGTAGGCATCCGGGGCGCCGCGCACCGGCCGCGCCACGATCGGCTGAATCATGCCGCGCTCGCGCAACGAAGCGGTCAGTTCATCGAGTTCATCCTCGGAGAAGTTGCGCCGCGGATTGCGCGCGTTCGGCCGCAGCGACGTGGTCGGTGCTCGCCGTTGGCCGCGCGGACGCTCGGCCGAGCTCTCGGTACCGACATCGCCGATCAGGGCTGCAAGTCCGCGGCCCAATCGCGATCGCGCTACGTCCTCCGCCATCGCCGCCTTCCCCAGATTTTCACTCACAAGACTATTCCGCGTTTACTGTTGCACGTTTCTTTGACGCCGCCGGCAATAGCTGATCACGCTCAACTGGCGAGCAGTTCCTTTTCGCGCTGGATGATCTCGGTGGCGAGCCGCAGATAGGCTTCGCTGCCGCTGCATTTGAGATCGTAGACCAGCACCGGCTTGCCATAGGACGGCGCTTCCGAGACGCGCACATTGCGCGGAATGATGGTGTCGTAGACTTTCCGGCCCATGAATTCGCGCACGTCGGCGACGACCTGGCCGGACAAGTTGTTGCGGGCGTCGTACATGGTCAGCACGATGCCATGGATGGTGAGATCGGGATTGAGTTGCGCCCTCACCTGTTCCACCGTCTTGAGCAATTGCGACAGGCCTTCGAGCGCGAAGAACTCGCATTGCAGCGGAACCAGAATGGCGTTGGCCGCCGCCATGGCGTTGATAGTCAAGAGATTGAGCGACGGCGGACAGTCGACCAGCACGTAAGTGAATTTGGTTTGACCGGCAGCGAGCGTGCTCAACGGTGCGAGCGCATTGCGCAGGCGGAAGGCGCGGTCGCGCGCTTGACCGATTTCCAATTCGAGCCCGGAGAGATCGAGTGTCGACGGCGCCAGATGCAGCCGCGGCACCGCAGTCTGGACGATGGCATCACGCAGCGTCGCTTCGCCGATCAGGATGTCGTAGGTCGAATACCGCCGGCTGCGGCGGTCGATGCCGAGACCGGTCGAGGCATTGCCCTGCGGATCGAGATCGATGATCAGCACTTCTTCGCCGATGGCGGCGAGCGCGGTGCCGAGATTGATCGCCGTCGTGGTCTTGCCGACGCCCCCCTTCTGGTTGGCGACGGCGAGGACCCGAGGCGGTTTTGCAAGCTGCACTCCAGCCGCACGATCGGGCGCGGCGAAAGGAACGACCGTCGCGGTGGGCTCTGCGGAAAATTCGTCTGACATGGCGGCAATTCCAATTCGCTTTGCGAGTGTCTCAACGACGGCGTCGGTTTGGCTCTCGCCGTGATTGAGGCAGCTTCTCAATTCCCGTAACGCGGACGATCCTGGCTTTGGGATCGGTAAGGCTCAGAGCCAAAGACGACTGGATGCTCCAACATTTAGCGGCGTCGGTCAATTCGGCATCAACATCTTGTCCCTTTGGAAACAGACCGAGCGTCCCGATTTTCAACAACGGATACGTGGCGGTCAGCAGCACGGCAAGGGGCGCCAGCGCCCGTGCCATTACAACGTCCACAGGCACCACGAGGTTTTCGACAAAATCTTCAAGCCTGACCGCATGGACCTCGGCGGGAGTGCCGGTGGCGTGGACAGCTTCGCGCAAGAAGGCCGCCTTTTTGGTGCTGCGTTCGACGAGATGCACACGCGCTCCCGGCCTATCCGCGAGCGCGCAGGCGATGACCACACCCGGAAACCCTCCCCCTGAACCGAGATCGACCCAAACTTGCGCTTGCGGTGCCAATGTCAGGAGCTGGAGCGAATCGGCGATGTGGCGGGTCCAAATCTTCGGCTCGGTGGACGACGCGATCAAGTTCATCCGCTGCTGCCATTCCAGCAGCACGGCGACAAAGCAGTCGAGCCGGTCCAATGTTTCACGTGAAACAGGCGTCAGCGCCAAGGCGCGGCTACGATCCGCGGCGAGTTCAGGCGACAGCGCCACGGGCAGGTTTCCTGCCTTGCCGGCGCAAATACGCGACCAGGAGTGTCAGCGCCGCCGGCGTGATGCCATCGATGCGGCCGGCATGGCCAATGGTGCGCGGCCGGTGCATTTGCAGCTTGTGGCGGACCTCGTTGGACAATCCCGGCAGCGCCGCATAGTCGAGGTCGTCCGGCAAAGCGACGCTTTCATCGCGGCGATAGGATTCAACGTCGGCGGCTTGGCGGCTGAGATAAACCTCGTATTTGGCGTCGATTTCGAGCTGTTCTGCGATCTTTGCCGGCAATTCCCCGAGGCTCGGCCAGATCCGTGCGACATCGCCAATACCGATATCCGGATAGGACAATAGCTCGAAAGCCGAGCGGCGCTGGCCATCCTTGCGCAAGGCAAGGCCATGCCGCGCGGCTTCGCTTGGCGTGACGACGAACTCCCGCGCCATGGCCCGAGCCGCCTCGAGCCCAGCCATCTTGGCCCGGTGCGCCCTCGCCCGCACCGGGCCGACACAGCCGAGCGCAACACCCTTGCCCGTCAGGCGCTGGTCGGCATTGTCCGCCCGCAGCGTCAGCCGATATTCGGCGCGCGACGTGAACATGCGGTAGGGCTCGGTGACGCCGCGGGTGACGAGATCGTCGATCATGACGCCGATATAGCCTTCGGCGCGGTCGAACACGATCGGCGCGCCCTCGCCTGCCCGCGCAGCGGCATTGAGGCCAGCGATGAGACCCTGCGCAGCGGCCTCCTCGTAGCCCGTGGTGCCGTTGATCTGACCGGCCAGGAACAGCCCCGGCAGACGCTTGGTCTCCAGAGACGGCGTCAGCTCGCGCGGATCGACGTAGTCGTATTCGATGGCGTAGCCCGGCCGAACCATCCGGGCGCGCTCAAGGCCCGGAATCGAGGCCACAAGCGCCGCCTGGACGTCCTCAGGCAGCGACGTCGAGATGCCGTTTGGGTAGACGGTCGTATCGTCGAGGCCTTCCGGCTCGAGAAAAATCTGATGCCCGTCGCGCTCGCCGAAGCGCACGATCTTGTCCTCGATCGAAGGGCAATAGCGCGGGCCGCGGCTCTTGATCTGGCCTGAATACATCGGCGAACGGTGCACATTGGCGCGGATGATGTCGTGGGTGGCCGGCGTCGTGCGGGTGATGCCGCACTCGATTTGCGGGGTCACGATGCGCTCCGTCAGCACCGAAAACGGCTCCGGTGGCTCGTCGCCGGGCTGCATCTGCACCGCCGACCAGTCGATTGTCGTGCCGTCGAGCCGCGGCGGCGTGCCGGTCTTGAGCCGTCCGAGCGCAAAACCCGCGCCCTCCAAGGTGCGCGAAAGCCCCAACGCCGGCGCCTCGCCTACCCGGCCGGCCGGAATTTGCCGCTCGCCGATATGGATCAAGCCACGCAGAAACGTGCCAGTGGTCAGCACCACAGCGCCGGCCGCAAGCGCGCGGCCGTCGGCCAGCCGGACGCCCGTGACGCGCTGCTCGACGACGAGATCGTCCACTTCGGCTTCGATCACAGTCAAATTCACCGTTTCGCGGATCGCCTGCTGTATCGCCGCCGCGTAAAGCTTGCGGTCGGCCTGGGCGCGCGGACCACGCACGGCCGGTCCTTTACGGCGATTGAGCACCCGGAATTGGATACCGCCGGCGTCGGCGACGCGGCCCATGAGGCCATCGAGCGCATCGATCTCGCGCACCAGATGGCCCTTGCCGAGCCCGCCGATGGAAGGATTGCAAGACATAGCGCCGACGGTGGCGAAACGATGGGTGATCAGCGCCGTTTGCGCGCCCATGCGGGCGGCCGCGGCCGCCGCCTCACAGCCGGCGTGGCCGCCACCGACAACGATCACGTCGAAGCGGGCGTCCATCAAAAATTTCTCCAAGATGCTGGCCTTGTAGCCAACGCCGGGTTGATGGTCAAAAATGCGGTGTGGCGAAGTCTCCCGGGCGATGTTTCACGTGAAACATGTTCGCGGAACACTCCCATGCGGCCGTTAACCAATCATTTACCAATACAGAAATCGCGAAAGATGACGTCCAAAATATCTTCGACATCGACTCGGCCAGTGAGTCGGCCCAGCGTCGTCGCGGCCGAGCGCAATTCCTCGGCGATCAGCTCCTCATCGTTCGAACGACCTCGGGCTACAGCGCGATCAAGCGCCGCTGCGGTTCCCTCCAACGCCCGCCGATGACGGGCACGAGTGATGACAGCCGATTCGGCCGATGCAAAGTAAGTCTTGGCATAGGCCGACAAAGCCGCTGTCAAAGCCTCCATTCCGACACCCGTGAGTGCGGAAATTGATACGATGAATCCATATTCACTACTACCATGTTTAACCACATCCTCATAGGAACTTCCGTAAGCCCGATCGATTTTGTTCCGAACCAGCCAAATCACTACATTGGCTAGGCTTTTGGGCCGGTCGCCGGCTGCTAGGCCGCCGGCTGATCCGTCAATGACCCACAGCACCAGGTCGGCCGCTGCGGCGCGCTCGCGCGCTCGGCGGACACCCTCCTGCTCCACTGGCTCATCGCTGTCGCGAATGCCCGCGGTGTCGAGCAAGGTGACCGGATAGCCGTCCAGATCCAAATGCACCTCGATGACATCGCGGGTGGTGCCGGCATAGGGCGATACGATTGCCGCCTCACGCCGCGCCAGCCGATTGAGGAGCGTCGATTTTCCGGCATTGGGCGGGCCGGCAATGGCAACCACAAGGCCATCGCGCAGCCGCTCGCCGCGGCGGCCATCGGCGAGAGCGCCGGCGATCTCGTCGCGCAATTGCTGCGCAGCATAAAGCGCGGGACCAATCAGATCTTCGGGCACATCGGCTTCATCGGAAAAATCGATCCGCGCCTCGACCAAAGCGAGCGCCTCGATCAACCGCCGCCGCCAAGCCTCGGCTCGGTCGCCGATCAGACCTTTGAGCTGGCGAAAGGCGAGGCGGCGCTGCGCTTGAGTTTCAGCGGCGATGAGATCGGCCAAGCCCTCGACCGCCGTGAGATCGAACCGGCCATTTTCAAACGCGCGGCGGGTGAACTCCCCCGCCTCGGCAGGCCGGCAACCCTCGATCATCGAGAGCGCATCGAGCACGCCGGCAATGACGGCCTGGCCGCCGTGCAGCTGCAGCTCGGCCACGTCCTCCCCGGTCTCGCTACGCGGCGCCGGAAACCACAGCGCCAGCGCTTCGTCGATGACTTCGCCGCTCGCCGGATCGCGCACCCGCGCCAGCGCCGCCTTGCGCGGCTCGGGCAGGCGCCCGATCAGTTTCTCAAGCGCAATGCCCGCGTACGGCCCAGAAACGCGCACCACGGCAATCGCCGCCGGTGGCCGGCCGGAGGAGAGGGCGAAGATGGTGGAACGATCCGGCATGATGTTGTGTTGCGAGGCCGATTGGCGCGCCAGCGCTTCGCTCCGGGCGGGCTACTTGCTACGGTGCGTCCATGTCAACGTCATCGCATGGTTCCGCTTCGCACGAAAATCGTCTCGCCCAGGAGACGAGCCCCTACCTGCTGCAACACCAGCACAATCCGGTTGACTGGTGGGCCTGGGGCCCCGAGGCACTCGCAGAAGCCAAGCGTAGCGGCAGGCCGATCCTGCTCTCGGTGGGCTATGCGGCCTGTCATTGGTGCCACGTCATGGCGCACGAGAGTTTTGAGGACGACGATACCGCGCGCGTCATGAACGAGCTCTTCGTCAACATCAAAGTTGATCGCGAGGAGCGGCCGGACATCGATCAGATCTACATGGCGGCGCTGCATCACCTCGGCGAACACGGCGGTTGGCCGCTGACCATGTTCCTCACGCCCGCCGGCGAGCCGATCTGGGGCGGCACCTACTTTCCCAAAACGTCGCGCTACGGAAAGCCGGCCTTCGTCGACGTGCTGCGCGAGATCGCGCGGCTGTTTCGCGAGGAGCCGCAGAAGATCGAGAACAACCGCGCGGCGCTGATGGAGCAACTCGCCACGACCGCGCGAAAACCCAGCACGGTGACGATCAGTGCGGCCGAGCTCGACAACGCGGCGCGGCAGCTTGGCGGTATCATCGACCCGGTCAACGGCGGCACCCGCGGCGCGCCGAAATTCCCGCAAGCCGCGCTGTTCGAATTGCTCTGGCGGGCAGGCCTGCGCAATGGCGAGAAGCGCTACTTTGCCGCCGTCGAGATCACCCTCGACCACATTTGCGAGGGCGGCATCTACGACCATCTCGGCGGCGGTTTTTCACGCTATTCGGTGGATGAACGGTGGCTGGTGCCGCATTTCGAAAAGATGCTCTACGACAATGCGCAGCTGCTCGAGCTGCTCGCCATCGCGTACCGGCGCAGCGGCAAGCCGCTCTATCGCCGCCGTGCTCATGAAACGGTCGAATGGCTCAAGCGCGAAATGACGACGCCTGAAGGAGCGTTCTCGGCTTCGCTCGATGCCGACTCCGAAGGCGAGGAGGGCAAGTTTTATGTCTGGTCACTCGCCGAAGTGATGCGTGAACTCGGCAACGAGGACGGCGAGTTTTTTGCCCGGCACTATGACGTGACGCTGGGCGGCAATTTTGAAGGTAACAACATCCTCAATCGCCTCAGGCCGATGGAGCGAAGCGAACAGGACGAGACACGGCTTGCCGGCTTGCGCGCCAAGCTCCTCGCCGCGCGCGCGACACGGGTGCGCCCAGGCCTCGACGACAAAGTGCTCGCCGACTGGAACGGCTTGATGATCGCGGCCCTTGCCGATGCGAGCCTCATGTTTGACGAGCCATCGTGGCTGGACTTCGCGGCGGGCACTTTCGATTTCGTCGCGAGCACGATGACGCGCGGCGATCGGCTCGGCCATTCGTGGCGCCGAGGTCAACTCAAATTTCCAGGACTCGCGTCCGATTTCGCCGCCACGATCCGCGCTGCGCTCGCGCTCTACGAGGCGACGGGCAAAAAACCCTACCTCGACCAGGCGCTGGCCTGGCAGCAAGCGCTCGATCGCGACTATGCCGATGCCGCGACCGGAACCTATTATCTCACCGCTGCCGACGCCGAAGGCCTTGTCATCCGCCCCGCGTCAACCGCCGACGAAGCGACGCCGAACCACAACGCAGTCGCCGCGCAGAATCTGATCCGGTTGGCGGTGCTCGCCGGCGACGATCGCTGGCGCGAGCAAGCCGATCGGCTGATCGCGGCGATCGCGCCGCAAGCCGTCGAGAACCTCTACATGCACATGGCGCTGCTCAATGCCGTCGATTTGCGGCTGCGGGCGGCCGAGATCGTGGTGACCGGGGAGGGCGCCCCGGCGCAGGCCCTGTTGGCAGCGGCGCGCGCCTGGCCGCCGCTCGACCGCATCGTGCTGCACGCTGGATCGGCCCAGGCGCTGCCGCCGCAACACCCAGCGCGGGCGAAGGTCGCCGCCGCGGGCGAAACCGCAGCTTTCGTCTGCGTCGGCGGAACCTGCTCGCTGCCGGTCACCGATCCGGCCGGCCTCGTCGCCGCCATCGATTCGGTACGACATACTTGACGCCGAGCTTCATTCCATAATCATTCGTGTTCCATTGGCGCAGCCGGGGCGCAGCAAGGAGATCCAGCGATGCGATACGGACTCATCTTCGCGGCTGCCCTGGCCGCGGTGGCGGCGGCGATATCCACGACCAGCGCCCGGGCCGACGACGAGTGGTGCGGCTATGCCACGGGCGACAAGGCGCCCATCGAATGCGGCTATTCAAGCGTCGCCCAATGCGAGAATGCCGTCGGCAAGGGCGGTGTGTGCTTCGTCGATCCGGAATACGCGCTGGAGACCAAGCGGCCCGTGAAGGTGGGTCGCCCACAGTTTTCAGCGCAGCGGTGACGGGAATTTCCTCTTCGTCATAGCCGGCCACGGCCGACGTCGTTTCGTTGGTGTGCAGCGCTACGTCTTAAGCGCGCTGCCGCGGCTTACCACCCGTTGAACTTCCAATTGACGCCGCCGCGAACAATTTCGTCGGTGAGCTTGACGTCACGAGTGACGATCGTCCCACCGGCAGGAGTCGCCACCGGTGAATCAATGAAACGGCCTGAGCCGAGATCGACGTGCAAGTATTCTACTTTAAGCGTCAAGGTCCCCGCGGCTCCGGTCCAGGCCGCCCACTCGCCGCCAATACCGGCCACCCATCCGGTCCTGATCTGCGAGTCGCTGACGCAGATCGTCGGCGCGCAGACTTGTACACCAACATTCGCAAAGGCGGCGCCCCCTGTGCCGTAGAAAAAGGCTCGATCCCATGCGAGGCCGGCGCGGCCACGCAGAGTGTCGAGCCAAGTCTCATGCGTGGAGCTCGTTGCGGCCGTGTTGAATGGCGGGATGTCGCTCGCAATCCCACTGATATTGGTCCAGGACAAGTCGTTCTCGATCCCGAACGCCACATTGTTGACCTGGTAGTTGCACCCGACCGTGCCGCCGAAAAGACCACCACTGACGGTGAAATCGCCGGTGATGGAACGACCGTCGTTAGCCGGATTTGGCACAGTACCAGCCTGGCTATGCTGGCTTTGCCCCCACGCGCCGCCACCTTCGATACCGAGATAACAGCCGGTCCAACTGTAAATTGGCGGCGCCAATGCCGGCCGCGGCGCATAGACCTGCGGGGCGGGCGGCAGATCGGCGGCGAAAGCAGAGCCACTCGCTAAGGTCGCAACCAAAGCGGCGGCGGCAAACCAAATTTTGTTCATGTCCCCAAGTCCCCGGCCGCGCAGGCGCCCCCGCAATGAATTTACCACCATGCCGGGTGCACGGCTATGACCTGCACGCAACGAATCGCAAAATGTTGGACGGCCGGCATCCGCCCAGGCGCCATTATCCGGCGCCCGTCGTCCTGACGATTTCAACCTTAATATCAACGGATTAACTGGATCGGGCGGGTCCCAGCGCGCGCGATCAAATTTAGAGAAAACTTACGATAGAAAAACTTCTTCGACCCCGGGCATCGATACCGGAAAGCACCCATGGCGCGGTGCGTTACGTATTCATCGAGTCGAAGAACTCACCGTTGTTCTTGGTGTTGCGCAGCTTGTCGAGCAGGAAGTCGATGGCATCCATGGTGCCCATCGGATTGAGGATGCGGCGCAGCACGTACATTTTCTTGAGCTGATCCGGCGGCACCAAAAGTTCTTCCTTGCGGGTGCCCGAGCGGGTGATGTCCATGGCCGGGAAGGTGCGCTTGTCGGCGACCTTGCGGTCGAGGATCAATTCCGAATTGCCGGTGCCTTTGAACTCTTCGAAGATCACTTCGTCCATGCGGCTGCCGGTATCGATCAAGGCGGTGGCGATGATGGTCAGCGAGCCGCCCTCTTCGATGTTGCGCGCGGCGCCGAAGAAGCGCTTTGGCCGCTGCAGTGCGTTGGCGTCGACACCACCGGTCAGCACCTTGCCCGAGGAAGGCACCACGGTGTTGTAGGCGCGGCCGAGCCGCGTGATCGAGTCCAGCAAAATCACCACGTCGCGGCCGTGCTCGACCAGGCGCTTGGCCTTCTCGATCACCATCTCGGCGACCTGGACGTGGCGCACCGCCGGCTCGTCGAAGGTCGAGGAAACCACCTCGCCCTTCACTGAGCGCTGCATGTCGGTGACTTCCTCCGGCCGCTCGTCGATCAACAGCACGATCAGATAGCATTCCGGATGATTGTGGGTGATCGAGTGGGCGATGTTTTGCAGCAGCACGGTCTTGCCGGTGCGCGGCGGCGACACGATCAGCGCGCGCTGGCCTTTGCCGACCGGCGCGACAATGTCGATGACGCGGGCCGAGAGATCCTTCTTGGTCGGATCCTCGAATTCCATCTTCAGCCACTCGTCGGGATAGAGCGGCGTCAGATTGTCGAAGTTGACCTTGTGGCGCGCCTTCTCAGGGTCCTCGAAGTTGAGCGAGTTGACCTTGAGCAAAGCGAAGTAGCGTTCGCCTTCTTTGGGGCTGCGGATATGGCCGTCGATGGTGTCGCCGGTGCGTAGCCCGAAGCGGCGGATTTGCGAGGGCGAGACGTAGATATCGTCGGGCCCCGGCAGATAATTTGCCTCCGGCGAGCGCAGGAAGCCAAAACCATCCGGCAGCACTTCGACCACGCCTTCGCCGACAATGTCGGTCTCGCGCGCCGAGAGTTGCTTGAGGATACCGAACATCAGCTCCTGCTTACGCATGGTCGAGGCGTTCTCGACCTCGAGCTCTTCGGCAAAGGAGACGAGCTCAGCCGGAGACTTGGTCTTGAGCTCTTGGAGTTTCATTTCGCGCATTCAGAATGTCCTATGGAAATTAAGCCGGCGGTGGGATTGGATTGCAGCTTCGCCGGCGGGCAGGCAGGAAGATCGTAGGTCTTGGGTTGTAAGGAGCTTTGGGCCCCGGACCCCGATGCACCAATCGGCTCCAGTCCACTGGAGCCAGAACTCAGCTGCATCCGCCTACGTCGGGTGGGATGCTGCGAACATAAGAAAAGACCGCAGTTCTAGCAAGAGGCGAGAGTGATTTTGCCCTAAGAACGCGTGAACTTCAGAACGGTTTCAACACCACCAACAGCACGATGAGGATCATCAGGATAGTGGGTATTTCATTGATTATTCTATAGAATTTCTGCGAATTCCGGTTACGGTCTTGGGCAAAATCTTTCATCCACCGGGCCAAAAATCCATGTACGACCGAGAGCCCAAGAACCAGGATGATTTTGGCCCAAAGCCAGCCGGAGGCGAACCAGCCATAGCGAGAATCAGGGCCGAGCCAAGCCAGCCATAGCCCAAACACCCAGGTCGCGATCATCGCCGGGTTGATGATGGCGCGTAACAGGCGCCGCTCCATCACCTTGAAGGTTTCCGATTGCACCGAGCCTATCTCGGCAGCGCAGTGATAGACGAACAGGCGCGGCAGATAGAGCATCCCCGCCATCCAAGCGATGACGGCGATGATGTGGAACGCCTTGATCCACTCATACATGGTTGCGAACCCGCGCGATCAGGCGCTCCACATGGCCGATCGGGGTATCCGGCAAGATGCCGTGGCCGAGGTTGAAGACGAACGGGTATCGTCCGAACGCCTCGAGGATAGCGTCGGTCGCGTGATCGAGCGCCGCTCCGCCGGCGAGCAACGCTAACGGATCGAGGTTGCCCTGAATGGTCCGCAGCGGCTGAATGTAGTCGCGCGCAAAATTCAATTCCGTCATCCAGTCGAGCCCCACCGCGTCAATCGGCACGGCATCCAGATAGCGCTGCAATTCGGTCCCCGCACCGCGCGGAAAGCCGATGATATGCGCGGCCGGAAATTGTTCACGCACGCTTGCCACAATCCGCGCCGTCGGCTCAATGCACCATTTGCGGAATTCGCCAGCCGGCAGCACGCCCGCCCAGGTATCGAAGATTTGTACGGCATCAACCCCGGCGGCAAATTGCCCGACCAGGTAGCTCGCCGAGGCCTCGATCAACAAATCGATAAGTTTTGCGAAGGCTTCGGGATGCCAATAAGCGAACAGCCGCGCTGGCGATTGATCCACCGTGCCACAACCAGCGATCATATAGGTTGCTACAGTCCACGGCGCTCCGCAAAATCCCAACAGCGCGACCGAAAGCGGCAATTCAGGTTTGACGCGAGCAATCGTCTCGTAGACCGGCGCGAGTTTGCCGTGATCGATCTCCGTTCGTAATCGTTTGAACGCTGCAGGATCTTTGAGTGCATCGAGTCGCGGTCCCTCACCAGCTTCGAACGTCACGTGTTGGCCGAGAGCATACGGCACGACCAAGATATCCGAGAAAATGATTGCAGCGTCAAAGCCAAAGCGGCGAATCGGCTGCAGCGTGACTTCTGCAGCAAGCTTCGGATTGAAACACAGGTCAAGAAAACCATTCGTCTTCTCCCGGATTGCTCGATATTCCGGAAGATACCGACCCGCCTGCCGCATCAGCCAAATCGGTGGAACAGCGCTGCGTTCGCCTGCCAGCGTGCGGAGCAAAGGTTTGGTC
>JBAUYI010000159.1:0-14447 GCA_049584715.1 Xanthobacteraceae bacterium
GATCATCAACGCGAACAGAGTGCTGTCCAAGCGATCAAGGCCGCTTTCTACGCCATTTTACATCTGTTGCACGCAAGACTGACTGCGGAGCTCGCACGTGGACCCCGAATTCATCCGCGACCTGTTCGCACAATTCGGCCCGGTGACGGTGAAGCGCATGTTCAGCGGCGCCGGCATCTTCGCCGACGGTCTCATGTTCGGGCTGATCGTCGACGGCGCGATCCATCTCAAAGTGGACGAGACCAACATTGCGGATTTCGAACGCGAAGGCAGCCGGCCGTTCACCTATACGCGCGGCAAGAGCTCGGGCCGACCCACGCGCCATACGCTGCCGTATTGGCGCCTGCCGGAACGGCTCTACGACGATCCCGATGAGCTTACGATTTGGGCGGGGCGCGCGTTTGCCATTGCGGAACGGAAGAAGTTTGCTTCGCGGGCGCGCGCGAAGCGGAAGCCTCGATCAAGCAAGTAGCCCGCATGAGCGCAAGCGATATGCGGGGTGTAGCGGGAGGGCTGACCCCGGATATCGCTTCGCTTATCCGGGCTACGACCCCCTCACAAAAAACTCTGCGGATCGATATCGATATCGCGCTTGATCGAACCTTTGGCCTTGGGCGCGGCCGCGAGCCATTGGCGCAGATAAGCCGAGAGATCGAAATTGCGTGGCGCTTTGATCAGGAGCCGGAAGCGATGCCGGCCGCGCACCAGGGCGAGCGGCGCTTCGGCGGGGCCGAGGATGCGCACCTCGTCGTGGGTTGGCGCGGCGCGGGCGAGTGCGCGCGCGTGGGATTCCGTGTCGTGCTTGTCGGGACCGGAGACGACGATCGAGGCGAGGCGGCCGAAGGGCGGATAGTGGTCGCGCTCGCGGACTTCGATCTCGGCGTCGTAGAACGCCTCGCGGTCCTGCGCGATCAGGGCGCGCATCACCGGATGCTCGGGCTGATGCGTCTGCAAATAGCCATGGCCCATGCCGGCGTCGCGGCCGGCGCGGCCGATGACCTGGTGCAAAAGCTGGAAGGTGCGCTCGGCGGCGCGCGGGTCGCCATTGCTTAAGCCCAAATCCGCGTCGACCACGCCGACCAGATTGAGCATCGGGAAGTGATGGCCCTTGGCGACGAGCTGCGTACCGATAACGATGTCGAAGCGGCCCTGGGCGACATCGTCCAGTTCCTCGCGCAGCCGCTCGACCGAGACGACGAGGTCGCTGGACAGCACCAGCACGCGGGCTTGCGGAAACAGTTCGCGCACCTCTTCTTCGAGGCGCTCGACACCTGGGCCGCAGGCAACAAACGAGTTTGCCGCCTGGCATTTTGGGCAGGCGGCCGGATGCGGCATGGCGAAGCCGCAATGGTGGCACACAAGATGTTTGCGGAAGCGGTGATCAACCAGCCAGGCGTCGCAGTTCGGGCATGAGAAACGGAAGCCGCAGGCGCGGCACAGAGTCAGCGGCGCATAGCCGCGGCGATTGAGAAACAGCAGCGCCTGCTCGCCGCGCTCGATGGCGATCTGCATCGCGCCGGCGAGAACCGGTGAGATGAAGCGGCCGCGCGTCGGCGGCGCCTCGCGCAAATCGATCGCCTCGACCGCCGGCTCGAGCTGGCCGCCGAAGCGCTCGGGCAGCGCCAGTTTCTGATAGCGCCCACGCCGTGCATTGACCACGGTTTCGAGCGACGGCGTCGCCGACGACAGCACGATGGGAATGCGCGCGATATGGCCGCGCACCACTGCCATGTCGCGGGCGTGATAGTGCACGCCGTCTTCCTGCTTATAGGCCGGATCGTGTTCCTCATCGACCACGATCAGCCCGAGATCGGCGTAGGGCAGAAACAGCGCCGAGCGCGCGCCGACCACGACGGAGACTTCGCCGTCGGCGACCGCCCGCCAGGTGCGCGCGCGTTTGCGCGGGCTGAGCTCCGAATGCCATTCCGCCGGCCGCACGCCGAAGCGGGCGGCGAAGCGGTCGAGGAATTGCGCCGTGAGCGCGATTTCCGGCATCAAGATCAAGCTCTGCCGGCCGCTGCGGATGGTGTCGGCCACCGCTTCGAAATAAACCTCCGTCTTGCCCGAGCCGGTGACGCCGTCGAGCAAGGTCACGGAATAATCGCCCTTTGCCACGGTCGCCTTGAGCGCGGCCGCGGCGGCGCTTTGGTCGGACGTGAATTCCGACTGCACGAAATCCGGATCGGGTTTTTGCGCCACCGGCTCCGGCGGCAGCACCAAAACTTCGAGCGTGCCTTCGTCGATCAGGCCGTCGATCACGCCCACGCTGACGCCGGCCTCGCGCGCAGCGTCGCTTTTGCCGCGCACCATGCCGTCGGCGAAGAGCGCCATCACGCGCTGCCGCGCCGGTGTCATGCGTTGCGGCGGCGCTCCGGCGAGCCGCACGCCAACCCTTTCGCGCTCGGCGCCCAAATGCTCGCCCATGCGCAGGCACATGCGAAGCACCATGCCGCGCGAGCTTACGGTGTAGTTCGCCACCCAATCGACGAAGCTGCGCAATTCAGGGCGCAGCGGCGGCAGTTCGAGCTTTTGCTCGACATCCTTGAGCCGGTTGTCGAGCCGCGGATTGGGCTTTGGATTGTCCGCCCACACCACCGCGGTCGCCTCGCGGGCGCCGAGCGGCACGCAGACGATATCCCCCGGCGCCAGCTCCAGCTGGTCCGGCACCCGGTAGGAATAGGCCCGATCAAGAGCGACCGGGACCAGGACATCGACGACGCGCTTGGCCATGGACCAGAATCGGAATCTAACAAAGGCTTAAGATGGAGGTGCGAACATATTCATCGTGTCAAGTCAGCTACCGGAACATATATGGTGGATTGGCGAATCGGTAACTGCAAAGGGCTTCGGGGGCTTAAGCTCCGGCGCAAAAAATATCAGAAGTGGAGTGAAACTTGGGATCACGACCACTGCGCCGCCTGTTGGGCCACATTCGCTGAATTCGAGGGGCCGGATTATCAGCACGAAGGATATACAACCTGCGACGATCACAAACATGGCGCCGACTACGACTGGGTATGCGTCCGTTGCTTCAACGAATTAAAGAATGAAATGGACTGGATGGAAGTGGCATGACAGACGCGTCATTCATGGCGCCAAAAGTCGCCGCAGAGATCGAAAGCTGGCTCGGCCACCTCGGCGCCGAACGCCGCATGTCGCCGAAGACCGTCGAGGCCTATCGGCGCGATGTGCTGCAGTTCCTCGCGTTTCTGGCCGAGCACCTTGGCGGCGCGCCGTCGCTGCAAGAATTGGCAAGGCTGTCCCCCGCCGACGTGCGTGCCTTCCTGGCGGCGCGGCGCGCCAAAAATATCGGCAGCCGCTCGCTGATGCGGGCGCTGGCCGGCGTGCGCGCCTTCGGTCGTTTTCTGGAGCGCAACGGCAAGGGCAAGGTCGGCGCGCTGACCGCCGTGCGCGCGCCGAAAATCGGCAAGACTTTGCCGCGGCCGCTCGCGGTCACCGCCGCCAAGCGCGTCGCCGATCCCGACATCGCGGCCGGCGACGGGCGCGAGCCCTGGATTCACGCGCGCGATGCCGCGGTGCTGGCGCTGCTCTATGGCTGCGGCTTGCGCATCGCCGAAGCGCTGGGCTTAAAGCGCGCCGATGTCGGCACCCGCGACACCATCACCGTCATGGGAAAAGGCCGCAAGCAGCGCATGGTCCCGTTGCTGCCGCAGGTCGGCAAGCTAATCGCGGATTACGTCGCGCTCTGTCCGTTCGATCTGCCCGACGACGGGCCGCTGTTCGTCGGCGCCAAGGGCGGTCCGCTGTCGCCGCGCATCATCCAGCTCTCCATGGCGCGGCTGCGCGGCGCGCTCGGCCTGCCGGAGACCGCGACACCGCACGCGCTACGGCATTCCTTCGCCACGCACCTCCTGGCCCGCGGCGGCGACATCCGCTCGATCCAGGAATTGTTGGGCCACGCCTCGCTGGCGACCACGCAAATTTATACTGAGGTCGACGCCGAGCGCCTGATCGGCGCTTATCGCGCCGCCCACCCACGCGCCTGACTGTTCCGTCGTCCTTCGAGGGCCGCTTTGCGGCCACCTCAGGGTGACGGTACACTAGCCGTCAGACATAACCCGGGGGCCACCATGTCGGAAATTCACGAAGCGATCGAGAAGGCGCAGGAAGGCGAGCACGGCGAAGGCTTCAACAGACGGATCGCGCTGGTGATCGCGATCCTGGCGCTGTTCCTGTCCTTCTCGGAGACGGCCGGCAAAGGCGCGCAGACCGAGGCGATCAGCAAGAACGTCGAGTCGTCGGACCTGTGGGCATTCTTCCAGGCCAAGAACATCCGTATCACGCAAGCCACAACCGCCGCCGAGGAGATGGCAGTCGCGGTCATCGGCGCCACCGATCCCGCGGTCAAGGCGGCGATGGAGAAGCAAATCGAAGCTTGGAAAGCGACTGTCGAGCGCCTGAAATCGGAACCGAAAACCGGACGCGACGAGCTTGCCGAACAAGCCAAGGAGGCCGTGGAAGAGCGCGATTTGGCCATGGCGAAATATCACCATTACGAATTGTCGTCCGCCGCCTTCCAGGTCGGCATTGTCCTCGCCTCCGCGGCGGTGATCACCGGCATGATCGGGCTCGCCTGGTTCGCCGGCGGACTTGGCGTGGTCGGGCTCGTGCTGCTGGCACTCGGGCTGATTGCGCCACATGCGGTACCGTTCATCGCGGCGTTGTAATAGTCGTCATTCCGGGGCCGAGCGAAGCTCGGAACCCGGAATCCACACCCACAGATGGCGCAGAACTAGCGCCGAAACTTTACTGCAATGATTGTGATTATGGATTCCGGGTTCGCCGCTTTGCGGCGCCCCGGAATGACAGCGATCAAAAATTAATCGCCCGCTTGGCTACCGTCAGCGCCGCTTCCTTGATCGCTTCGGTCAGCGTCGGATGGGCGTGGCAGGTGCGGGCGATGTCCTCGGACGAGGCGCCGAATTCCATGGCGACCGCCGCCTCGCCGATCATGTTGCCGGCATCCGGGCCGAGAATGTGCACGCCGAGCACGCGGTCGGTCTTGGCGTCGGCCAGGATTTTCACAAAACCTTCGGTGGTCAGGTTCACCTTGGCGCGAGCATTGGCGGTGAAGGGAAATTTGCCGACGTTGTAGGCGACGCCAGCGGCCTTGAGTTCCTCCTCGGTTTTGCCGACCGAAGCGATCTCCGGATAGGTGTAAACCACGTTCGGAATAACGTCGTAGTTCACATGGCCGGCCTGGCCGGCGAGGATTTCGGCAACCGCGACGCCTTCCTCCTCCGCCTTATGGGCCAGCATCGGCCCGGCGATGACGTCGCCGATCGCATAGACGCCGGCGACGTTGGTGCCGAAGAGCGCGTCGATGATGACGCGACCGCGATTGTCCTTTTTCACGCCGATGCCTTCGAGGCCAAGGCCTTCGGTGTAAGGCACGCGGCCGATCGCCACGAGCACGATATCGGCTTCGATCGTCTCCGCAGCGCCGCCTGAAGCCGGCTCGACTTTCACTTTCAGCGTTTTGCCGGAGGCATCGATTGCGTTGACCTTCGACGATAGTTTGAAGGCAAGGCCCTGCTTTTGCAGCATGCGGTGGAATTGGTTGGCGATCTCACGATCGATGCCGGGCAGAATGTGATCGAGGAATTCGACGATCGTCACTTCGGCGCCGAGCCGCCGCCACACCGAGCCGAGCTCGAGCCCGATAATGCCGGCGCCGACGATGAGGAGCTTTTGCGGCACATTGGCGAGATCGAGCGCGCCGGTCGACGACACGACGCGCTTTTCGTCGATGTCGATGCCGGGCAGCCGCGCCACGTCCGACCCTGTCGCAATGACGATGTTCTTGGTTTCGAGAGTCTGCGTCTTGCCGTCGTCGGCCTTCACCTCGACCTTGCCCGGCGCTGTAATGCGGCCTGAGCCGCGAAACGTCTCGATCTTGTTCTTCTTGAACAGATATTCGACACCCTTCACGTTGCCTTCGACGCCCTTCTCTTTGTACTTGAGCATGGTCGCGAGATCGACGCTCGGCTTGCCGACCTTGATGCCCATGTCGCCGAACTTGTGTTCGGCCTCTTCGTAAAGCTCGGACGCATTGAGCATCGCCTTCGACGGGATGCAGCCGATATTGAGGCAGGTGCCGCCGAAGGTGGCGCGCTTCTCCACTACCGCAGTCTTCATGCCAAGCTGCGCCGCGCGAATGGCGCAGACATAGCCGCCGGGGCCTGAGCCGATGACGATGAGGTCGTAGGGCATTGATTACAAATCCAGCACCAGCCGCGCCGGCTCCTCCAAACACTCTTTGACGCGAACGAGGAACGTCACTGCTTCGCGGCCGTCGACCAGGCGGTGGTCATAAGACAGCGCCAGATACATCATCGGCCGGATCTCGACCTTGCCGGCGACCACCATCGGCCGGTCCTGGATCTTGTGCATGCCGAGGATGCCGGATTGCGGCGCGTTGAGGATCGGCGTCGACATCAGCGAGCCGTAGATGCCGCCATTGGTGATGGTGAAGGTGCCGCCCTGCATCTCGTCGATCTTGAGCGCGCCGTCGCGGGCACGACGGCCGAAATCCGAGATGCTCTTTTCGATCTCGGCGAGCGATTTTTGATCGCAGTCGCGCACCACCGGCACCACCAGGCCGCGCTCGGTGCCGACCGCGATGCCGATGTGATATTAGTTCTTGTAGATGATATCGGCGCCGTCGATCTCGGCATTGACGGCGGGGATTTCTTTCAACGCCTGCACGCAGGCGCGCACGAAAAAGCCCATGAAGCCGAGCTTGGTGCCGTGCTTCTTCTCGAACAGGTCGCGGTATTGCGTGCGCAGCGCCATGACGTGACCCATGTCGACCTCGTTGAAGGTCGTCAGCATGGCGGCGGTGTTTTGCGCGTCCTTGAGCCGCCGCGCGATGGTCTGGCGCAGCCGCGTCATCTTCACACGCTCTTCGCGCGCGGCGTCATCGGCCGGCGACGGCGCGCGGACCTGCACCGCGGCAGCCGGCTGCACCACCGGAGTCGGCTGTGCGGCGGCGCGTTCAATCGCGGCCAGCATGTCGCCTTTGGTGACCCTGCCATCCTTGCCGGTGCCGGACATCGCCGTAGCGTCGATGCCGGTTTCCGCGGCCATTTTGCGCACCGACGGCGCGAGCGGCTTATCGGCAGCGGGTGCAACCGCAGGCGCTGGCTTTGGCGGAGCAGAAGGCGGCGCAGGCGGTGCTGCAGGTTGCGGCGCGGCTTTTGGCGGCGCGGCGCCAGCGCCTTCCTTGATCTGGCCAAGCACCGCGCCCACGGCAACGGTGTCGCCGTCCTTGGCAGAGATGTCGCTGAGCACGCCCGCGGCGGGCGCCGGCACTTCGATCGTCACCTTGTCGGTTTCGAGCTCGACCAGCGGCTCGTCGACGGCGACGGCATCGCCCGGCTTCTTGAACCATTTGCCGATGGTCGCCTCGGTGACCGATTCTCCCAGAGTGGGCACACGTATCTCGGCCATATTCAATTCCTTTTTCGCGGGACCGTTAGCGCATTGACGACAGACGACGGATGAAGAGGACGGAAGAAGAATTCTTATCTGTCGTCTGTCGTCCGTCCTCCGCTACCCCAATGCGTCTTCCAGAAACTGCTTGAGCTGCGCCTGATGCAGCGACATCTGCCCGACCGCCGTCGAAGCCGATGCCGGCCGGCCGGTGTAACGTGCGCGGCGATGTTTGGCGCCGATCTGGTTGAGCACCCATTCGAGGAAGATATCGACGAACACCCAGCCGCCCATGTTGCGCGGCTCTTCCTGGCACCACACGATCTCGGCCTGCTTGAAGCGCGACAACTCCAGCATCAGCGCCTTGGTCGGGAACGGATAGAGCTGCTCGATGCGAAGAAGATAAATATCGTTGATGCCGCGCTTCTCGCGCTCCTCGTAGAGATCATAGTAGACCTTGCCGGAACAGATGACGACGCGGCGCATCTTGTCGTCGGAGACGAGCTTGATCTTCTCGTCCGGCAGCAACTGCGCGTCGTCCCACAACAGGCGATGGAACGAGGTATTCGGCCCCATCTCGTCGAGCCGCGACACCGCGCGCTTGTGGCGCAGCAGTGACTTCGGCGTCATCAGGATCAGCGGCTTGCGGAAGTCGCGATTGAGCTGGCGGCGCAGGATGTGAAAATAATTCGCCGGCGTCGTGCAGTTGGCGACCTGCATATTGTCCTCGGCGCACATCTGCAGGAAGCGCTCGAGGCGGGCGGACGAATGCTCCGGCCCCTGCCCTTCGTAGCCGTGCGGCAGGAGACACACGAGCCCCGACATGCGCAGCCATTTGCGTTCGCCCGACGAGATGAACTGGTCGAACAAGACCTGCGCGCCGTTGGCGAAATCGCCGAACTGGGCTTCCCACAGTGTGAGCGTATCGGGCTCGGCCAGCGAATAGCCGTACTCGAAGCCGAGCACGGCTTCTTCCGAGAGCATCGAATTGATGACTTCGAAGCGGGCCTGGCCTTCGCCGAGATGGGCGAACGGCGTGTAGCGATTGTCGTTCTCCTGGTCGTGCAGCACCGAATGGCGCTGCGAGAACGTGCCGCGCTCGGAGTCCTGGCCGGACAGCCGCACCTTGTGGCCTTCGAGCAGCAACGAGCAGAAAGCCAACGCCTCTGCGGTCGACCAGTCGATATTGACGCCGGTCTCGATCGACTTGCGGCGGCTGTCGAAGAACCGGTTGAGCGTGCGATGCAGGTGAAAGCCCGGCGGCAGCGTGGTGATCTTGTCGCCGATCTCCTTGAGCTTGGCGATCTCGACGCCGGTATGGCCGCGGCGCGGATCGTCGGCCTCGCCCGCTCTCTGAAATCCGGCCCAGCGGCCGTCGAGCCAGTCGGCCTTGTTGGCGCGGTAGCTTTGCGCGGCTTCGAGCTCGACATCGAGGCGGGCGCGCCAGTCCGCCTTCATCTTCTCGACTTCACCCGCGGTGACGACGCCCTCGCCGATGAGCTTGTTGCCGTAGATTTCCAAGGTCGAGGGATGCGCGGCGATGGCCTTGTACATCAGCGGCTGGGTAAACTGCGGCTCGTCGCCCTCGTTGTGGCCGTGGCGGCGATAGCAGAACATGTCGATGACGACCGGTTTTTGGAATTTCTGCCGAAACTCGGTCGCGATCTTGGCGGCGAAGACGACGGCTTCCGGATCGTCGCCATTGACGTGAAAAATCGGCGCCTCGATCATCTTGGCGACGTCGGAAGGGTAAGGCGACGACCGCGAATAACGCGGATTGGTGGTGAAGCCGATCTGGTTGTTGAGGATGAAATGCACCGAGCCGCCGGTGCGGTGGCCGCGCAAGCCGGAGAGTCCCAGGCATTCCGCCACCACGCCCTGCCCGGCAAACGACGCATCGCCGTGAATGAGCAGCGGCATCACCATGGTGCGGTCCTCCGGCGTGGCGCCGAGCTGATCCTGCTTGGCGCGCACCTTGCCGAGCACCACCGGATCGACGATTTCCAGGTGCGACGGATTGGCGGTGAGCGACAGATGCACCTTGTTGGCGTCGAACTCGCGGTCCGACGAGGCGCCGAGGTGATATTTGACGTCGCCCGAACCCTCGATCTCGTTGGGCGTCGACGAGCCGCCCTTGAATTCGTGGAAGATGGCGCGGTGCGGCTTGCCCATGACCTGCGCCAGCACGTTGAGCCGGCCGCGATGCGGCATGCCGATGACGATCTCGCGCACGCCGAGCGCACCGCCGCGCTTGATGATCTGCTCCAGCGCCGGGATCATCGATTCGCCGCCGTCGAGACCGAAGCGCTTGGTGCCGGTGAATTTCAGGTCGCTGAATTTTTCAAAACCTTCGGCTTCGACCAGCTTGTTGAGGATGGCGCGCTTGCCCTCGCGAGTGAACGTGATCTCCTTGTCCGGGCCTTCGATGCGCTCCTGAATCCAGCCTTTCTGCGCGCCGTTGGAGATGTGCAGAAATTCGACGCCGAGCGTTTGGCAATAGGTGCGTCGCAGGATGGCGACGATCTGGCGGATGGTGCCGAATTCAAGCCCCAGCACTTTGTCGAGAAAAATCGGCCGGTCGAGATCGGCTTCGCCAAAGCCGTAAGTGCGCGGATCGAGCTCCTCTTCGTTCTTGACCGGCTCGAGCCCGAGCGGATCGAGATTGGCGTGGAAGTGGCCGCGCGCCCGATAGGCGCGGATCAGCATCAGCGCCCGTATCGAGTCGCGCGTCGCCCGCTCGATATCGGCTGAGGAAAGCTCGACACCGCGGCTTTGCGCCTGCGTCTTGACCTTGATGCCGACGCCATTGCCGACCTCGGCCCAGTTGCCGTCGAGCGCCGCGACCAGATCGCCGCCCGGCAGCGGCGGCCAGCCCGGCCGGCCCCAAGACGGGCCGCGGGCATTCTTTTCAACGTCGGCGGCATTGTCCTTCAGGCTCTGGAAGAACGACTGCCACTCGGCATCGACCGTCTGCGGATCGGCTTCGTAGCGGGCGTAGAGGTCCTCGATATAGGGAGCATTGCTGCCGTAGAGGAACGAGGTGAGGGCGAAGGCGGCGTTGGCGTCCTGGCGGGACATGGTGGGTTTCCTGAGCGATTCCTTTGCGGAGGAATCCTTGAACGAGAGGGCGAGAAACGAGGCGCGAAACGCGAACCCGAAAGATACGGAAAGACGCGAATCAGCCCGGCCCGGCGCAGGGATTTCTCTTTGTATCCTATTTAATGGCTCGATGCGGCAGGCAAAAGACGATAGAAATGAATCAAGATTTCAATATTTCGGCAAGCGTATGGCCGAGCCTTGCCGGCGACGGCGAAACCTTGATGCCGGCCGCCTCCATGGCGGCGATCTTGGAGTCAGCGCCACCCTTGCCGCCGGCGATGATGGCGCCGGCATGGCCCATGCGCCGCCCTGCCGGCGCCGTGCGCCCGGCGATGAAGCCGACCATAGGCTTCTTGCGGCCGCGCTTGGCTTCGTCCTTGAGGAACTGCGCGGCGTCTTCTTCCGACGAGCCACCGATCTCGCCGATCATGACGATCGCCTCGGTCGCCTTGTCGGCGAGAAACATTTCCAGCATTTCGATGAAGTCGGTGCCCTTCACCGGATCGCCGCCGATGCCGACCGCGGTGGTCTGGCCGAGCCCTTCCCGCGTGGTCTGGAACACCGCCTCGTAGGTCAACGTGCCGGAGCGCGAGACGATGCCGACCTTGCCGGGCTTGAAAATATTGCCGGGCATGATGCCGATCTTGCATTCGCCGGCGGTCATGACGCCGGGACAGTTCGGCCCGATCAGGCGCGATTTGGAACCGCATAGCGCGCGCTTGATCTTGACCATATGGCTCACCGGAATGCCTTCGGTGATGCACACGATCAACGCAATCTCCGCCGCGATGGCCTCGGCGATGGCATCGGCCGCGCCGGCCGGCGGCACATAGATCACGCTGGCATCGGCGCCGGTTTTTTCGCGCGCTTCGGCGACGGTGTCGAACACCGGCAGATTGAGGTGCGTCGAGCCGCCTTTGCCGGGCGACACACCGCCGACCATCTTTGTGCCGTAAGCGATCGCCTGCTCGGAATGGAAGGTGCCGTTCTTGCCGGTGAATCCCTGACAGATGACTTTGGTGTTCTTGTCGATGAGGATGGACATTACGCCGCCTCCTTCACCGCTTTGACAATCTTCTGCGCCGCATCGTCGAGATCGTCGGCCGACGTGACGTTGAGATTCGACTTGGCGATGATGTCCTTGCCGAGCTCGACATTGGTGCCTTCGAGCCGCACCACCAGCGGCACGCGCAGGCCGACTTCTTTCACGGCCGCGACGACGCCATCGGCGATCACATCGCATTTCATGATGCCGCCGAAGATGTTGACCAGAATGCCCTTCACGTTGTGATCGGAGGTGATGATCTTGAACGCGGCCGCAACCTTGTCCTTCGTCGCGCTGCCGCCGACGTCCAAAAAATTGGCCGGCGCCATGCCGTAGAGCTTGATGATGTCCATGGTCGCCATGGCGAGACCAGCGCCGTTGACCATGCAGCCGATCGAGCCGTCGAGCGCGATGTAGTTGAGATCGAATTTCGAGGCTTCGATCTCCTTGGCGTCTTCCTCGGTCTCGTCGCGCAGCGCGGCAATTTTCGGATGCAGAAACAGCGCGTTGTTGTCGAAGTCGGTCTTGGCGTCGAGGCAGATCAGCTTCTTGTCCTTGGTAACGACCAGCGGATTGATCTCGAGGAGACTCATGTCAGTGTCGATGAAGGCCTTGTAGATGTTGGAGAGCAGCGGCCCCAGTTGCTTCGCCAGATCGGCATCGAGCTTCAACGCCTGCGCCACGCTGCGCACATGATGCGGGCAGACGCCGGCGACCGGATCGACCGAAATGGTCACGATCTTGTCCGGCGTGTCGTGAGCCACTTCCTCGATATTCATGCCGCCTTCGGTGGAGACCACGATGGCGACGCGCGAGGTTTCGCGGTCGATCAGCATCGACAGGTAGAATTCCTTGTCGATCGGCGAGCCTTCC
The DNA here is from genome assembly GCA_049584715.1 of Xanthobacteraceae bacterium. GTDB lineage: Bacteria > Pseudomonadota > Alphaproteobacteria > Rhizobiales > Xanthobacteraceae > BOG-931. The sequence continues at coordinate 12,473 of JBAUYI010000159.1, forward strand.
TCGATGTAGAGGCGATTGACCTGCTTGCCGTGCGGCCCGGTCTGGTGCGTGATCAGGGTCGAGCCGAGCAGCCGCGCCGCTTCCTTCTTCACGTCGTCGACCGATTTGACGACCTTGACGCCGCCCGCCTTGCCGCGGCCGCCGGCATGGATCTGCGCTTTCACCACCCAGACTGGTCCGCCGAGCTCGTTGGCGGCCTTTACGGCCTCATCGACGCTGAACGCCGGATTGCCGCGCGGCACCGGCACGCCGTAGTCGCGCAGCACCGCTTTGGCTTGGTATTCGTGGATGTTCATTCGCGGCCCCACCGCTTGTCATTGTCCGCGAAGGCGGACAATCCAGTAAACACAAGACACTCGTCAATCACGCCACAGTACGACAACCCGGTCTGCGGTGATTACTGGATGCCCCGCCTTCGCGGAGCATGACAGTAAGAAGACGATTACTTCCCCAAATCCGGCGCGATCTTCTTGCAGGCCTCGACCAGGGATTCCACCGCGCCCACCGATTTCTCGAACATGCCGCGCTCGGCGCTGTTGAGCTCGATCTCGACGATGCGCTCGACTCCCTTGCTGCCGATCACCACCGGCACGCCGACATAGAGATCCTTGACGCCGTATTCGCCGTTGAGCCAGGCCGCGGCCGGCAGCACACGCTTCTTGTCGCGCAGGTAGCTTTCGGCCATGGCGATCGCCGACGCGGCCGGCGCGTAGAACGCCGAGCCGGTGCGCAACAGGCTGACGATCTCGCCGCCGCCATTGCGGGTGCGATCGACGATCTCGTCGACGCGGGCCGCCGTGGTCCAGCCCATCTTGACCAGATCGGGCAGCGGAATGCCGGCGACGGCGGAATAGCGCACCAGCGGCACCATGGTGTCGCCGTGGCCGCCGAGCACGAAGGCGGTGACGTCTTCGACCGAGACGTTGAACTCGTCGGCCAGGAAATAACGAAACCGCGAGGAATCGAGCACGCCCGCCATGCCGACCACCATCTGCTTGGGCAGCCCGCAGCACTTCTGCAGCGCCCAGACCATGGCGTCGAGCGGATTGGTGATGCAGATGATGAAGGCGTTCGGCGCATATTTCTTGATGCCCGAGCCGACCTGCTCCATGACCTTGAGATTGATGCCGAGCAGGTCATCGCGGCTCATGCCGGGCTTGCGCGGCACGCCGGCGGTGACGATGCAGACCGAGGCGCCTTCCAGCGACTCGTAGGAATTGGTACCGGTGAAGCGGGCGTCAAAACCGTCGACCGGCGACGACTGGACGAGATCGAGCGCCTTGCCCTGGGGCACGCCTTCGGCGATGTCGAACATGACGACGTCGCCCAATTCCTTGAGCCCGATCAGATGCGCGAGCGTGCCGCCGATTTGACCCGCGCCGATCAATGCAATCTTGTTTCGTGCCATCCGACAAATGTCCTTGATTGATTGACAAAAGAGGCCCGGCTGCCGCGGTCATTAGCCCTTTCGGGTGACACGTTCAAGTCGGCTGGGAGCGAGGTCACACGGAACGAAATGGGGTCTGTTATCATTGGTCGGCGGGCCGGTGCGGCCGTTGAGGTGAGCCGAGAGCATAATGGCGGAGAAACGGAAGAAACGGTGGTCGGCAAAATCGCTGTTTGCGATGCTCGGGCCGGGGCTGGTCACCGGCGCCGCCGACGACGATCCAAGCGGCATCGCGACCTATTCCCAGGCCGGCGCCCAGTTCGGCTACGCGCTGGGCTGGACAATGTTCCTGACCACACCGTTCATGATCGCCATTCAGATGGTCAGCGCCCGCATCGGCGCCGTCACCGGGCGGGGACTGGCCGCGAACCTCGGCAAGGCGATGCCGGCCGCGCTGCTGCATGCTTTGGTGGGGCTTTTGCTCATTGCCAATACGCTCAACATCGCCGCGGACATCGCGGCGATGGGGGATGCGTTGCGGCTGGTCGTCGGTGGCCCGGAGCTTCTCTACATCGCGGTGTTCGGCAT
>JBAUYI010000160.1:0-12651 GCA_049584715.1 Xanthobacteraceae bacterium
CCCACGCATAGTCTTGTTCCACGCCTTCGCCCTTGAAATAGAGCGCCGCGCAATTGCGCTGGCCGACGGCATCGCCGGCGGCTGCCGCCAGCGACAGCCATTGCAATGCGAGCTTGGGGTCGCGTTCGACACCAAGCCCTTCGGTGAAGCAGGCGCCGACATTGTTTTGCGCCCGCGCCACGCCGGCATGTGCCAGCGGTCCCCAGATTTCGAGTGCGCGCGCATAGTCGCCGCGGCGCGACGCCTCATAAGCTTCCGCCATGCGGTCGGCGACGCTGGCGTCGTCGTCCGGCCGCGCTTTTTTCGCCAATGCGTCAAGCCAGCGCATCGGCGTTCTCCGCGGCATTCAGCGTGGCGAGATTGGCTATGAAGACCTCCTCGTCGTCGAGGCAGCGCAGGTCGAGGAGGAGGGCCTTGTCCTCGATGCGGCCGACCACCGGGACCGGCAGCCGGCGCAACGCCATGGACAGCGCCGTCAGCAACCGTCCGCTGTGCTTGGCGGCGCGCGGCCTGATCGCCAGACCGGCGCTGGGCACCGTTTCCATCGGCAGCGCGCCGGAGCCGATCTGGCTGGCGCAGGCCGCGATCGCGACGTCGAAGCCGTCGCCGATCTTGGCGGCGATGACCGGCAACAACCGCCGCGCCGCGGCCTCGATGTCTTTTTTAGGCCGCGCCAAGAGGCGCAGCGTCGGCAGGCGCTCGGCGACGCGATCCGGGTCGCGATAAAGCCGCAGCGTCGCTTCGAGCGCGGCGAGGCGGATCTTGTCGATGCGCAGCGCCCGCTTCATCGGGTTGTTCTTGATGCGCGCGATCAAGTCCTTAGCGCCGACGATGAAGCCGGCCTGCGGGCCGCCCAAAAGCTTGTCGCCGGAGAAGGTGACGAGATCGGTGCCGGCGGCGACGGCTTCCTTGACCGTCGGCTCATGCGCCAGCCCGTAACGGGCGAGATCGATCAGCGTGCCGGAGCCGAGGTCGTTGACCAGCGGCACTTTGCGCTCATGGGCCAGCGCCGCAAGATCGCGCGCGGAAACCTCCTTGGTGAAACCCTCGATGCGATAGTTCGAGGTGTGAACCTTGAGGATGAGTCCGGTCTTCGGCCCGAGCGCGCCGACGTAATCCTTCTTGTGGGTGCGGTTGGTGGTGCCGACTTCGACCAATTTGGCGCCGGCGCGGCTCATGATCTCGGGCATGCGGAAGGCGCCGCCGATCTCGATCAGCTCGCCGCGCGAGACGATCGCCTCGCGGCCCTTGGCCAGCGTGTTGAGCACCAGCAGGACCGCGGCGGCGTTGTTGTTGACCACGGTGGCGTCCTCGGCGCCGGTCAATTCGCACAACAGATCGCGAATGAGATCGTCGCGGTCGCCGCGATGACCGGCGCCGAGATCGAATTCGAGCGCAACCGCGTTGCGCATCGCCACTTGCGCCGCCTCGATCGCGGCCTCCGCCCACAGCGCGCGGCCGAGATTGGTGTGCAGCACGGTGCCGGTGAGGTTGAACACCGGCCGCAAGTTCGGCCGCTGCGCGATTTCCAATCGCGTCAGTGCCGTCGCCGCGACATGGTCTGAGCCGGCAGGCAGAACACGATTGGCGCGCGCCGCGGCAAGCGTCTCGCGCACCGCGGTGACCACGGCGGAGCGGCCGAACCGGGAAGCGGCGTCCGCCGCCACGGCCGTACGCAGCACCTCGTCGACCGAGGGCAGCTTGCGCAGTGCGGCGGATTGGGCTTTTGCCATTCGCGCCCTCAATAACCGAGCAGGAACGGATTGACGGCACCGCGCCGGTAACCGTTCTCGCGCAGCAGGAGATCGAGCCCGAGCGTGGCCACGTCGTCGGCGACCGGTTCGAGCTGCGGATTTTTGTGCTGGTGCAGAATCTTCACGTAGCCGTGGCAGCTTTCGCAGGTCTCGGCCTTGACCGTGTCCGGTCCGCTGTCGAGCTCCTCATAGGCGATGCCCGCGGTGGATTCACAGAGCACGCATTTGATGCGCACCACATGCCATTGCGTCGCGCACAGCGAGCAGGTGCAGAACCGCGTGCCGTGGGCGCCCTTCCAGCCGACGATCGCGGACGCCACCGGCGCGCCGCCGCAGGCCGGGCAGACGCCGTCGCCGATCGGCACCAGCGCAGCCGGATCGAGCCGCGCCGCAAGGCGGGCGAAATGCACCTGAAGCGCGGCGGCGATGTAAACGTGATCCGCCAGTGTCTCGACCGGAATGGCGTCCGCCAGCACCGCGCGCACCATGTCGTCACGCGCGGCGGCATTGGCGCTGCGGGCGCGCTCGATCGCGGAGCGGGCATTGTCCGGCATGTCGATGGTGGCTGCCAAGGCCAAGAGCCGATCCAGCGTCGCATCGAGCGCGGCATCGGCGGTGAACCGCGTCCGGTCGAGCGGCGGCATGGCGTGCTCGCGCGCCCGCGCACGGGCGTCATCGGCCGGCAGATCGGGCCCCGGCAGGTCTTTTTGGATGCGATGCTGGCATTCGCTGATGGCGGCGAGGAAAAGCAGATAAGGCCCGAGCTGATGGCCTTCGGCCAGCGTGCGAAAGCGCAACGAGCGTGTGGCAAACAGTGTGAGCGGATCGGGCAGGCGCACAAACGGTGGCGCCGCGATGTCTCCGATCGGGATCGGATCGTGCCCAGCGGCGCCGGCCTTACTCATCAATTACCTCACGAACCGCACGGGCCACGTGACCAACCGGTGAACGGCGCCCGCCCGCGGCGGGCGCCGGCCGTTATTCAGCTCGATTTACCACCAACCAGCTCGCGAAGCCACTTGCGATGGTGCCGCCAGGCCCAGCCGCCGGTGACCTGGCCGCGGGTCATGGCGCCGATGGTGCCGCGCACCCAGATCGCGGCATAAACGTGTACGATCCAGACGCAGATGATGGTGACTGCCGCCGCGGAATGGACCAGCACCGCGATGCGCTTCTGCTCGATATTGGTGTAGCCGTAGAAATACTGGTCCCACATCACCAGGCCGCTACTGATCAGCACGATGATCAGGATCGACATCAGCCAAAAGACCGCCTTCTGGCCGGCATTGTATTTGCCGACTTCCGGCAGGCGCTCCTCGTGCCCGCCGATTACGTCGCGCAGTCGCGCCAGCCAGGTGCCGTCCTCGGCCTTCCACAAGTTCGCCCGCCAGAACCGTATGAACAGTCCGGCGAAGCTGAAGAACAGCACCACGCCGATCCACGGATGAATGGCCCGCGTCCACTGGCCGCCGCCGAACAGGCCGGTGAGGAAAAACAGCCACGGCGAGAACAGCGCGAGGCCGGACAGCGCCAGCAGCACCAGGCACGTTGCCGTGATCCAGTGGTTGACGCGCGCGCCGGCCGTATAGCGGTCGACGGTGACCGGATTGCCTGGATGGACGCTGTCGCCCGGCTCGACATCATACGCCGTCATGGCCGACCGCTCCCTGCCAGCCGCTTGGCGGCTTCCTCATCCTCGGGCTTGACCGTGTTGGGGCCCTCGACGAGGTGATGCACGAAGCCGATCGCGACCATGAGGCCCATCGCAGCCAAGCCTAAATATTTGGTCGCGGTGCCCTTCCACAATTCCACGATCGGGCTGATGCGCGGATTGGCGGGAAGGTTGGCGTAGATTTCCGGCTGGTCGGCGTGATGCAGCACGTACATCACGTGGGTGCCGCTGACGCCGGGCGGATCGTACAGGCCCGCGTTGGCAAAACCGCGGGACTTCAGATCCTTGATGCGGTCGGCGGCATGCTTGTTCATCTCCTCCTTGGTGCCGAAGGTGATCGCGTGCGTCGGGCAGGCCTTGGCGCAAGCCGGACCTTGGCCGACGGCGACGCGGTCGGAGCACAGCGTGCACTTGTAGGCCTTGTTGTCGACCTTGGAGATGCGCGGGATGTTGAACGGACAGCCGCGCACGCAATAGCCGCAGCCGATGCAGTTCTCGTGCACGAAGTCGACGATGCCGTTGGAATACTGCACGATAGCGCCGGGCGCCGGGCAGGCCTTCAGGCACCCCGGGTCCTCACAATGCATGCAGCCGTCCTTGCGGATCAGCCATTCGAGATTCTGCGTCTGCGGGTTCACCCACTCGGTGAAGCGCATCAGCGTGAACATTTCCGGCGTCAGGTCGGCCGGATTGTCGTAGGAGCCGGAAAAGGTGCCGATGTCGGCACGCTTGTCGTTCCATTCCAGGCACGCCGCTTGGCAGGCCTTGCAGCCGATGCATTTCGAGACGTCGATCAGCTTGGCCACCGGCGTGAGCTGTCGCGCCGGCGCCGGCACCGAGGAGGCCGAGCGGCGCACCAGATCGGCGTCGCTCAGATTTGTCGTCGGGTTCACCGTATTCGGGTTGGGAAGCTCGAATTCGAATGCCATGGCTTCCTCCCTACGCCACCGGTCCGGACGGGATGGACTCGATGTCGACCAGGAACGCCTTGAACTCAGGCGTTTCGGCATTGGCATCGCCGACATAGGGCGTCAGCGAATTGGGCCCAAAACCCTTGCGGGCGCGCCCCATAAAGCCCCAATGCAGCGGGATGCCGACGACATGGACGGTCTTGCCGTCGCAGATCATCGGCTTGATGCGCTTGGTCACATAGGCCTTGGCTTTCACCGAGCCGCGTTTCGACCAGACGCGGACCCAGCTACCGTTGGCAATGCTCTTTTCCTTGGCCAATTCTTCGCCGATCTCGACGAAGAATTCCGGCTGCAGTGAAGCATTGATCTGGCTGTGCTTGGTCCAATAGTGGAAGTGCTCGGTGAGCCGGTAGGAGGTCGCCGCGTAGGGGAACTCCTTGGCGTCGCCGAACTGCTCCATGTCGCCTTTGAACACGCGCGCCACCGGATTGCCCCTGATCTTGGGATTGATCGGATTGGCAATCGGCGATTCGAACGGTTCGTAGTGCACCGGGAACGGCCCTTCGCGCATGGTCGCGCGCGCGAACAGGCGTCCGGTGCCTTCCGGCTGCATGATGAAGGGGCCGACCACTTCGGGCTTGGCGTTGGGCGCGATGTCGGGCACGTCATCGCTGACCCACACCGTGCCGTTCCACTCCATGAGCTTGCGTGTCGGATCCCACGGCTTGCCCGAAAGGTCCGCCGACGCACGATTATAGATGATGCGTCGATTGAGCGGCCACGACCATGCCCACTTCGAGAACGTGCCGAGGTCGGCTGGATCGCTGTTGTCGCGGCGGGCCATGTTGTTGCCCGCCTCGTTGAAGCTGCCGGAATAGATCCAGCAGCCGCACGCAGTGGTGCCGTCGTCGCGCAGTGCGGCGAAGCTGACGAGCTGCTTGCCTTTCTGCAGGATCATCTTGGTAGCGTCGGCCGGATCGGGCACGTCTTCGAGCGCCGAGCCGTTCATCTCGCGGGCCAGTTCTTCCGGCGTCGGATCGCCCGGGTCCTTGTAGTTCCATGACAGGTTGACGATCGGGTCGGGGAATGCGCCGCCTTCTTTCTGGTAGAGCGCTTTGAGGCGCTGGCCGAGCTGGGCCATGATCCAGACGTCGCTCTTGGCCTCGCCCGGCGGCGTGCCGCCGGCCCAGTGCCATTGCAGCCAACGCCCGGAATTGACCAGCGAACCGGTGTCTTCGGCAAAGCAGGTCGCCGGCAGCTGGATGACCTCGGTCTGGATCGATGCCGTATCCACGTCGTTGAATTCGCCGTGGTTCTCCCAGAACCGCCCGGTCTCGGTGTCGAGCGGATCCATAATGACAAGCCACTTCAGCTTCGCCAGCGCCACTGTGAGCTTTTTCCGGTTCGGAAACGCCAACAGCGGATTGAAGCCCTGGCAGAAGTAGCCGTTCATCTTGCCTTGGAACATCAGCTCGAAAGCACGCAACACGTCGTAGGCGGCCACGTCGAGCTTGGGCAGCCAATCGTAAGCCCAGTTATTGTCGGCCGTCGCTGCGTCGCCCCACATCGCCTTCTGGAAGCTGACGAAGAACTTCTTGTAGTTCTGCCAGTAGCTGGTCTGGTTCGCCCGCAACGGCTTGAAGCCCTTGGTCGACATGTATTTGTCGAGGCTGTCTTCCTTGTCGACCGGAATGTTGAGATATCCGGGGATCAGATGCGACATCAATCCGATGTCGGTCAGGCCCTGGATGTTGGAGTGGCCGCGCAACGCGTTCATGCCGCCGCCGCGACAGCCGATGTTGCCCAGGATGAGCTGGAGCATCGCCATGGTGCGGATGTTCTGCGAGCCCTTGGAGTGCTGGGTCCAGCCGAGCGCATACATCGACGTCATGAACTTATCTTTGGCCGAGGTCTCGGCGATCATCGCCGCGACTTTGAGGAACTTGTCCTTCGGCGTGCCGCAGATGCGTTCGACCATTTCGGGCGTGTAGACCGCTATGGTCTTCTTGAGCAGGTTCCAGACGCAGTGCGGATCCTGCAGCGTGTCATCGGTGAGGATGAAGCCGTCCGGCCCGATCTGGTAATCCCAGGTCGAGCGGTCGTAATCGCGCTTGCTTTCGTCGAAGCCGGTAAACAGGCCGTCCTGGTAGTCAAAACCTTCCTTCACCAGGTAGGTCGCGTTGGTGAAGTTCTTGGTATACTCCCACTGCACCTTGTCGTTGCTGATGCAGTAGTTGATCAGGCCGTTGAGGAACGCGATATCGGTGCCCTGGCGGATCGGGGCGTAATAGTCGGCCACCGATGCCGAGCGCGTATAGCGCGGGTCGACGACAATCAGCTTGGCGCCACGATTGGCTTTCGCCTCCGTGACCCATTTGAATCCGCACGGATGCGCCTCAGCGGCATTGCCACCCATGATAACGACGAGATCCGTGTTCTTGATATCGGTCCACGAATTCGTCATCGCTCCGCGACCAAACGTTGGGCCCAAACTGGACACCGTGGGGCCGTGTCAGACCCGCGCTTGGTTGTCGAATACGAGCATTCCGGCGCTGCGCACGACCTTGTAGGTCGCCCAGGCCGTTTCGTTAGTGGTTGCCGACGCCGCGAGGAAGCCGGTGGAGATCCAGCGGTTCACCGTGGTGCCGTCGGCGTTCTTGGCGATGAAGTTCTTGTCGCGATCGTCCTTCATCAGGCGCGCGATACGGTCGAGCGCATAATCCCAGGTGACGCGCTCGAACTTGTCGGAGCCGGGCTTGCGCACCATGGGATATTTCAGGCGGGTCTCGGCATGGACGATGTCGAGCAACGCCGCGCCCTTCGGGCACAGCGTGCCGCGATTGGTCGGGTGGTCGACGTCGCCTTCGATGTGGATGATGTCGGCCTGCTCACCCTTCGCAAGGTTGCCCTTGGAATACATGATGATACCGCAAGCGACGGAACAATAAGTGCAGGTGTTGCGGGTTTCGGTGGTGCCGATGAGCTTGAAGGGCCGTATCGCCGCGGCATAAGCGGCTTCGACGCCTCCAAATCCGAGCGCCCCGATGGTGGTACCGGCAAGACCCGCGCTGGCGCCCGCCAAGAAGCGGCGCCGCGAGAGTTCCATATTCAAGGTCGTCTCCTCAGACGTTTGCCCCCGACGGGGGACATCCCTGCCACCCTCTATCGGCCGATAGAGGGTGTCGATGAATGGTATGCAGACTAAGGTTTTGAAGCGTATTTTTGAACGATAACAGTGTCAAACAAGCTGGGTTCCGCTGGCGCCTATTTGTGCAGTGCAGCATAGATCGCGCGAGGGCTGAAAGCGTTGAGTTTTTCGGCGGCGGCCGGGGCCCACGCCCATGATGCGACAAAATAATTCAGTGCAGGAGATAGCGATGCCGCAATCGTGTTGATCGGCAAGGCGCTCTGGCGCACTATGATTGTGTCGTGACGTTTCGCTCGGCTCCCGAGGTTCGGGGCACATTTCGCTTGAAGATTCGGCGCCTGAAAGCAGTCGCTGCGCTCTGTTGCGCGGGGGCTGTTTTTTATTGTGCGATGCCGCCGCCGCGCGCCGCGGCCGCCGAATTGCAGCGCTGGACCGCCGGCGCGCAGCCGAAATTTTCCTTGCCGAATACAACAGGAGCGAACGTCGCGCTGGAAGCCGCGCGCGGCCATGTCGCGCTGGTGCATTTCTTCGCCACCTGGTGCGAGCCGTGCCGCGAGGAATTGCCGGCACTCAATCGCTTGACCGCGCGCGCCGGTGGCAACGTGAAGGTGCTGGCGATCGCGGTGGCCGACGCCGACCGGAGCGTGCAGCGTTTCTTCGCCACCACACCGGTCGATTTCCCTGTCCTGCTCGATCGCGACCGTGCGGTCGCCAAGGCATGGAACGTCGCAACGCTGCCCACCACTTTCGTGCTCGACGGAAGCTTGCAGCCAAAATTCGTCATCGAAACCGATTTCGCTTGGGACGCCATCGATCCTGGCAAGCTCTCGTCCGCGCTGGACGCGGGCGGTTCCATGTCAATCAAAAATGCCGGCAATAGATAGTTTGGAGCACGGCCATGCACAGACGCGAATTTCTCAAAGCCGGCGTAGCGCTGACGTTCGCCGCGGAACTGCCGACGCTCGCCCGCGCTGACGTGAACTTCGATCCGACCCCCGGCATCTGGCGCAATTTCCAGATCACGACGCGGCTCGAGATCGCAAAACCTGACGGCGTCACCCAGGCCTGGATCCCGCTGCCGTCGGTCGATCAGAAAGATTGGATCAAATCGAGCGACAGCCAATGGACGACTAACGGCAAGGCGGTGCTGGCGCGCGATCCCCATTACGGCGCCGAGATGCTGCACGTCGCCTGGGCGGCAAGCGAAGAAGCGCCGGTGGTCGAGGTCACCAGCAGGATTGCGACGCAAGACCGCGCCGTCGATCTGACCAAGCCCGGCAAGCTCGCGATCGATCTCGCTGCGGCCGAGCGCAAATTCAATACCGCGGGCACTGAGCTCATTCCGGTCGACGGCATCGTCAAAGAGACGTCGGACAAGATCATCGCCGGCAAGAAGAGCGAAATCGCGAAGGTCCACGCCACCTACGAATGGGTGGTCGAGAACACCTTCCGCGACGCCAAAGTGCGCGGCTGCGGCATCGGCGATATCTCAGCGATGCTCAAAACCGGAAATCTCGGCGGCAAGTGCGCCGATCTCAATGCGCTGTTCGTTGGCTTGGTGCGGGCCGCCGGCATTCCGGCGCGCGACGTCTACGGTATCCGCGTCGCGCCGTCGAAGTTCGGCTACAAGGCGCTCGGCGCCGGCTCGGAAGTCATCACCAAGGCGCAGCATTGCCGCGCCGAAGTGTTCCTCGCCGGCTACGGCTGGGTGGCGACCGATCCCGCCGACGTACGCAAGGTCGTGCTTGAGGAACCGCCCGCCAATCTTGCCATCGACGATCCGAAGGTCGCCGCCGCGCGTAAAACCTTGTTCGGCGCCTGGGAGGGCAATTGGCTCGCCTACAATTTCGCCCACGACGTGGCGTTGCCCGGCTCGAACGGGCCGAAGCTCGCGTTCCTGATGTATCCGCAGGGCGAGACCGGCAATACGCGGCTCGACTGCCTCGATGCGGATAATTTCAAATACACCATCAAGTCGAAGGAACTGACCGCAACGTGATCGAGCTTCGGCAAGCCGCGAGCCGCCACGGCAACGAAACCGTGCTCGACCTGCGCGGCCTGCGCTGTCCTCAACCTGTTTTGCGGGCCAAGAAGGCGCTGCGCACTATTCCGGTCGGCGGCACGTTGGTGCTCGAATGCACCGATCCGCTGACCGCGATCGACGTGCCCGCATTCACCAACCAGACCGGACATATACTGAGCGCGCAAACGCGCGACGGCGAGGTCTACATTTTCAAGATCGTGAAGCGGCGATGAGCACGGCGCCCATCTATCTCGACCACAACGCGACCACGCCGGTCGATGCCGCGGTGCTCGACGCCATGCTGCCTTATCTGCGCGGCGAGTTCGGCAATCCATCGTCGGCGCACGGTCTTGGCGGCCGCGCGCACGAAGCGGTCGAAGCGGCACGGGCCGAGGTCGCAGCCCTGATCGGCGCGACGCCCGACGAGATCGTCTTTACCAGCGGCGGCACCGAAGCGAGCAATATCGCCATTCGTGGCGCGGTGCGGATCGACGATAGGCGCCGCGACGTCGTCAGCAGCACGATCGAGCATCCGGCGACCGAGGCGTGCTGCGTCTTTCTCGAAGACGAGGGACACAAGGTCACACGGGTGGTCGCTGAAACTGACGGACTGATCAGTCCAGCGCATGTCGCTGCCGCGATCGATAACGAGACGGCGCTGGTGACGATTATTCACGCGCAAAACGAAATCGGGACCATTCAACCGATCAGGGACATCGCCGCGGCGGCGCGGCACCACGGCGCTCTGGTCCATATCGATGCGGCGCAATCGGTCGGCAAGATCGCGGTCGACGTCGAGGAGCTTGGCGCCGATCTGCTGTCGATCGCCGGCCACAAGCTCTATGCGCCGAAAGGCGTCGGCGTGCTCTACATCCGTCGCGGGGTTGAACTGCCGCCGCTTCTCCTCGGCGCCGGCCAGGAACGTGGGCGGCGGCCCGGCACCGAAAACGTCCCCTACATCGTCGCACTCGGCGAAGCCTGCCGGATCGCGGGCGCGATGCTGGAGCGGGAGTCACAGCGACTCTCCACATTGTCCGGCGATCTGCTCGCCGCCTTGCAGCGCGAGATTGCGGGAATCGTCCTCGTGGGTCATCCCACGCAACGGCTGCCGAACACGCTCGATGTGCTGTTCCCCGATGCATCGGGCCGCAAGGTCTTGGAAAAATGTCCGCGCGTCATGGCCTCGACCGGCTCCGCGTGCCACGCCGACAGCGAGGAACCGTCCGCCATTTTGACCGCGCTCGGCATCGCGCATGATAAGGCACTCGGCGCAGTGCGGCTGTCGCTCGGGCGCGGCACCAAGCAAGAAGATATTGCGGCCGCGGCGCGGGCGCTCGCCGAAGCATGGCGGCGCGTGGTGCGGAACCCCGCCGTCGCGGCCGCTGTATAAGGGAAAACGCCAATGAATGTCCCAATGGTGCGATTGACCAGTCTCGCCCACGGCGGCGGCTGCGGCTGCAAGCTGGCGCCTTCTGTGCTACAGCAGCTTCTGGCGGATCAGCCGCTCGCGGCGCCGTACCGGCAATTGCTGGTCGGCACCGAGACGCCCGACGACGCCGCGGTGTGGCAGCTCGACGACGGCACCTGCGTGATCGCGACCACGGATTTCTTCACGCCGGTGGTCGACGACCCTTACGACTTCGGCCGCATCGCCGCGACCAATGCCATCTCCGACGTCTATGCCATGGGCGGCAAGCCGATTATGGCGCTGGCGATCCTCGGCATCCCGGTCGATAAGATCGCACCGGAAACTGTGCGCGAAATCCTCAAGGGCGGCACGGCGGTGTGCGCCTCCGCCGGCATCCCGGTCGCCGGCGGGCACTCGATCGATTCGCCGGAGCCGATCTACGGTCTCGCCGTCATCGGCATCTGCAAGACCGAGGACGTGCGCCGCAAATCCGACGCCAAGCCGGGCGACGCCGTCATTTTGACGAAGCCGCTCGGCGTCGGCATCTATTCGGCCGCAATCAAGAAGGGCGTGTTGTCGCCCCCCGGCTATGCCGAGATGATCGCGACGACGACGCTGCTCAACCGGGTCGGCGCCGTGCTTGCGAAAGATGCCACCGTGCACGCCATCACCGACGTCACCGGTTTTGGACTTTTGGGACACGGTCTCGAAATGGCGCGCTGCTCCGGGCTCACGCTGGTCATTCACGCACGTGATCTGCCGCTGCTGTCGGAGGCGGCCAGTTTCGCGCAACAGGGCGCCGTCACCGGCGCGTCGCTGCGCAATTGGGCGAGCTACGGCCATGACGTGACGCTGCCGCAAAACTTGCCGGAGTGGCAGCGCCATCTGCTCACCGATCCGCAAACCTCCGGCGGTCTGTTGGTGTCCTGCGCACCCGAACGCGCCGACGCGATCGTGCAAACGATCATCGCCGCCGGTTATCCCGCCGCACGCGTGATCGGCGCTGTGGAAGCCGGCCCGCCAAGGATTCGCGTGACGTAAGTCCTTGCGAATGACGGCGGGTCATCGCAGGCCGCCGCGCTGCAAATAACAAAGCGCGTACTCGGCACGCACCGCAACAAACAGTATCTTTTTTCGATCACCTCGCGGGCGATTGCTCACCTTGTGCGACGTTGTCGCACGACGCAAGCTGTGACATGATTTTTCCGCGCGACGGCACGTTCAAGACCGTCCGCCACAATGGTCGAGGGAGGCGGCGATGGAATACGATGGCATCATCGTAGGCGGCGGGCACAACGGGCTGATCTGCGCGTCATATCTGGCCAAAGCCGGCCTGAAGATCGCGGTCGTCGAGCGCAACGATGCAATGGGCGGCGGCTGCTCCACAAGCGAATTCGTCGCGCCGGGTTTTAAGCACAACTCGCACTCCTCCTATCATTTCATCGGCGAGGGGCCGGTTCTATCCGATCTCGAGCTGCACAAGTACGGCCTCGCCTACATCTATCCCGAGGTGCAGCACGCCCAGGTGTTCCGGGACGGCAAGGCGCTGACCATCCACCGCAGCGTCGAGAGCACCGCCAAATCCATTGCGCGTTTCTCGCAAAACGACGCCAGGCGTTACAAAGAGCTCTGCCAGCGCTTCGTCACCGAGATGGGTCCGGTGATGACTGAGTTCATGTATTCAGTGCCGCTGCCCCCGGCCGAGCTCGGCAAAAGGCTCAGCGGTCCGCAGTGG
>JBAUYI010000161.1:0-17849 GCA_049584715.1 Xanthobacteraceae bacterium
CCGGCGCCCAATGAATCCCCATTAACCCGCTACGGAAAGCTCAGCATTCGCTTTGCGCAGGAACGAAGATGGAAAAGTTCACCGTGCTCGAGGGCGTCGCGGCGCCGCTGAAGATGATCAACGTCGACACCGATATGATCATCCCCAAGCAATACCTGAAAACCATCAAGCGCACCGGACTCGGCAAGGGCCTGTTCTCGGAACAGCGCTATCGCGACGACGGCAGCGAGAACCCGGATTTCGTGCTCAACAAGCCGGCCTATCGCAAGGCGAAGATCCTCGTCGCCGACGACAATTTCGGCTGTGGCTCCTCGCGCGAGCACGCGCCATGGGCGCTGATGGATTTCGGCATCACTTGCGTGATCTCGACCTCCTTCGGCGATATTTTCTACAACAACTGCTTCAAGAACGGCGTGCTGCCGATCAAGGTGTCGCCGGAAGATTTGGAAAAACTGTTCGACGACGCCGAGCGCGGCGCCAACGCGACACTCTCCGTCGATCTGCAGAAGCAGGAAATCCGCGGCCCCGACGGCGGCGTGGTGAAGTTCGACATCGACCCGCACCGCAAGAAATGCCTGCTCGAGGGCCTCGACGATATCGGCATGACCAATCTCAAGGCCGGCAAGATCGAGGGCTTCGAGCAGAAGGCCAAGTCGGAGCGGCCTTGGGTGTAAGGCCAGGGTGTAAGGAAGCGCGGGCGGTCACTGCCTTCTCGCGCTTGCCCGTCCAATGAACCCCGCCATCTCCGTTTCGCATCTCTGCAAGACCTACGCGTCGGGCTTCCAGGCCTTGAAGGACATCAACCTGGACATCCGCCACGGCGAAATTTTTGCGCTGCTCGGGCCGAACGGCGCCGGCAAGACGACGCTGATCAACGTCATCTGCGGCATCGTCAAGCCGTCCACAGGCGCCGTCACCGTCGACGGCCACGATATCCTCACCGACTACCGCGCCTCGCGCGCCTTGATCGGCCTGGTGCCGCAGGAACTGACCACCGACGCCTTCGAGACGCCGCCAGCGACCATGCGCTTTTCCCGCGGCCTGTTCGGCAAGCCGCCGAATCCGGCCATCATCGAGAAAGTGCTCAAAGAGCTGTCGCTTTGGGATAAGCGCGATTCCAGGATCATGACGCTGTCCGGCGGCATGAAGCGCCGGGTGCTGATCGCCAAGGCGCTGGCGCACGAGCCGCAAATCCTGTTCCTCGACGAGCCGACCGCCGGCGTCGACGTCGAGTTGCGCAAGGACATGTGGCAATTGGTGCGCGCGCTGCGCGCGTCCGGCGTCACCATCATCCTCACCACCCATTACATCGAGGAAGCCGAGGAAATGGCCGACAGGGTCGGCGTCATCAACAAGGGCGAGATCATCCTGGTCGAGGACAAGGTCGAATTGATGCGCAAGCTCGGCCGCAAGCAGTTGACGCTCGAGCTGCAGCAGCGCATCGACGCCGTCCCGGCGGCGCTCGAGCCCTTCAATCTGACGCTGGGCGGCGACGGCAAGGAGCTGACCTACAGCTACGACACCAAAGGCGAGCGCACCGGCATCACGGCGCTGCTCGATGCGCTCAACGTCGCTGGCATCCGGTTCAAGGATCTGCACACGACGCAAAGCTCGCTGGAGGACATTTTCGTCGGCCTGCTGAGGCACCAGCCATGAACATCTACGCCGTGCGCGCCATTTATGTGTACGAGATGTCGCGGACCGCGCGCACCTTGTTCCAGAGCGTGGTCTCGCCGGTGATCTCGACGTCGCTTTATTTTATCGTGTTCGGCGCGGCGATCGGCTCGCGCATCACCCAGATCGACGGCGTCAACTACGGCTCCTTCATCGTGCCGGGCCTGATCATGCTGATGCTGTTGACGCAAAGCGTGACCAATGCCTCGTTCGGCATCTACTTTCCGCGCTTCGTCGGCACCATCTACGAACTGCTTTCGGCGCCGGTGTCGCCGTTCGAGATCGTGCTCGGCTATGTCGGCGCCGCGGCGACCAAGTCGCTCGTCCTCGGCACCATCATCCTCGCCACCTCCTGGCTATTCGTGCCGATCCATATCGTGCACCCGGTATGGATGATCAGCTTCCTGGTGCTGACGGCGGTCAGCTTCAGCCTGTTCGGCTTCATTCTCGGGCTATGGGCCGACGGTTTCGAGAAATTGCAGATCGTGCCGCTCCTGATCCTCACGCCGCTGACCTTCCTCGGCGGCACATTCTATTCGACCAGCGTGCTGCCGCCGTTCTGGCGCACGGTGACGCTGTTCAATCCGCTGGTCTATCTGATCTCGGGCTTCCGCTGGAGCTTCTTCGGCATCGCCGACGTGAATGTCGCGGTGAGCGTGGCGATGACGCTGCTATTTCTCGCAGTCTGCATGAGTATCGTCTGGTGGTTCTTCAAGACCGGGTATCGATTGAAGAATTAGAAGTGTCTTTTCCGTCGCCCTTCGAGGCCCGCGCTACGCGCGGGCACCTCAGGGTGACTGAATCTTTTCAGCGCCTTTTGTCTTCGCGATCGCGTCCGCGATCGCCACCGTGCGCTCGGCCATTTCGGCGTGCAGGCGTTCGACCATGCGGCCGTCGATCTGGACTACGCCCTTGTCGCGGTTCTCCGGCAATTCGAACGCGGCGATCATCTTGCGCGCCGTCGCCACCTCTTCGTCGGTCGGCGAGAACGCCGCGTTGCACGGCTCGATCTGTTTCGGATGAATGAGCGTCTTGCCGTCGAAGCCGAGATCGCGCGCCTGCAGGCACTCCGCGGCAAAGCCTTCGGCGTTGCCGAGGTCGTTGTAGACGCCGTCGAGGATGTCGAGGCCGTAGGCGCGCGCCGCGGCGACGCAATTCATCAGCCACGGCAGCATCGGCGCACGGCCGGGCACCAGGCGCGCGCGGGTGTCCTTGGCGAGGTCGTTGGTGCCCATGACGAAGCCTGAGAGCCGGGTCTCGGAATCGAGCGCGGCGGCGGCGATCTCGCCGACATTGAGCATGGCCAGCGGCGTCTCCATCATGGCCCAGACCCTGACATGCGGGTCGGTGCCCATATCGACGATGCGCGCCGCCAGATCCTGCAACTGGCCGGGATCCGACACTTTCGGCACCAGCACCGCGTCGGGCCCGGCCGACGCCACAGCGTCGAGATCCTCCACCCACCAGCGGGTGTCGAGGCCGTTGATGCGCACCAGCACTTCGCGGTCGCCGAAGCCGCCGTTTTTGAGCGATTTGACGATCGCTTCGCGCGCCTGTGCCTTGGCCTCCGGCGCCACTGCGTCTTCGAGATCGAGGATCAGGCCGTCGGCCGGCAGCTCGCGGGCCTTTTCCAGCGCGCGCGCGTTCGATCCGGGCATGTAAAGCACGCTACGGCGCGGACGGACGGTCATCGTTTGATCCCCTGTTACCCCGGTTTCCAGCAACCTAGCGGCCCTGCACGCCGCGTGCCACTGCCGGCACGCTCGCTAGACTTGTAGTAGCGGACATGAAGAATACGGCAGGGGCGATTCGAGGGAGGCAACAATGCTCAAAACATCGACGAGGGCGGCAATCCTGATAGCGGGCTTGATAACGGCCTTGGCGTGTTTCGCGCCATTCACCGCGCAAGCGGCCGATCGAGCGTTTTGCGCCGGCTATACCGACGCCGCGCTCAATCAGGTCCATATGGCGCTGTCGAGCCCGAACTGCGCGGCAGGCGCGCGCGGGGCGCGCTGGGCGCCGGAACGCCAGGTCCATTTCGACTGGTGCCTCACCCAGCCGCCCGCCGCGGCGGATGCCGAGCGGCACGCCCGCACCGAGTTCCTGCGCGGCTGCCGAGGCTAAAGCCGACGCCGCACGGTGTGCGTTACGCCGCCTTCTGCTTCGCCGTGATCAGTTTGCGGTTGATCAGGCATTCGGCGATCTGAATGGCGTTGAGCGCCGCGCCCTTGCGCAGGTTGTCGGACACGATCCACATCGCCAGCCCGTTCTCGACGGTGGCGTCTTCGCGGATGCGGCTGATATAGGTCGCGTCTTCGCCAGCCGCCTCGTAGGGCGTCACGTAGCCGCCGGGCTCGTGGGAATCGATCACCAGGCAGCCCGGCGCACTGCGCAGGATATCGCGGGCCTCGTCGGGCGTGATCGGATCGGCGAACTCGATATTCACTGCTTCCGAGTGGCCGATGAACACCGGCACGCGCACGCAGGTCGCGGTGAGCTTGATCTTGGGGTCGAGGATCTTCTTGGTCTCGACCACCATCTTCCACTCTTCACGGGTATAGCCGTCCTCCATGAAGGTGTCGATCTGCGGGATGATATTGAAGGCGATGCGCTTGGGAAATTGCTTCGCCTCGACCTCGTTGATCTGGAACACCGCCTTGGTCTGCGAAAACAATTCGTCCATCGCCTCCTTGCCGGCGCCGGAGACCGATTGATAGGTGGCGATCACGACGCGCGTGATCCTGGCCTTGTCGTGCAGCGGCTTGAGCGCGACGACGAGTTGCGCCGTCGAGCAATTGGGATTGGCGATGATGCCGCGCTTGCGGAAGCCCGCGACGGCGTCGGCATTGACCTCCGGCACGATCAGCGGAACGTCGGAATCGTAGCGCCAGCACGACGAGTTATCGATCACCACCGCGCCGGCGGCGGCGATCTTCGGCGACCATTCCTTGGACACGGCGGAGCCCGCCGACATCAGGCAGATATCGACGCCGGAAAAATCGAAATGCTCGAGCGCTTTGACCTTCAGCGTGCGGTCGCCAAAGGATACTTCCGTACCCATGCTGCGCCGCGAGGCGAGCGCGATCACTTCATCGGCGGGGAACGACCGCTCGGCCAGAATGTCGAGCATTTGGCGCCCCACATTGCCGGTCGCCCCGACCACGGCGACGTTGTAACCCATTGTTAACTCTCCGCGAAAAAATTCACTGCCTGTTCAGCATCCTGGCAACCGCAACGGAAGCGCTTCTAGGCGACAAACGTCCCTAACACAATGTTGCTGGGACGAGTGCGTGCGGCCGGCCTCCTATTCCATTCCAGAAGACATCCGCGCCACTTTCGTGCGCCTCCTTGCCTATATGGGGGGTCTTGCGGCCCTTGCCGTGGCTGCTGCCAGTTTTTTCGCCGCGCCTGCGGACATCGTCGCCGCGCTCGGTTCGGCGTCGGCGCCGCGGCCGGCCTGGAGCACCGTCGAGCGTCCCTACCCCGCCTTCGAGCTGTTGATGCCCGAGCTTGCCGGCGGCACCTACAGCTACGCCATCCAGCGCCGCGCCAAGGACAGTGCGCGCAAGGACCTGCTGAGCTTCGGCGAGCCCGCCGATGCCGGACCCTATGTCATGGTCGAAATCTACCGGCCGGCCGTGGCCAGCGATCGCTTCCTCGATGCGTCGAGCGAGATCGCAACCCGCATCGTCGATTACGCCGTCACCGACGACGTCAAGCCCGACGGCCAGATCGACAGCAAATTCGGCCCGATGCCGCTGGTGGATTTTGCCATCGCAGACCAGGGCCATGAACGCCGCTGCCTCGGCTTCGCGCGGCCATTCAACCAGCCCAATATGCAAATCGCCGGCTGGTATTGCAGCGCCGGCCATGAGGTGGTGGACCGGGCGATGGTCGCCTGCCTGCTCGACCGGCTGACGCTGGTGAACGGCGATGCCAAGCTCCACGAGATGTTCGCCCGCGCCGAGGTCAAGCGCACCTTCTGCGGTCAGCGCAATCCGATCCTGGCCGCGACGCCGGAACGCGAGGAGCCATCCGCGAAACTGAAGTCCGCGCTACGCGGACGCCTTTCTCACGTCCCGTAATTGGCGGCCAGATAGGCGGCGATGTCTTTGGCGTCGCCGTCGCTGATCGGCGCGCCGAACGCTTTGATCATCTTGGCGACCTCGGCGTTCCAGCCCGCCGCATTGAGAAACGGCGAGTTCATCTGGATATAGACCAGGCTGTGGCAGGCGCCGCAATTGCCTTCCACCTTGTCGAGACCCGGACCCGGCTTGAGCTGAATTGTCGGCTCGTCGGCGAGAGCGGGAAGCGCGACAAGCGCGGCGGTGACGGCAAAAATGATCGTGCGCATCATGGCCTCCCTCAAGCCGCGTTCAGCGTGATGTTTTGCATCACGTTGTTGTGGTAGCCGGCCGGATTGAACAGCAAGGCCGTGGTCTGGGTCTGGCCGATCTTGTTGGTGGCGTTGATCATCACCGTGCTCTTGCCGGGCTTGGTCTTGAGCTGGAAAGTCCAGGGCCGGAAGGCGTAGCGGCCGAGATCCTCGCCGAGCGTCGCCGCCGACCAGGTCTTGCCGCCGTCGGTCGAGGCCGCGACGCCGGTGATGCCGTAGCCGCCGTCCCACGCCAGGCCGCTGACGGTGTTGTTGCCGGCCTTCACCTTGGCGCCGTCGGCGTGGCTGGTGATCAGCGAGTTGACGACGATCTCGGTGATCGGCGTCGAGGTGGCGTTCTCCTGGGAAACGAAACGCGCCACCACCGGGAACATGCCCACCGGAATGCGGTAGGCCGGGTTCATCCAGAAACCGCCCAGCGGCTTGGTCAGCGCGGTGAGGCTGATGAGATGCTTCATCCAATAGGTACCGGTCCAGCCCGGCACGATCAGGCGCGCCGGGAAGCCGTTGAGACGCGGCAGCGGCGCACCGTTCATCTCATACGCAATCAAAGTCGATTCATCGACCGCGCGCCACACCGGAATGCTCTTGATAAAGTCGGGCGTTTTGTCGAAGGCTGGGCCGTCGGCGCCGTTGAACGCGATCTCGATCGCTTCCGGCTTGAGGCCGACGATGGCGAGCACGTCTTTCAAGCGGGCGCCCTTCCAGCGCGCGCAGCCCATGGCGCCAAATCCCCATTCGACGCCGGCGACGTGCGGGTTGGACAGGCCGCGCCGGTTGCCCGAACACTGGTTGACGGCGACGACCTCATAGGCCGGCAGCTTCTTCAGATCGTCGAGCGTGAGCTCGGTCTGCCCATTGGCGCCGTCGCCGCCGATCGCGATCTTGTAGGTCGCCACATCGACGTCAGGAATATCCGAGAGGTGATAGCGGATGAAGAACTCGTCGTTCGGCGTGATGGGGGTGCGGAAATAATCCAGCGGGGATTCGTAGTTCGGCGGCCGGTAGGCGAGCCTGATCAGTGGCTTCTTACCCGGCAGTGTCTCCATGGTGGCGGCGTCGGCGATGCCCGCCGGGACGCCCGGGGTGACCGGTGCACCTGCGGCCCGGCTTGCGGAAAGTCTCGGCCAACCACTGCCGGCGAGCGCCAAGCCGGCGCCGGCCGTGCCCAATACGGATCGTCGCGTGAGCATGGCATATCCTCCCTCGCGCATTTGTTCTGGCTTTGGCGCTCCCCCCGGAGCACCAAGCTATGCGATGGTTCTAATGCATCGCCTGTCTGCAGAATAACGTGACATAAAGTCCGCCGATACGAGGAAATTGTTCTGCAATGGCCTATTTTTTGGCGGCGAGCCGGCGGAACCCCGGGCGCTCAAGGCCGTTGCCGAGGCGCTATTGTGGCCGGCCGAAGCAGGCTACACTGGCAGCACCGGAGAGCGAGGGACCATGCGCGCATTTGCCGTCACAGTCGCCGTTTTGGCCGTATTAGCGGCCCAAGCCGGTTCTGCCGACGCGGCGACCAAGAGGCAGCAGCCGCAGCAACCCCCGGTGATGCGAACCGCGAGCGGCACCGTCATCCAGCCCTCCAGGACCATCATTCACGATCAGTACGGCCGCACCACGGTGATCGTCATTCGGCCGCGTTCTTATCTCGAGACCGGCACCGAAGTGTCGGTCGGCGACCGCAAATTCATGGACTACGCATTTCCGCCAGGCGGCGATCCCGGTCAATCGTCGTTCTGGTTCATCGGCCCCGACTTTTCCGGGGCCAATGGTTACCCGCTGCCGCGCGCCTTCATCACGCCGGGCGCGCCGTTTTAACGTAAGCGCAGTTTGCCCGTTACGGCGGCGGCCTACGCGGCCGCAGATGCGCGCTCGTAGATGCCTTGCGTCGTCACGATGAAATCGATGCGGCCGTCCAGCAGCGCTTTGACGCATTCGGACGGCTTGTTGACGATCGGCTCTTCGTGGACGTTGAAGCTGGTATTGACCAGCACCGGCAGGCCGCTGTCGCGCTCGAACGCGGTGAGGATATCGTAATAGAGCGGATTGGTGTCGCGCGCGATGATCTGCGGCCGCGCCGAGCCGTCGACATGAACCACCGCAGCAATCCGCTCGCGCCACTGCGGCTTCACATTGCAGGTGATGGTCATGAAGCGGCACGCATAGGCGTTGACCGGATTGACGTCGAACACGGTCGCCGCCTTCTCGGCGGTGATCACCGGCGCGAACGGCATGAATTCCGAACGCGCCAGGCGCTGGTTGAGCAGGTCGTGAGTCTCGCGGCGCGACGGATTAGCGAGGATCGAGCGCGCCCCCAACGCCCGCGGCCCGTATTCCATGCGGCCGGTATAGATCGCGCCGAGCTGGCCGGCATCAAGCCGCTTTGCGGCGCCGTCGATCGGCGTTTCGGCGGTGCGGCGCACGCCGGCGGTCGCTTTGAGCGTAGCGTCGATCGCGCCGGTGTAATCGCGGCCGAAATACATGTCGCGCAGCCGCCGGCGCTGCTCGAGCCAGCGGCGAAGGCCATCACGCCGTAGCAGATAACAAAGCGCGCCGCCGGCCGGCATGCCCTCATCACCCATGGCCGGGAAGACGAAGATCTCATCAAGCGGCAGCCGTTCGGCGAGAACGCGGTTGAGCCGCACATTGGCGAAGACGCCGCCGGCAAGGCCAAGATGCCGGGCCTTGTGGCGCTGCAACAGCCGCTCGACCGAGCGCAGCATGGTGTCTTCCAGCACCTGCTGGATCGAGGCCGCGGCGTCTTCCCTGCTGACGCTGACGGCAAGATTGCGGATGGTGTCGTGCATGTCGCGGAAATCGCGGAAATTCGAACGCACGCGGCCTGCGTCATCGACGGAAAAATGCGCGCCGATCTTTTCCGCCAGTACCGGCCGCCCGAAGGCCGCGAGCCCGGTCAGCTTGCCTTCATGCCGCCGCGGGATGAAGCCGAGCGCGCCTGTCACCGTCTCGTAGGCATGGCCCAGACTGTCGGTCGGCAGCGGCGTGAGCAAACAGTCCTCGCCGCCGTAGATCGTCGTCAGCGCGCCGTCGGCGAAATGGCGGTGACTGTAATTGACCGTATCGCCGCCGCCGTCCGCGGTGACCAGGAGCGCGTCGTCCCAATCGGTGTAGAACAGCGGCGCCAGCGCGTGCGATTCGTGGTGATTGTAGAAAAACATGTCCGCGTCGTCGCGGAAGCCGCCGGCGCGGCGGAATTTCGGCACGTCGAAGATGGCGTCGATCTTCGTGGTGTGGTGGCGCAAGAACTCCGGCGGCATGTAGCGCCGCGTATTGCCCTCGACATATTTGCGATACTTTTCGCGAATCCAGCGCACGCCGCGGATATTGCGATAAAAGATCGTCGGAAATTCCGAGCGGCTGAAGCAGACGACATCGACGTCCTTGCGCGTCGCGCCGGCGATCGACAGCACCTCGTCGATGGCGAGGTCGGGATGCTCGCGCCCGTCGCTCTTGCGGCGCGTCAACCGCTCAAGCTGCACCGCGGCGCGCAGCTCATAATCGTCGAAGACCGCGGCAACCGCGTCGTGGCTTCCCGAATGGGCGCTGAGAATAAGCTGGGACATATCGGGCAGCGACGACCGTGATCAGGCCGAGAGCTTCTCCAACTCGCCGACAATCGCCTCGCCCATCTCGGCGGTAGAGACGATCTTGCAGCCTTCCGACTTGATGTCGGCGGTACGCAAGCCCTTGTCGAGCGCCGCGGCGATCGCCGCCTCGAGCTGGTCGGCTTCCTTGCCCATATTGAACGAGTAGCGCATCGCCATGGCGAAAGACGCGAGCATGGCGATCGGGTTCGCCATGCCCTTGCCGGCGATGTCGGGAGCAGAACCGTGCACCGGCTCGTACATGGCCTTACGCCGCTTGGTCTTTGCATCGAGCTCGCCCAGCGACGCCGACGGCAGCATGCCGAGCGAGCCGGTGAGCATCGCCGCGACGTCGGACAGCATGTCGCCGAACAGATTGTCGGTCACAATGACATCGAACTGCTTCGGCCAGCGCACCAACTGCATGCCGCCGGCATCGGCCAGCATGTGCTCGAGCTGCACGTCCTTATAGTCGCGGTCGTGCACCTGACCGACCACCTCGTGCCACAGCACGCCGGTCTTCATCACGTTGCGCTTTTCCATCGAGGTGACTTTGTTGCGCCGTTTGCGCGCCAGCTCAAATCCAACACGCGCTATACGGTCGATCTCGTAAGTGTCGTAGACCTGGGTGTCGATGGCGCGCTTCTGGCCGTTGCCGAGATCGGTGATGGTTTTCGGCTCGCCAAAATAGACGCCGCCGGTGAGCTCGCGCAGGATGATGATATCGAGCCCCTCGACAGCCTCGCGTTTGAGGCTCGATGCATCGGCCAGCGCCGGATAGACGATGGCGGGGCGGATATTGGCGAACAGCCCAAGCTCCTTGCGTAGCCGCAGCAGCCCCGCCTCCGGTCGCGCCTCGAACGGCACCTTGTCCCATTTCGGCCCGCCGACGGCGCCGAAGATCACGGCGTCGCAGGCATGCGCCTTGGCCATGGTTTCTTCGGTGATGGCCACCTGGTGCGCGTCATATGCGGCACCGCCGACAAGCCCGTCCTCGGTTCGGAAATCGGCAACGCCTTTCTTGGCGTAGAAGCCAAGGAGCCGCTTCACCTCGGCCATGACTTCCGGGCCGATGCCGTCGCCGGCGAGCAGAAGGAGATTGTAGGTTGCAGCCATGAAAGACGCCTCACTGACCAGAGCGAAATCGCTTCAGATTGCAGCGATTTGCACTCTAGCATCCTGATGGAGCATGATTTTTCCGGAAAGCCGGTTGCCATCCTCGGATCAAGTCCGAGGACACGCATTTTCCGGATCATGCTCTAGGTGGGACGGATTGCTAAACAGCCCCGCCGACCTTGGCAAGCGCCAGCGAATCGGCCGCGGCAATGCTAGGTTGCGGGGATGAAAGGGAGCTTCGCCATGCGAATCTTACGCATTCTTGTTGCCACGCTGTTCATCATCGTCAGCACCGCGCAACGCGCGCCGGCCGACGATGCGCCTTCACCCGAAGCCTTGCAGGCCGCCACTGAGCTGATGTCGATCATGTCGCCGGATATGGTCAACCAGCTTATCGGGCAGATGCTCGCAGCGTTCTGGCCGCCGGTCGAGCAGAGGGCGCGAGCGGACAATATCGACCCCGCCACCGTCGCCGACATGCGAAAGGAAATCGAGCGTATCACCCACGCCTATGTCAACGACGTCATGAAAGAGGCACCGCCGATCTATGCGAAGCATTTTACCGTGGCCGAACTGCACGACATCACCGCGTTTTACCGTACGCCGACCGGCGTAAAGTCGCTGCATGAGCTACCGAAAGTCATGGGCGAATTCTCTGTCCAGATGATTCCGCATCTGCAGGACCTGAAGGTCCAAATCAGCGAGGCCATCAACAACGTCATGCGTCAGCACGGCTATCCCAAGTAAAATTTCCTCGCCTGGTGCGATCAGAGCGCCGCCCGTGAACCGAAACGCGCAGGCCGTTACTGGCCGCTGAACCAGTTGTAACCCTGGTTCTCCCAATAGCCGCCGGCGTCGTTGTTCTGCACCCACATGGCGGTGACGTATTTGGGGTTCTTGAAGCCGAGCTTGGTGGGGATACGGATCTTAATCGGGAAGCCGTAGGCGCGCGGCAGGATCTGGTGATCGAATTTGAGCGTCAATTGCGTCTGCGGATGCAGCGCGGTCGGCATGTCGATGGTGTTGGAATAACCCTCGGCGCACTGGAACCAGACATATTTCGCCGTGGTGTCGGCGCCGATCATCTTCAAAAAGTCGGACAGTTTCACGCCCTGCCAGGAGCCGATCGCGCTCCAGCCTTCGACGCAGACATGGCGCGTGATCTGCGACACTTCCGGCAGCTTGTAGAGCTCGGCCAGCGTCCACGGCTTCTTGTTGTCGACCATGCCGCCGATCTCGAGCTGATAGCTGTCGCCGTCGACCTCGGGCGCCTCGTCCTCGGCATAATAGGCGTTGAACGGGAACGGCCGCGTGATGGCGCTTTCCGGATATTCGGTCGCCAGCGTCGTCTCGCTGAACAGGCGGGCCTGGACCCAATCGTTGAAGCGCGAGACGACGCGCAGCGCGCCCTCGGCGGTCGGCCCGTCGATGATATCGCAGCCGGTCAGCGTGGCGAGCGCGCCGAGGCTCGCGGCGCCGCGCAGGAACAGCCGCCGCGACGGATCGGGCAAGAGTTTTGCTGCGTCCTTGATCAAAAGCTTCGGATCGACGCCGGAGATTTTTTTGCGTTCACGGGGCATCGTCTTTTCCTCAAACTACCGGCCAAGGATCATGGCGCGCAGGCTCTTCGGCACGATGAGCGCGAGCGTCACATGGACGGTCAAAAATCCCACGATCGAGGCCATGGCGAAGAAGTGGACGTAGCGGGCGAAGTCGTAGCCGCCGAAGAACGCGGTGAGGTACTTGAATTGCACCGGCTTCCAGATCGACAGGCCCGAGAGCACGATGACGACGCCGGCGAGGATGACACCGACATACAAGAGCCGCTGCACCGCGTTGTAGACCGACAGATCGTCATGCGCGAGCTTGCCGCGCAAAGCGGCCAGGACATCGCTGACGACATCGCGGGGCCGGATCGGCAATAGCTTGCGGCGAAAGCGGCCGGTGGCGATGCCGAGCGTGACATAGACGATGCCGTTGATCGCCAGGAGCCACATCGCCGCGAAATGCCACAGCAAGGCGCCGGCGAGCCATTGCCCCAGCGCGAGCTGCGGCGGGAAATAGATAAAGCGGAACAGCGGCGAGGCGTCGTAGATCTGCCAGCCCGAGCCGATCATCATGAACATGGCCAGGACGTTGATCCAATGCGTTATTCGCACCCAGCGCGGATGAATGATGGGCCCGTCTGCGGCTTTGGGCACCAAGGCTGGATTGCCGGTTGCTTCGATGGTCATGGCCGCAGACCTATAACAAAACGGCGGCGCACGGGCGCCTCACATTCCTGTCAGGCTAAGGGTGAGGAGGCCTCTCCGCGATTCTGAGCCCCGCGGATAGGCCCCCTCACCCCAACGCTCTCCCCGCAAAGCGGGGAGTGGGAGGAGTAATCACATCGGCAGCAGCACCGTGTCGATGACGTGGATGACGCCGTTCGACTGCAGCACGTCGGCGATGGTCACCATGGCCACATCGCCCTTGGCGTCGGTGATGGTGAGTTTGCCGGGGCCGGCTTGCTTGACGATGAGGTCCTTGCCGGCGACGGTCTTGAGGTGGGCTTCGCCCTCGCCGTCCTTGACCGCCTTCATCAGGTTGACCGCGGTCATGCGGCCGGGAACCACGTGATAGGTGAGGATTGTCGTCAGCGTCGCCTTGTTCTCGGGCTTGAGCAGGGTATCGACCGTGCCGGCCGGCAGCTTGGCGAAGGCCTCATTGGTCGGCGCGAACACCGTGAACGGCCCGGGACCCGACAGCGTATCGACCAGGCCGGCGGCCTTCACGGCAGCGACCAGCGTGGTGTGGTCTTTGGAATTGACCGCGTTCTGGATGATGTTCTTCGACGGATACATCGGCGCGCCGCCGACAGTGACGGTCTTCTCCGCCATCTGCGCGTAAACCATCGGCGCCGGCGCCACGACGGCGAAGGCGAGCGCGGCCGCAGTGGCGAGCAAAGCGAAACGCTTGGACATGACAGTCTCCATGTTGATTCATTGGGTTCGCCGCGGCGAAACCGCGGGAGAGACGATCGAGATCGTCGTCACAACGAGATACGGTGGCTTTTCCCGAGGGTTTCAGAGCCACGGTCACGGCTGCGTGAAGGCTTTTCCGGTCGCCGCCCGTGAGGTATGAAACGCCCCCGGAGGCCGGGCCCCCGACAGACAAGGACCATCAATGGCAAAGACCAGCCCCGGCAATTGTTTTGAAGATTTCCGTGTCGGACAGGTGATCCGCCACGCCACGCCGCGCACCGTCACGGTCGGCGATGTCGCGCTTTATACCGGCCTGTTCGGCGCGCGGTTTGCGGTGCAATCGTCGGACGTGTTTGCCGAGGCGGTCGGCTATCCGCGTGCGCCGATCGACGATCTTTTGGTGTTCCACATCGTATTCGGCAAGACGGTGCCCGATGTTTCGCTGAACGCCGTGGCCAATCTCGGCTATGCCGGCTGTTATTTCCGCAAGCCCGTCTATCCGGGCGACACACTGACCGCGCTGTCCGAGGTCATCGGCTTGAAGGAAAATTCAAGCCGCAAGACCGGCATCGTCTATGTGCGCACCACCGGCTACAAGCAGGACGGCACGCCAGTGCTCGAATATGTGCGCTGGGTCATGGTGCGCAAACGCGACGAGTCAGCGCCCGCGCCCGGCGATCACGTGCCGCGCCTGCCGACCGCAGTCGAGCCGAATGTCCTGAGCGAAGCCTGTCCGCCGCTCGATATCGCCGCTTACGACTTCGCACTCGCCGGCAGCCCCTATCGTTTCGGCGATTACGCCGTTGGCGAGAAGATCGACCATGTCGACGGCTATACGGTCGAAGAGGCCGAGCATCAAATCGCGACACGGCTCTATCAAAACACCGCGCGCATCCATTTCGACCAGTTCAGCGCCAAGCAGGGCCGCTTCGGGCGGCGGCTGATCTATGGCGGCCACGTCATCTCGCTCGCCCGCTCGCTGACCTTCAACGGGCTGGCCAATGCCTTCCACATCGCCGCCATCAACGGCGGACGGCACGTCGCACCACTGTTCGCCGGCGGCACGGTGTTCGCCTGGTCGGAAGTGTTGGCGAAAGCCGAGCTACCGGGCCGCAACGACGTCGGCGCGCTGCGGCTGCGCACGGTCGCGACCAACGACAAGCCGTGCGGCGATTTCCCGCTCAAGACCGGCGACGACTACGATCCCGCCGTGCTGCTCGATCTCGATTATTGGGTGTTGATGCCGAGGTGACAGGGATCAGTAGTCAGGGATCAGGGATCAAGAAGAAAAATTCTGATCTTGATACCTGATATCTGATCCCTGATACTTGGCCCTGCTACGCCGTCGCCCGCAAATGCTCGACAAGCTGCCGCGCGTAGAGCGGCAGCTCGCTCATGCTGCGAATGCAGATCGTCAGGTCGCGCACCGCCCAAGCATCGGTCAGCGGCACGATCGCAATGGCCATGGTCTTCGACACGCGGTGCGCGGTGGTTTCCGGCACAATGCCGATGCCGACCTTGCATTCGACGAGGCGACACACGGCATCGAAGCTGCGTAGCTGCACGCGCAGCCGCAACGGCCGGCCGATGCGCGCGGCTTTGGTGGCCAGGAAGCGTTGGATGGCGCTGGCGCGGTCGAGGCCGACGAAATCGTGCTCGAGCACGTCCTCGAAGCCGATCTTGGCGCGCTTGCCCAACGGATGGTCTTGCGCAACCACCAGCACGAAACGGTCTCGGCGGAACGGATAGGTTTCCAGCGCCCCGGCATCGACCGTGCCGGCGACGACGCCAAGATCGGCGACGCCCTCGGCAATGAGGCCAACGATCTCGTCGCTTAGGCGCTCTTCCAGATCGACGCTGACGCTCGGATGTTCGGCGAGGAACGAGCTCAGCGCCTCGGGCAGGAACTCGGTCAGCGCATTGGTATTCGACAGCACCCGGATCTGGCCGGCGAAACCACCGCCATAGGCGCCGAGATCTTCGTGCAGGCGCTCAGCCTGGCGCAGGATGGTGCGGGCGTGCTGCAGCAGTGTCCGGCCGGCTTGCGTCGGCGTGACGCCTTGCCGCCCGCGCGTCAGCAGCGGCACGCCGAGCACGTCCTCCATGTTGCGGATGCGCGTCGAAGCTGCGGCCAGCGCGAGATGCGCGCGCTCGGCGCCATGCGTGATGCTGCCCGCCTCGACGACGTGGCGGAACAGGCTGAGATCGGCGAGGTCGAATCGCATGGCAATGATCCAGCCTTCGGATTTGACGAAGCTAGGCTTTATATAATGCCCATTGAAATCTGGTATTTCAACGCTAATCTTTCGCCTAATACGAAGTGAAGCGCGCGCCGACGCCTTTATGTGCATGTCGCTGCATTGCGATAGCTGCACAGATTGGCTAGGAACACTGCCAAGCTTGGCGCTCGCGTCGAGCGAATTCGGATGAGCACAATGGCCGAAACCAAGGCCCCCGCCGCGCGGCCGCTGTCGCCGCACCTGCAAATTTACCGGCCGACGCTGACGATGATGATGTCGATCGTTCATCGCATCACCGGATTCGGCTTGTACTTCGGCACGCTGCTGTTGGCTTGGTGGTTCATCGCCGCCGCCGGCCCGAACGGCTATGCGCGCTTCGAGTGGTTCATCGGTTCCTGGATCGGGCGCCTCATCCTGCTCGGTTACACCTGGGCGCTGATCCATCACATGCTGGGCGGCGTCCGCCATCTGATCTGGGACACCGGCCGCGGCCTGGGGCCGGTCGAGCGCGAGTGGCTGGTCGCCGCCAACCTGATCGGATCGATCGTGATCACGCTCATCCTGTGGGTCATCGGGCTCCTGGCCATGGGAGGCTCGGTATGACCGGCTCCCCGCATATCCGCACGCCGCTCGCCCGCGTGCGCGGCCTCGGCACGGCAAAATCCGGCACCGCGCACTTTTGGCATCAGCGCGTCACCGCGATCGCCAATATCCCGTTGACCATCGCCGCGGTGATCATCCTGATCACGCTATTGGGCCGCAACCAGGCCGCAGTGGCGCAAATCCTCGGCTCACCGGTCATCGCCATCATCATGCTGCTGTTTATCGGCTCGATCACCATCCACATGCGCATCGGCATGGCGGTGATCATCGAAGATTACGTCCACGACGAATCGGCGAAGCTCACTTTGCTGATGGCCAATACCTTCTTCACCATCGTTGTCGGGCTTGCCGCGGTTTACGGCATCCTCAAACTTTCGTTCGGATTGTGAGCATGGCGGACAACGCAACAAACGGAAAAAGCGCCGCGCCCACCATCGGCGGACGCGCCTACCCGATCGAGGATCACGCTTACGACGTGGTGGTGATCGGCGCCGGCGGCTCGGGGCTGCGTGCCGTGGTCGGCTGCAGCGAAGCGGGCTTGCGCACCGCCTGCATCACCAAGGTGTTCCCGACGCGCTCGCACACTGTCGCGGCGCAGGGCGGCATCGCCGCGGCGCTCGGCAATATGGGCGAAGACGACTGGCGCTGGCACATGTACGACACCGTCAAGGGCTCCGATTGGCTCGGCGACCAGGACGCCATCGAATATCTGTGCCGCAACGCGCCGGAAGCGGTCTACGAGCTTGAGCATTGGGGCCTGCCGTTCTCGCGCCGCGAGGAAGACGGCAAGATCTATCAGCGCCCGTTCGGCGGCATGACCACGCACTACGGCAAGGGCACCGCGCAGCGCACTTGCGCCGCCGCCGACCGCACCGGCCACGCCATGCTGCACACCATGTACGGCCAGGCGCTACGCCATTCGGCCGAATTCTTCATCGAATATTTCGCCATCGACTTGATCATGGACGACGACGGCCGCTGCCGCGGCGTGGTCGCGCTCAATCTCGACGACGGCACCATCCATCGCTTTTCCGCGCAGATGACGGTGCTGGCGACCGGCGGCTATGGCCGCGTCTACGCGTCGTGCACCGGCGCCCACACCCAGACCGGCGACGGCAACGCCATGGTGCTACGCGCCGGCCTGCCGCTCGAGGACATGGAATTCGTGCAATTCCATCCGACCGGCGTCTACGGCGCCGGAGTGTTGATCACCGAAGGCGCGCGCGGCGAAGGCGCCTATCTGGTCAAT
>JBAUYI010000162.1:0-4205 GCA_049584715.1 Xanthobacteraceae bacterium
GCACGGCCGCCGCGGCACGCCGACCTTGATCTCGATATCGCCGCGCAGCGAGCGGCTGAGCATGTCCTTGATCTCCGGCAGCTGTTCGGCGAGATCGATGACGCTCGGCTGCAAGGTCTGGCGGCGCGAGAATGTCAGCAATTGCCGGGTCAAGCTCTCGCCGCGCTGCGTCGCGGTGGTAATGGCGTCGAGCAGGTGGATCTGCTTGTCGTCCTTGATGTGGCGGCGCAGCCGCTGCACGCTGCCCGAGACGATCATGAGCAGATTGTTGAAGTCGTGGGCGACGCCGCCGGTCAATTGGCCGATGGCTTGCAGCTGCTGCGCCTGGTGCAGCGCGCCTTCCGCCATTTCGCGGCGCTCGGCCTCGTCGTGCAGGTGCTGGGTGCGGCGCAGCGCGAACCACAGCACGGCGAACAGCAAGAGCGTCGCCGGCAGGCCGAAGATCAAATGCGTGCCGATTGTCCTCAACCATTCGTGGTTGATCGCCGGGATGCTGATGCCCGAAAGCGCATAGACCGGGTAGCCGGCAAGCTTGCGAAAGCCGATGCGCCGGGGCACGCCGTCGACCTCGGAGTTGACGGTGAACGTATCGTGGGTGACGCCGTGGTCGATGGCCGAGCGCAGCCCGCTGGTCGGGCTCAATTTTTGCACGCGGTTGTTGCGGACCGGATAGCGCGCCAGGATGGTGCCGTCGTCGCGGACCAGGGCATAGAAGCTGCCGCGCGTCTGGCCGATCAGTGTGTAAAAATCCTCGAAATATTTCGGCCGCACCGCCACCGCGATCACGCCCTTGAACGTCTTGCTCGGCGAGTCGAGACGTCGCGATAGATCGAAGAAATCCCTGCCGACGCTCGCCAGATTCGGCGTGCGCACGTCGCTCACATAGGTGCCGGCGTCCTTGTCGGCCTGGGCCTTGAAATAATCGCGGTCGGCGAAATTGACGTCGGCCTTGACGGATTCAAGCGTGCTGGACGCGAGCGGCCGGCCGTCACGGCCGATCAGGACGATGGCTTGCAGCTGCGGCATCACGTCGGCGACCTGCGCCAGGCGGGGATGCAGGCGCGGCTGCGCCGCACGGATTTGGTCGTCGGACATGTCGCGCACGATTTCGTCGACCTCGGCAAAAGTGCGGTCGACGGTCTCGAATACTTTGAGCGCCTGTTCCTGCTGCACGTCGAGCGAACGCTCGATGCGCTCGTCGGCTGCGGCATGAATGTCGCGATAGCTGACCCACGACGCATAGCCGTAGAGCGCCGCCGGCAGCACCAGCGACGCGACCATCATCAGTTTCAGCAGACGGACTGCCGATTCCCGTGCCGTGTTCATCGATTGCGAACAGTGCGACCGTTACGCCGTCACTTTTCCATATTTCTCGGGCGCAAACGAGGCAGCGTGAGCCTCCGATAGTTGCAAATTCGTGACCGGTTCGTGACCGGAATGGCCAAGTGTCACTCTTGACTGTACGAAATCGGCCGCATTTGAACTGATTTGGTTGGGAAACTGCGCACTACGCCACGGCTGTCGGCGCCAGCGCCTCGATATCGGTGACCACGTCGATCACGACGGGACGATTTGCCGCGAGCGCCTGGGCCAGTGCCGCCGGAAATGCCGAGGGCGTTTCGACGCGGATGCCGAGCGCGCCCATGTCCTCGGCGAGGCGGGCGAAATTGACCTTGCTGAAGGTCCACAATTCGCGCGCTTTCGGCGTCTGCTGGCCGCCATAGACGCGGTCGAAACCGCGCTTGGACTGATTCCCGCCGCCATTGTTGTTGACCACGGTGACCGCGTTGATGTTCCAGCGCACCGCGGTCTCGATCTCGGCGATGT
The DNA here is from genome assembly GCA_049584715.1 of Xanthobacteraceae bacterium. Lineage (GTDB taxonomy): Bacteria > Pseudomonadota > Alphaproteobacteria > Rhizobiales > Xanthobacteraceae > BOG-931. Next base: position 1,828 of record JBAUYI010000162.1, read on the forward strand.
GATACCAAAAGCCGGCGTCGCCGGTGAAGGTGACCACCGGCCGCTCCGGGCAGCCGCATTTGGCGCCGAGGCCGGCGGGAAACGCCCAGCCGAGATGGCCGGCGCTGCGCATGTAACTTTGGTGCGTTGATTTCAGATCGAACATGCCGCCCATCCACATGCCGGCATGGCCGGTGTCGACCACGACGATGGCGTCGTCGGGCACGTGACGCGTCAATTCGCTGCACAGCCGCTCCGGGCGCATCGGCACCGCGTCGGATTCGAGCACGGCTTTGTATTTTTGCCGCCATTCGGTGCAGAGGCCTTGCGCCTCCGCCACCCAGCTCTTGCGTTTTGCGGCGCTGGCGCGGTCGGCGATTTTGAGCATGCGCGCCAGCGTCACCTTGGCGTCGCCGTTGACGCCTGCCGCCAGCGGGTAATTGCGGCCGAGCGCTTCCGGATCGATGTCGATCTGGATCGCCGGCGTGCCGATTTTCGGCACCGCCCAAAAGTGCGTGGTCATGCCGCCGGTTTCGCTGCCGATGAAGCAGACCAGATCGGCGGCATTAACGACCCGGTTGGCGCTCTCGCGCGAATAGGTGCCGGCGACGCCGACCGACAGCGGGTGATTGCCCGGAATCGAATCCTTGCCGTTGAGCGAGGTCGCCACCGGAATCTGCAGCGCCTCCGCCAGCGCGACGAGCTCCGGCGCCGCGCCCGAAGCGCGCACGCCGCCGCCGGCGACGATCACCGGACGCGCAGAGTCTCGCAGAATTTTCAGCGCCGCGCGCACGCTGGCGTCATCGGGCTCCGGACGGAACGCCGGCACGCGGGAAAATTGCGGCTCGACCAGCGGCTCCATGTCCGCTTCCTCGGCGTCGATCTGTCCCTCGTTGCCGCGAAACTGCAGATGCACAGGTCCGGGACAGCCGGTCACCGCGGTGCGGAACGCCTGGCGCACCATGTCGGGGAATCGCGCCACGTCGTCGATCGTGGCATTGAACTTGGTCACCGGCTCGAACGCCGGCATGTCGTCGATCTCCTGATACACTTTGCGGAATTTGGTCTTCGGCTCGCGGCCGCCGGTCATGGCGATGACGGGAGAATGGGCGAGCCAGGCGTCGCGCAGGCCGGCGGCGAGATTGAGCGCGCCGATCACCTGCGCCATGCAGATGCCCGGTCTGCCCGAGGCGCGCGCATAGCCGTCCGCCATGTAGGCGGCGGCCTTCTCGCCGTGCACATGCAGCCGCTTGATCTCGGTGCGCCGCTCCATCTCGGCATAGGTGGTGCGCAGCACGGCGGGCACGTGAAAGACGTGGGTGACGCCGTAGCCCTTGAGCATGTCGGCGAGGCATTGCGCCCCGGTCATTTTGCGGTTGTGGCCGATTTGCATGTGAGCGTTTTCCTAATCCATTTCCCTGTCATGCTCCGCGAAGGCGGAGCATCCAGTATTCACTGACGCTGTTATTTGATCGCACCGCCATTGATTACTGGATCATCCGCCTTCGCGGATGATGACACGCTAATTGTCGAACACCGCGACCGCGCGGATCGGCGAGCCGGTGCCTTCGCGCCATTTCAGCGGCAGGCCGATGAACTGGAATTCGCCTTGGCCGAGCAGTGTTTCGAGATTGCACAGGCTCTCGATATGGGTGAAGCCGAGCTCGAGGCAGGCTTTGTGCACCAGCGAGTTCACTTTGCCTTCCGGCCCCGGCCGCATCGAGTCGATGCCGAAATGCACGATGCCCTGCTGCGCCAGCCACTCGGTCGCGGCGACATTGACGCCGGGATTGTCGGTCGCATAGGCCGCGGTCGGGAAGGTGCGCTCGTGATGGCCGGTGCACAATAGCACCGTGCCCTTTTTCGGGATCGGCACGCCGGCCGCTTTCACCGCCGCTTCAAGATCCGCCGGTGTGATTTCCGCGCGGGGCTTGATGTGGCGGAGATCGATGCAGATGCCTTGGACGATGCAGTTCTCCAGCGGGTATTCGTTGATCGGCGTGCCGCTCTTGCCGAAATGACGCGGCGCATCGATGTGGGTGCCGCCGTGGTCGGGCATGGAAAAGAACATCACGCTGTTGCCCTGGACGTTGCCGGACTCGGCGAACGCCTCCTCGTGGGTCTTCCAGATGCCGTGGATGATGGGCGGCTGCCCGGGATAGGACGGCGTGCGGTGATAAAGCTCCCGGCTCAAATCGACGATCCGCATTGCATTTCTCTCCCTTGCCGGACTGGTGTTGGGCGAAGAGTATCCGGCCGTTGCGACCGCGACAACGCCGTGCCGCAAAGGAGTATGATCTCAAGCTTGTCGTATGGCGGCCTTGATCGCTTGGACGCTGGATTGTTCGTGTTGGTATTTTTGTCAAGGACGGCGCGAAGCGCCGCCGCCTTCGGCGGTC
>JBAUYI010000163.1:0-19791 GCA_049584715.1 Xanthobacteraceae bacterium
GCGTTCGGCGTCGGCGCGGCGGGCGCCGGGCTGGCTGCGGGCGGCGCGGGAGTGGCTGGCGGTGCCATAGTGATCGGCGGCGCCATGCGTGTCGCAGCGGGCGGCGTTACATCATTGGACGCCGTGTTGGTGCCCGATTGGCCGGGCTCATGGCCGATGCCAAAGGCAACCGCCAACACCACGACAATGAACACGGCCGCGGCAACCCATCCCACGTCGCATTCATGGCGCGTGCGTCGGGATCATAGGCTGGGTCGCGCCGCATTGGATCGTTGCGGTAGTCGTAATCCGAGTTCCAATTGTCCGACATGAAGGCCTCCGTCTTTCGATCGTCCAGTCGATGACAACGGAAGGCTGATAGATGCGGTTCCGGGCCGGCATGCGCGGCATGGCACCTAGGCGGGCAGGGCATAGCGGGAACTGACTGAGGTTCCGTCCGCCACGACGGGCCGCAAGATTTTTGCTGCGGTGAGTCGGTGCGGATGACAGAGTGTCAACCGCGACGGTGCGCCAAGCATCCGCGCGCGGGAGGAGAAACACCGTGACTGATAAACCCACTGTGGTATCGCAACGTATTATTGCGATCGGGACTGTGCTGCTTGCGGCCGTGTGGAGCTTGAGCTTTATCGTCACGGTGAACGGACAATCGCCGCCCGGCGCGCTACCGGGAACTTGGACAATGAAAGCGCCGTTGCCGGCGCCACGCGCCGAAGTCGCCGCAGTCGCGTTCGACGGCAAGCTGCACGCGGTCGGCGGATCGGTGAGCGGAACTGCCGGTCCCTATCACGATGAATACGACCCGGCGACCGATTCGTGGCGCGCCCGCGCGCCGCTGCCCGAGGGGCGCGATCATCTCGGCGTCGCCGTGGCTGCCGACAAAATCTACGCCTTCGGCGGCTTCGTCGGCTCGGTGCACAAGGGCGCCGGCACCGGCGCCTTCGAATACGATCCCAAAGCCGACACCTGGCGCGTGCTGTCGCCGATGAAAGGGCCGCGCGGCTCGGTGGGCGCCGCCACCGTCGCCGGCAAGATTCACGTCATCGGCGGCCGCGGCCTTGACGGCGTCGTGGTGGCGACCCACGAAGTCTTCGACCCGCAATCGGGCCAATGGAGCGAAGCGGCGCCACTGCCGACGCCGCGCGACCATCTGGTCGTCATCGCGGTGGACGGAAAAATCCACGCCATCGGCGGCCGCTTCAAGGGACCGGTCGACCGCACCGGCCTGCACGAAGTGTACGATCCGTCGACCGACAAATGGACATCGGCGGCACCATTGCCGACGCCGCGCAGCGGCCTCGCCGGCGCCTATTATCACGGCATGATCCTAGTGCTCGGCGGCGAGCTGCCGCCCGACCACACATTCCCGGAGAACGAAGGTTTTGATCCGAAAACCGATCGCTGGACAGCGCTGGCGCCGATGCCGCACGGCCGCCACGGCTTCGGCGGCGCGACAATCGGCGACAACGCCTATTTCGTCGGCGGCTCGCTCGATCCCGGCGGCGGCGGCATCACCGATCAGCTGATCATGTTTCACTTGCCATAGGCAGTGCGGTGATCCCTTGCTCAAGGACATGCTTTTTTCCCGATCATGCACTAATGTGCGGCTGCCGCGCTCGTAGCTCAGCTGGATAGAGCATCAGACTTCGAATCTGAGGGTCGGGAGTTCGAATCTCTCCGAGCGCGCCAAATAATCCCAGAATTTCAATATCCGGCGCGGCGCTCGGCACCCCCGCGCTAAGGGATAAAGAGCACCGGCGCGCTAGGAATCTTAGAGCGACTACAAGTCCGAAGGCGACGGTTTATTGGGCCGTGTACGCCACAACAATATCTGTCACATCGAACCCGCTGCCGCCCAGATTCTCCTGGGCAAATGCGACCGAACTGAACGAATTCGGATACTGATGTAGGGTGTAGTTGGCAACGGTCCCGGCAACCCCGATCTGCGCTGTTGCAGACGTGGCTGTCACGGTAAGGGTAACCTGGATGGGGAAGGGCTGATCGCGTGGGAATGTGCAGCCCGTGGGGTTGGGGCCGTCAGCCTGGACCTGGTTGTTGTCCGCGAAGAGCAAGGTCAGGAGAGGCGGATCCGTTTCAATGCTTGAATTGAAACTGATGTAGGACTCAGCGCTCTTGGAACTCATGAAGATCATCGCGGAGAGGGTGTAGACGCCGAGGCCGGTGGGAACTTTGATGAATATGCCATTGAACGCTCCTCCGGCTGCCGAGAACGGGCCAATTTGCAACCAATTGCCGGTGTGCGGAAATGTTGGAGAGATGACGAGATTCGGCCCGTTGAATGTGGCTGTTCCCACTGCCTGTACCGGTGAAGGCGGCTGATTTGCGGTCGTGTTCTCAAAGTTCGATTCGAACAAGGTGACTGGAGTTTTTGTGAAGACGATCCGTCCCCGCAGCGTGATGTTGTAGCCAAGACTTAGAATCCATGCGTCTGTGTCGCGAACGCCCACATCGACATTGACGCCTGTGAAAATGTTTCCAACCTGAGCGTTGCTGAAGGCGTCGATGCCGGTGGCAAAGTGATTGGGTCGCCACACGTTAACTGCGTAACCGGCATCGATCGATTGAGCCTGATCGTAGATCGCACTAAGTGAGACGAACGGCGCCCATTCGTCCAGTGCGAATCCGATGCCGTAGTTCTGGCCTGCCGGCTTGGCGATTGCATATTGGCCGATGGCCCAGTTCAAGGGCCCAGAGTTGCTGGGGCCGGCCATGTCCGGAAGGAACGACAAGTTTGCGTTAAGCCATTGCGACGTACTGTTTCCCTGCAGGTTTGCAATGACGACACCCGTTAACACCAGCAGCCACTTCTGATCGTGGATGCTCGCAGGTGGGTGTTCTCCGACGGCAAGGGCCGCCGGTGTGATAAGCCAGTTCTGGCCCGCAAAATTTGTGAGATTCATGGATGCCTCCTTCTCGGTCATGGGGCATACAGCAGTATATTGTTCCTTCTTTGATACCAGCTTCGCATTGCAAATCCCTCGTGAAGGGGACGTTGCAATGCCCTGTTGGCCGGGGGCGGGTGGAGCATAGGTTGAGATAGAAGCCTGCGCAACCTCGACATAGCTGCGCCTAGATGGGAGAAAGTGGGATGGTCGCAGAGAGATGAACGCGATCTAAATTGCAGAGCCAAATTTCGAGGGTAAAATATCCTCTCCGCGAGGCTTATAGCCGTCGCGGACGATGAAGCGGGCAAATCCAACGCTTATCAAGAAGATCGAACTAACTGTCGCTCAATGAGTAAGAAATCCAAAAAATCGCCTGTCTACAGCGGCGGTCATCAAGCGTGGGGACGGATATTTTGGGGTTTTGTTGCCCTGGTCCTGTTGAGTTTTGTCGTGACCTATCTGCGAAAGTATTTTGGCTAGGCGGTTGCGAACCCGGCCGTCAAATAGTCCGGACAAGCCATGCGCCGCCCTTGATTGCCAAAACGGCAGCGGCGTCCTAGACCCGGGACGCGGGCGCGATGGACCTCGCGGAAAGCCAATAAGCGCGGTCAGGGAATGGACGAGTTCACCGGCAAGAAAGAGGCGGATGCGCGCGGCGCTTCGCTCGCCGCGCCGGCCACGCCCGCCGATCTCAAGCGCATGGTGGGCCGCACCGATGACGTGCCGCGCGGCATCGTGTTGATGATCGTTGCGACCATTCTGTTCGCGGGCGCGTCCGCCGCCAGCAAATGGCTGGTCGGCATCTATCCGGTCGGCGAAACACTGTTCATCCGCTCGCTGGCTTCGCTGATCACCGGCGCCGCCATGATCCTGCCGGTGTCCGGTCTGTCGGTGTACGCGACGCAACGGCCGCGCGATCACATCTTGCGCGGCATGTCGCAGTCGGTCTCGCAACTGTCGCTGCTTCTGGCCTTCAGCCTGATGCCGCTGGCCGGCGCCGTCGCCATCAATTTCTCCTCGCCGCTGTTTGCCGCTTTGGTGTCGATCGTGTGGCTGCGGGAGCGCGCCGGTTTCGCGCGATGGGCCGCGTTGCTGACCGGCTTCGTCGGCGTGCTGATCGTGACCAATCCGGGCGCCAATTCGCTGACGCTCGGCGCGCTGTTCGCCCTGGTCAACGCCATCATGTACGGCAGTGTCACGGTTGCGGTGCGCGGCATGACGCGCACGGAATCGGCCAATACGCTGGTGATCTGGCAGTTGACCGTGCTGGCGTTCTTTCACAGTTTTTTGCTGTTTTTCGGCTGGCGCTGGCCGACGCCGTTCGATGCCGTGCTGCTGTTCGGCACCGGTTTCACCAATGCGATCGGGCAATGGTTCTGGACCCGCTCGCTGCACTTGGCGCCGGCCGCGGCGGTGACGCCGTTCTACTATCTGATGCTGGTGTGGTCGCTGGCGATCGGTTTTTTGGTTTGGGGCGACGTTCCAACCTTGAGCCTTCTGATCGGCTCGGCGATCGTGGTGACGACCGGGCTGTTCTTGTTTCTGCGCGAAGCGCGGCTGCAGCGGCGGCCAAGTCTTCGCTAACAGGTCACCGCTAACAAGCCACCGCTAAACAAGCCCTCACTGAATCAATTTCGCGATCCGGTCGATGATCGGCTTCGGCGTGGCATAGGTCTTCTTGACCAGCGCTTCGAGCTGCTCGCCGTCGGACGGGTCGAGCGCGAGATGAAAGTGGTTGGTCTCGGCGATGAAATCGGGATCCTTCATGGTCGCGGCGAAGGCGTCCTGCACCATCTTCAGCCGGTCCGCCGGCAGACCGGGCGGCGCGATGTACGGACGGCCGATGCCTTGCCCGGCGTAGAGGAATTCGATCGCCTGCTTGTCTTCGGGCCGCTGCGCGAGGTCGACGACGAACGGCACGTTTTTCAGCTCCGGATTCGGCTTGATGCCGCCCTGGAAGAGGATCGAGATCGTGCCGTTCGCAATCCAGTCCTGCCGTCGGTTCTTGACGCTGTCGAGGCTTTCGCAGATGCCCTGCACCTCGCCACGCTCCATGGCGAGGAAGACGTCGGCCGACGAAGGATAGCCGCCGACGATCTTGAACTTGGTGCCGAGAATGGCGTTGAGCGCCAGCGAATAGGAATGCGTGCCGGTGCCCGGCCCGTTGTCTCCGACCACCAGCTGTTTCTTGGTCAAATCGTCGAAGGTCTTCACGTCGGCGGTGTGATAGGCGATGCAGATATTGGTCTCAATCGCCGGCGTGCCGAGCCAGGAGAATTTGGTGGCGTCGAACTGTGCGCCAGGCGCGCCGGTCAGCGGCCCGAGCACGGCGTCGCGCGCGATCGCCGCCATGGCGGTGCCGTCCTTCGGCGCCACGTTGTAGATGAAGTTGGCGGCGCGATAGCTGCCGGCGCCTTGGAAATTCTCCGGCGTCACGGTCGGATGGCCCGGCAGATGGGCGCCGATATGGCGGGCGACCACCCGCGCCCACAGGTCATAGCCGCCGCCGGGGCCGAAGCCGATATACATGGTCACCGTCTTGCCGGCGAACGTCGCCGGCGTCTGTGCGGTGGCCGAGAGGGCGAGGAAAGCGGCGAGCAGGGCAGCGGGTATAATGGCGCGACAATTTCGCATGACATGGCCGCGCATTGTGATCCTCCCTGGGCGGGGCGCTTCTGCTAGGAACGTCGCCATGCCGCCGGTCCGCGCTAATCTAGCGGCGATCGTGGAGACTTAAAGCCGTGACAGCGCCGCACCGCGTCCGATGGCATCTCGCCCTGGTTGTGCTTGCCGTGGTTGCGGCAGCGTCGCTCGCCGCGGCCGAGCAATATCCCTCGCGCGCGATCCGCCTGATCGTGCCATTCGCGCCAGGCGGCGCGCCCGACATCGTCGCGCGCATCATCGCCGGCGCGGTCGAAAAGCCGCTCGGCCAATCCGTGATCGTCGAGAATCGCACCGGGGCCAACGGCATCGTCGGCATGGAGGCGGTCGCGGCCGCCGATCCCGACGGCTACACGCTGTTGAACGTGCCGCCGGCCTTCGTCGTCAATCCGAGCGTCTACAAAACACTGCCGTTCGATATTTTTCGCGACTTCGCCCCGGTCGCCAATATCGGCATCAGCGACGGCTATCTGGTGATGGTGCGCCCGGGCCTGCCGGTGCACTCCATCGCCGAACTGATCGATTATGCCAAAACCCATCATCTGTTCTACGGCTCGGCCGGCGTCGGCAACACGCTGCATCTGGCGGCGGCATTGTTTTGTGCCAAGGCCGGCATCGAGATGGAGCACGTGCCGTTTCGCGGCGCCGCCCCGATCATGACCGCGCTGCTCGCCGGCACGGTCGACCTGACATTCGCTTCGCCGACCGCGGCGAATTTCGTCACCAGCGGCCAATTACGCGCCATCGGATTCACGGGGAGGAAGCCGCTGCCCGAATTGCCGGACGTGCGGCCGATCCGGGAGACGCTGCCGAGTTTTGACATCGAAGGCTCCTGGGAGGGCTGGCTCGCGCCGGCCAAGACGTCGCCGGACATCATCGCCAAACTCAATGCCGCGATCCGCGCCGTACTGAAGGATCCCGCCATCGGCGATGCTATCATAAAAGCGGGCTACGAGCCGTCCGACATGGCGCCGGCCGAGTTCGCGGCATTCCTGCACGCCGAGGCCGATCGTTACGCGCAAGCGGTCAAGGCGGCAAAAATCGAGCCGCAATAGCACCGACAAATGCCGCGGAGGCGGTGACGCCGGCACCGGCGCGTGATAATCGTCCGGTTGGCTTGCTTGCAGGCATCGCGCAGATGGCATTTGACGCCTTCATCAGTTACTCGTCGCTGGACAAGCCGACCGCGGATGCCGCCTGCGCGATGCTCGAATCGCTCGGTATTCGCTGCTGGATCGCGCCCCGCGACGTCATGCCGGGGCGCGAATATGGCGCCGCCATCGTCGATGCAATCCATCAATCGCGCGTCCTGGTCCTGGTCTTTTCATCCCATGCCAACCAGTCGCCGCAAGTTGGGCGCGAGGTCGAGCGCGCGGTCAACAGGGGCATTCCGATCGTGCCGCTGCGGATTGAAAATATCTCGCCGACCCAATCGCTGGAGTATTTCATCGGCACGGTGCATTGGCTCGATGCGCTCACGCCTCCGGTCGAGAGCCACCTGCACCGGCTGGGCGAAGCGGTGCAGGCGCTGCTGCGGATCGATGCTCCGTCCGCGGACGCAGCCAATTCGCGGCCCGCACAAGCGTTTCCGATCGCTGCCGCTCCGATCCCGGCCGCAGCACCATGGTGGCGGCGCAACCTGATCGCGACCGGTGTCGCCGCCGCCTGCTGTGTCGCCATCGCCATAGCGGGCGCTTGGTATCTGAAATCCACCACCGCAGCGAAGGCCGAGGAATGCGAGCAGCTATGGGTCAAAAGAAACTCGTATTACAAATCGCACGGCTATTGTTTCCAAACCCAGCACGCCATCGAGCATTTCGGCAATACCGGCTGCACCTACAACGACCAGGACTATGTCTATCAGCAGGTCTTTTCCAACGACGAGCGCACGCAGGTGCAAAACATCAGCAACGAGGAGCGCGCGCACAGTTGCCAATGACGTCGCCAATCGGGTGCTGTGGCCGGCCTGTGCAATTTGACGCAAGCGCCGCTTTGCCCTTCCGCGTCACTGGACAATTCCTGTAGCCTCGCCGGCGCTGGGTTGGCTGCCGAGCTCGCATACGGGGCATAGCCATGAGACTTCGCCGCCGGAATTTTCTGCGCCTCGCCGCAGGCGCGGCCGCGTTGCCCGTCGTGCCGCGCTTGGCGCGCGCCGACACCTATCCGTCGCGCCCGGTGCACATCCTGTGCGGCTTTGCTCCGGGTGGCGCCGCCGATACCGTGGCGCGGCTGACGGCGGAATGGCTGTCCGAACAGCTCGGCCAGCAATTCGTCGTCGATAACCGGCCGGGCGCCGGCACCAACCTCGCAACCGAAGCGGTGGTGCAAGCGGCGCCCGACGGTTACACGCTGCTTCTGGTTACCGGTGCGAACGCCATCAACACCACGCTTTATCAGCATCTCAATTTCGATTTTCTGCGCGACACGGCGGCGGTCGCCGGCGTCATTCGGGTGCCGCAAGTGATGGTGGTGAATCCGCAAGTGCCGGCCAAAACCGTTCCGGAGTTCATCGCCTACGCCAAGGCCAATCCGGGCAAGATCAATATGGGGTCCGGCGGCGTCGGCTCGACGCTGCATGTGGCCGGCGAGCTGTTCAAGATGATGGCCGGCGTCAATCTGGTGCATGTGCCGTACCGCGGCGACGCTCCGGCGCTGGTCGATCTCATGGGCGGACAGATTCAAGTCATGTTCGACCTGACCGCGGCGGCGCTGCCGTTTATCAAGGCCGGAAAGATTCGCGGGGTGGCGGTGACGTCGGCGACCCGTACGCCGTCGCTGCCGGATCTGCCGCCGATTAGCGATGTCCTGCCGGGCTACGAGGCGACGTCATTCGAAGGCATCGCCGCACCGAAGAACACGCCGGCCGAGATCATCGACAAGCTCAACAAAGCCATCAATGCGGGCTTCACCGACCAGAGATTCAAGGCGCGCTTGGCCGACTTGGGCGGCGACGGCATGCCGGGCACGCCTGCCGACTTCACAAAAGTCATTGCCGATGAAACCGGGAAATGGGGGAAGGTGGTCAAGTTCGCCGCGCTCAAGGCCGAATGATCGGCCGCATCAACTTCACCGAAGAGGAACATCATGGAATTTCCGCGCCGCCGCTTTTTGCAACTGACCGGTGCCGCCGCGTTTGCGCCCTTAGCGCGCGCAGCGCGTGCGGATACCTATCCGTCCCGGGTCGTAAAGCTCATCGTCGGCTTTCCGCCTGGCGGCGGCGCCGATTTGGCGGCCCGCATCGTCGTCAATGGCTTGTCGGATATGTGGGGCCAGCAAGTCATCGTCGAGAACCGGCCCGGTGCCGGAGCGCGGCTTGCGCTTGACGCTGTCGCCCATGCGCCGCCCGACGGCTACACTTTGCTGCTCGCGCCGGGATCGCCCCAGGTGCAAGCCTTTCTGTTCTCGACGTTGACATTCAACCCGGCGACCGACTTCGCGCCGGTGTCTTTGGTCGGGACTTATCCCGACATCATCGCCGTCGGCAATAATTCGAATTTCAAAACCCTGCAGGATTTCATCGCCTACGCCAAGGCCAATCCCGGCAAGGTCAGCTGGGCGTCGCCGGGTGTCGGCACGGTGCCCCATCTCGCCGGCGAATTGTTCAAGCACATGACGCACCTCGAAATGACCCACGTGCCTTACCGCGGCATGACCGATGGCTTGATGACCGACCTCATGACCGGCCGCCTCGACCTCATGTTCAATACCACCGGTTCGCTGTTGCAACCGGTGCTCTCGAAACAGCTGCGCGGCCTCGCCGTGACGACCGCACAGCGTTTCCCCGATGCGCCGGACCTGCCTACGGTCGCGGAATCCGGCGTGCCCGGCTACGACGTGTCGTCCTGGTACGGGCTCTACGCGCCGGTGAAAACGCCGCCCGACATCATCAAGAAAATAAACGCCGACATGATCACCATGCTGGGCCAACCGGCGATCAAGGAAAAATATGCGCCGCTTGGCGTGTTGGCCCAAGGCTCGACGCCGCAAGAGCTCGCCGCCAAGAATGCCGGCGATGTCGCGCTGTGGGAGCCGATCATCAAGGAAGCCAATATCAAGGTGGAGTAGGGGGCATGGCACTGCCGCGCCGCAAATTTCTGCGTCTCGCCGCCGGCGCCGCGGCCCTGCCGGCGCTGGCCCGCGCCGACACCTATCCGTCGCGGCCGATTCACCTCATTATCGGCTACCTTCCCGGCGGCTCCGCCGACATGACGGCGCGGCTGTTCGGCCAATGGCTGTCGGACCGGCTCGGCCAACAAATCGTCGTCGAGAGCCGCGCCGGCGCCAGCACCAATATCGCCACCGAAGCGGTGGTGCGCGCCGCGCCGGACGGCTACACGCTGCTGCTGGCGTCGCCGGCCAACGCAACCAATGCCGCCCTCTACGAAAAACTCAACTTCGATTTTCTCCGCGACATCGATCCGGTGGCGGGCCTGATCCGTTTTCCCGACGTCGTCGACGTCAATCTGTCGCTGCCGGTGCGGACCATCCCCGAATTGATCGCCTATGCCAAGGCCAACCCGGGCGCGCTTAACTTCGGTTCGTCAGGCGTTGGCTCGACGCTCCACGTCGCCGGCGAGTTGTTCAAGATGATGGCCGGCGTCAACATCGTGCACGTGCCCTATCGCGGCGGCGCGCCGGCGATGATCGATCTGATCGGCGGCCGCGTGCAGCTGATGTTCGACAACGTGCCGACCTCGGTCGAATTCATCCGATCGGGCAAGATCAGGCCGCTGGCGGTGACTTCGGCGGCGCGCATCGAGCTGTTTCCGGAACTCCCTACGGTGGCCGATTATGTGCCCGGCTATGAGGCGAGCGCCTGGTACGGCATCGGCGCACCGAAGGGAACGCCCGGCGAGATCGTCGGCAGGCTCAATCGTGAAGTGAACGCCATCCTCGCCGACCCTGCGACGAAGACGCGGCTCGCCGAGCTCGGCGCCTCGCTGCTTCCCGGCTCGCCGGCCGACTTCGGCAAGCTCGTCGCCGACGAGACCGAAAAGTGGGGCAAGGTGATCCGCTTTGCCGGGATCAAGGCGGAATAGACCGCAGCAAACGTAGCCCGGATGAGCGGAGCGATATCCGGGATCTTTACCTCGTACGCTGTCCCGCATGTCGCGGAGCCTGTCATCGGGCCGGCCACTTCGGGCCGGACCCGTTGGCTCATGTGGGCTACGCGCTAGATCCCGCGATTCCAGAAGTCGTAATAGCGCTCGATATTCATCGGCAGGAAGTTCTTATAGCTCGGCCAGGCCGAATATTTCGGCAGCGAAATATCCTTCACCGCGTCGTCGTAGGATTTGCCCTGGGCGACCTCCTGCTTCACTGCGGCGGAGAGGTCCTGCAGATAAGCGAGCTGGTCGCGGGCATTGTCCTTGGTGCCGGTTTGCTTGCCGCCCGGGCCGGGATGGCCGGGGATGAGTGTTTCCCAATCAAGCGCCATCACCTTTTTCAGGCCGTCCTCGATGTCGGGGACGTAAGTGTCGGCCATTTCGCGGAACTGCACGCCCTGGATCGGGATCCAATCGACGGTGAAGATGATCTTCTCCTTCGGCAGCCGCATCACCAGCGTCGAATCGGAATGGTTCTTGCCGAGATAGAGCAGTTCGAGCGTGGTGCCGCCCAGCGTGATGACTTTCCTGTCGTCGACCACCTGATCCGGCACGACGACGTCGGCGGGTTTGAGCGCCTGGATGCGCGCCTTGGCATTGCGTTGCGCCACGAAGGTCGCGCCAAGGTCTTTGAACGGCTGGCCGCCGGCGCTGTGGTCGAAATGGCTGTGGCTATAGATGACGTATTTGATCGGCGCCTTGGTCACGGCCTGGATGGCGTCGATATAGGGTTTTGCCGGCCGGCGCAGGCTGATCGGATCGGTCGCGATCACGCCCGCCGGCGTGACGATGAACATCGCCTGATGGCCGACATAGCGGAAAATGTAGACGTTGTCGGTGACTTTAGTGGTGGCGGTTGGTGGCGGCGCAGGTGCTGCAGCCGGCGCGGGGGCAGGGGCCTGCGCTGGTGGTTGCTGTTGAGCCTGCGCAACGAATGCGCTGGCAATCAAGGCCGCAGCTACGCCGGCGTAATGAAGCCGCATCATGGTCGTTCTCCCCGCATGGTTGGATGAATTTCTCGCCGTTGCAGTAGAACACCGGCACCCGGAAAATCTTCCGTGCGGTGTTCAAAATGAATCGGGCTTTGGTCTGCCCGCAGTCGCTTGTGTCCTCAGGCAGCCTTAGGCTCGGCATCGAGCCGCGCCACCCAGCCTTCGAGGCCGGGCTTTGCTGCCGGATAGCGCGCCAGCACGGCCGGGTCGTGACCGGGTACCACGTGGCGCGGTGCGCTGGCCAGTTTCTTCAGCGTCTCATAGCCTTCGACGACTTCTCCGACATTGTAGACCAGCGGAAACACCCGGCCGCCATCGATATGGGTGTAGAGATGCGAAGCGTCGGCGGCGAGCACGATGTGACCGAGCCGCGTCTTCACCCGCACCGACTGTAAGCCTTTGGAATGGCCGCCGATGTGATGCACGGTGACGCCCGGCACGATCTGGTCCTCGCCGTCGTGGAACGCGCAACGGCCCGTAAAGACCTTGCGCACCATGGCGATCACGTCCTCGACCTCGAACGGCAGCCGCAGCGCCCGATGGCACATGCAGCGTCCGGTGGCGTAGGCCATTTCGCGGTCCTGCAAATGATAGCGCGCCTGCGGGAGTAGATCGTAGTTGCCGCAATGGTCGTAATGCAGGTGGCTGATGATGACGTCTTTGACGCTGTCAGGCGCGATGCCAAGGGCCGCGAGCCCCTCGCGCACCGGCTTGATCATCTCGCGCTGGCGCTTTTTGCCCATCGCCTCGTCGAAGCCGGTATCGACCACGATGGTGCCGGACGGGCCGACGATGGCCCAGACGAAGAAGTCGAGCGGCTGCAGCACGTCATGCGGGTCGCCGTCGATGTAATTGGCCGATGCCGGGCGGGAGTGACGGCCGTAGCGGATCGCATAGACCTCGTGCACATCGTCGCTCATGGAATTCTCTCCCGGTGTGTCCTCGCCGGCGGCAATCCTTTCTCGTGGCCTTCGCCAAATCAAGGCCGTTGCGGCGTCGGGCATTGCGGCGGCCGCGCATGCCATGGCGCGGCTTAAAGCTCAAAAGAGCAACGAATTTTTTGCGGCCGGTTAACCCAACACCTTAATCCGACGTTCGGGGTCCATCAGCCACAATGGCGCGAAGGTGTTGAGGGGCCGGAATTGATGGGCCCTGATCCGATGTTTGGCAATTTCCGTCGCTTTTTCGCGCGGCATGACAGTGCAGCAACGATGTCCGAACCTGCGGCAGGGGCCGTCATTCAGACGATTCCGCTGCGTCGCCTGTGGTGGGCCGCGATCCTTCTGCTCGGCCTTTCGGCCAGTGCCGTCGTTTGGACGGTCTGGCAGCTGCGCGCCGACGCCATCAGTGCCGCCGTCTCGGAAACGGGAAACATTGCGTCGGTCCTTGCCGTCCAGCTGTCGCGCTCGCTCAAGTCGATCGATACGGCGCTCCTCGAGATCAAGCGGTCGGTGGAAGCGGAGGGCATCGAGTCGCCTTCGGCATTTCAGGCGGTTATCGATCGCGGCGAATTTCCGGAAATGCTGGCGAAGTATCTTGCCCGGCTGCCCCAGGTCTTCAGCATCGCGATCACCGATAGGGAAGGGCAGATCGTCGTCTCGACGGCCGGTTGGACGGCAACGCGTTTCAACGTCGCCGGCCGCGATTTCTTTTGGAAGGCGCGCGATCGGCGGGACGGTCAACTGACGACCTCGATTCCGGCCGTTAACCGGGTCAACGACAAACAGACCATCGTCTTTGCCCGGCGCCTCGAGGATTCCAAGGGCAACTTTGTCGGCATCGTCCTCGCCGGCGTCAACACCAGGTATTTCGAGGATATCTATGGCGCCATCCAATCGGTCCATAGCCTGTTGTTCACGCTGCTCGATCCGGACGGAATCATATTATTCCGCCATCCGGACGGCGCTGACGCGGCGGGCAAGGCGCTTTCGAACAAAGCCACCTGGCTCGATGCTTTGTCGAAAGGCGACGGAGGCTTTCGCGTTTTTGGCCAAGCCGATGGCAATATTCGCTACGTGTCGATCCGCAAGGTGCCGGAATATCCGCTGATCGTCGACATTTCGGTCACGGAGGCTACCACTCTCGCCATCTGGCGCCAGCGCGCGGCGGCGATTGGGCTGGGCAGCGCGATATTCCTGTTGTTCTCGCTCTATCTGCTGCGAGCGATGACCAGGCAAGTTCGCCTGCTGAGCAATTCCGAAGCTTCGCTGGCGCAGAAGTCGCATCAGCTCGACGCCGCGCTCAACAACATGTCGCAAGGCGTGGCGATGTTCGACGGCCGGCAGCGGCTGATCATCAGCAATACGCAACTCGCCAAAATATATCGCCTGACGCCCGAGCAGACGAAACCCGGTACTTCATTTCGTACCATCCTGGAAGCACGGGCCGCCGTGGGCAGCGTGCCGCGGGACGTGCCGAACTTCGTCGCCGACAGTCTCGACCAGGTGTCCAGGGTGGGACTGTCGCACTCGCTCTACGAATTGCGCGACGGGCGCACCGTTGCCGTCAGCCTTCAGGCGATGGACGAAGGCGGCTGGGTTTCGATTCACCAGGACATCTCGGCGCAAAAACGCATCGAAGCCGAGCTCGAGCGTTTGGCGCGCCACGATGCCCTGACCGGCCTCGCCCAACGCGCGTTGTTTACGGAAAAAGTCAGTGCGGCGCTGGCGCGGATGCGGCGCCATGGCGAGGCGTTCGCGGTCCTGATGCTCGACCTCGACCGCTTCAAGACCGTCAACGATTCGTTCGGCCACCCGGCCGGTGACGCGCTGTTGCGGGAAATCGCCCGGCGCTTGCTCAACACCACCCGCGAGGTCGATTGCGTGGCAAGGTTCGGCGGCGATGAGTTTGCCGTGCTGCAGGCGCCCTGCAAGGATCAGAGAGCCGGTGTGATCGCGCTGGCGGATCGCATCCTCGCGGCCATCACCGAGCCTTATGACTTCAATGGCCGCAAGCTCATCCTCGAAACCAGCGTCGGCATCGCGCTGGCGCCGCAGGATGGCGACGACGTCGATGCGCTGGTCAAGCACGCCGATCTCGCGCTCTACCGGGCGAAAACCGAGGGGCGCAACCGGTATTGTTTCTTCACCGCCGCCATGGAAGCGGAGGCGCGCAACCGCCGTGACCTTGAGGATGATATGCGCGAGGCGCTGTCGCGCCACGAGTTCGAGCTGCACTATCAAACCATCGTCGATCTCGAAAGCCGGCAGTATTGCGGCGCCGAGGCGCTGGTGCGCTGGCATCATCCGCAACGTGGTATCGTGCTGCCCGATCGGTTCATCCCGGTCGCCGAGGACAGCGGCCTGATCGTTCCGCTCGGCGCGTGGATCCTCAGGCAAGCCTGTGCCGATGCAGGCAAATGGCCGCCGCGCTTCAAGGTGGCGGTCAACTTGTCGCCAGCCCAGTTCAAGCACGGCGATCTATTGGCCGCTCTCAAGTCGGCGCTCGCCGACTCTGGCCTGCCGCCGGAGCGGCTGGAGCTCGAGATCACCGAGACGGTTCTGTTGGAGAACAACGCGAAAAATCTTGCTATTTTGCGCGCTATCAAAAACCTCGGCGTTGCCATCGTGCTCGACGATTTCGGCACCGGTTACTCGTCCATGACGTATTTGCAGATGTTCCCGTTCGATCGGATCAAGATCGATCAAAGCTTCATTCAAAACATGACGCATCATGCGGCCGATGCCGCGATCGTGTGTGCGGTCGCCGGCCTCGGGCGCAATCTCGGCATTGCCACGGTTGGCGAAGGCGTCGAGACGGAGGAGCAGCTCATCGCCTTGCGCGCCGCCGGCTGCCAGTTGGCGCAAGGCTATCTGTTCAGCCGTCCGGTCCCGGCATCCGAGCTTGCCTTCGATCGCCCCATCGCGCTCCGTCAAGACCCGCGGGCCGCCTGACCGTCGTCCGCGCCGGTTGCCGTCAGGCGACGCGATAACGAGCGATGACGTTTTGGTCGACGTCGATGCCTAATCCGGGCCCTTGCGGCACTTTCATGTGGCCGTCTTGTGCCGCGATGGCGTCGGCGCCGAGAGGCGTCGCTTCGAGCTCGCAATAGAACCGCTCGCACATGGCGTCAGGAAGGCGCGCGGCGATGACGTGGAGCGTCGCGATCAGGCCGGGGCCGAAATAGGGCGAATGCGGCATGACGCGCACGCCGTGCTGCTGCGCCACGTCGATCGCCTTGCCCATGGCGATGATGCCGCCGATCTTGGTGACGCTCGGCTGGAAAATATCGAGCGCGCCGAGCGCGATGGCGAGCCGCGCCTCGGCGGCGTGGCCGATATTTTCGCCGGCGGCGATGGTGACGCCGGTGTCGCGGCGGATGCGCGCCATGGTGTCGTAATCGTCGACCGGATCGACCGGCTCTTCGAGCCAAGCTAGGTCGTAGACTTTGAGCTTATATGCCATTTCGATAGCCTCGTCCGGCGGCCACGCGCAATTGGTGTCGACCATGAGCGCGATGTCGGGGCCGGCAGCCTCGCGCCCGGGGGCCACGGTCTCGACCAAATGCTCGTGCAGCTTGATCGCGGTATAGCCGCGCCCGATCGCCTCTTCGGTGTAACGGGCGACCAGATCGGCTTTGCCATAGCGCAACAGGCTGGCATAGGTCGGAATGCGCTCCCGGGTAGCCCCGCCGAGCAGGCGGTGGATCGGCACACCCTGCGCCTTGCCGGCAATGTCCCACAGCGCGATGTCGATACCGGCAAGCGCGAAACTGACGGGACCATGCCGCCCCATGGCGTGCAGCTTGCGCCGCAAGTCGGCCATGAACGCGGGCACTTCGGTGAATTCACGGCCAACGCACAGCGGCGCGACCACGCACAAAATCGCCTCGTGCGTCAGCGCCGAAGCGGCAAAGCCGAACGCCTCGCCCCAGCCGCTAAGGCCGGCATCGGTGTCGACGCGGACGAACAATGTCTCCATATGCGTCCACGGCCCGGATGGCCGCATCGGCTTCGGCCCGCCGTGCTCATAGGGTACGGCGATGAGAATGGGTTCGACGCGGGTGATCTTCACGCTTTCCTCCTGGCTTCTCTGCGGCAGGGACATTAGACAGCAAGCCGACGCTCCGCACAGCGTGATTCTGCAATGGCTCCTTCACGACCCGTGGAACCATCCCAACTGGCCGCGTTGCTGACGCAAGGATTGGCGTTGCATCAAGCCGGGCGATTGGCCGAAGCGGAGAAAATTTATAGCCAAATCCTTGCCGTCGATCCGGATCAGTTCGACAGCCGGCACCTGCTCGGCTTCATATTTCATCAGCGGGGCGATTCTGCGCTGGCTGTCCATCACATTGGCCTGGCGCTGCAGAAAAATCCCGACAACATTCTGGCGCTGAACAATCGCGGCATCGCGCTTCATGCCCTCAAGCGCTACGACGAGGCGCTGGCGAGTTACGACCGGGCCATCGCCGTGCGGCCGGATTTTGTCGAGGCGTTGACCAATCGCGGCAATACGCTGCAGGAATTGCAGCGGTACGACGAGGCACTGGCAAGTTTCGACCACGCGGTTGCCGCGCGGCCCGATCACGTTGAAGCGTATTATAATCGGGCCAATACGCTGCTCGCGCTCAAGCGGTTCGACGAAGCGCTGACGAGCTTCGACCGCGCGTTGGCGCTGCGGCCGAACTACGGGGAGGCGCTGATCAATCGCGGCATCACGCTCCATGCGCTGGCGCGCTTTGCGGATGCGCTGGCGAGCTACGATGCCGCGGTCGCGCTGTGGCCGGATGGTGACGCGGCATTCGCCAATCGCGGCATGGCGCTGCACGCGCTCAAGCGGTTCGACGAGGCGCTGGCGAGCTTCGACCGCGCGTTGGCGCTGCGTCCGGATAATGCCGAGGCGCTCGGCAGCCGTGGTTTTACCCTTCACGTGCTGCGGCGGTTCGACGAGGCGCTGGCGAACTACGACGGCGCGTTGGCGCTGCGGCCGGATAATGCCGAGCTCCACTCCAACCGCAGCGTGACGCTTTTTGAGCTGAAACGTTTTGCCGAGGCGCGGGCGAGCGGCGACCGGGCGCTGGCACTGCGGCCCGATGACCCCGAGGCGCATGCAAGCCGCGGCAACGCCTTGAGCGTGCTGAAGCGATACGACGAAGCGTTGGCAGACTATGATCGCGCGCTGGCATTGCGGCCCGACTATGCCGAAGCGCACACCAACCGCGGCGTTACCTTGCATATGCTCAAGCGGTTCGACGAGGCGCTGCAGTGTTACGCGCGCGCGCTCGCGGCGCGGCCGGATTTCGCCGAGGCGCACTACAATGAGGGTTTGTCCCGGCTCCTGACCGGCGATTTCGATCGTGGCTGGAAGAAGCACGACTGGTGGAGGGAAATCGCACAGTTCAAGCACGCCGAACGGAATTTCACGCAGCCACGATGGACCGGAGCGCCGGCAATCGCCGGCAAGACTGTTCTGCTTCATGCCGAGCAAGGCTTTGGCGACACCATTCAATTCTGCCGTTATGCACCACGAGTCGCGGCGTTGGGTGCGCATGTGATCCTCGAGGTGCAAGAGGCGCTGCGCGATTTGATACTGCGTAGTCTCGGTGGTGCGGTGCAGGTAATGTCGAAAGGCGACACCCTGCCGCCGTTCGATATGCATTGCCCTTTCCTCAGCCTGCCGTTGGCGTTCGGCACCGGGCTCGCGACGATACCGAGCCAGACGCCCTATCTGCACGCATCCGCGCATGCGGTGGCGAACTGGAGCGCGCGGTTGCCGCCAAAAACGCGTCCGCGCATAGGCTTGGCCTGGTCCGGCCGGCCGGAGCACAACAACGATCAAAATCGATCGATCGATCTCGCGTCCTTTTTGTTGCCGCTGGAAGGGATCGATGCGACATTGGTCAGCCTGCAACGCGAGGTTCGCGCCGCGGATGCGGTTGCTTTGAAGGAACGGAGCGACGTTATTCATTTCGGCGAAGAGCTGAAGAATTTCTCCGATACCGCGGCGGTGGCCGCGACCATGGATCTCGTCATCGCGGTCGATACCAGCGTCGCCCATCTTGCCGGCGCGCTGGCGAAACCGGTCTGGATTCTGCTGCCGTTCATCCCCGACTGGCGCTGGCTGCTCGATCGCGACGACACCCCGTGGTACCCGACGGTGCGGCTGTTTCGGCAGGACGACAGTCGTCATTGGGACAGCGCTTTTGCGCGCCTGCGCCACGTTTTGGACGACTTTCTGCACCGGCACTGACCGCTGCCTTGCCGAAAAACGATAGTGTATTCAATAACATAAGAAAAAACGCGAATTTGTGCTTGGGGTCACATCCCAAACGCTCTCAAACGCGTTGATTAGGTGCAAGAACACTTGGGAGAGCGCGATGAATCATTCAATTTACAGTGCCGACCGCCGGACCCATTTGAAGATTGTCGTGGTCGGCCTTTTGTGCGCCATTTTGGTCGCCGCCATCGGGACGTTCGCTCACGTCAGCGACGTCGATCTTGGCACGACACAACTTGTCAAGGCCGGCCAGCCCACGGCCGTGACCGGGCAGTTGCCCGCCATCCGTTAACATCAGTTTGTCAACGTGAGAGAGGGAGGCGCGAGTCATGCCCCCACATGTCACCGAGCGTTCAAGCGCGTCACGCTATGACAGCGTCGAGATCCTGACGATAGGCCTCGGCGTCTTGCTGGTCGTCGCCATCGCCTGCGTGTTTGGAATTTGATCCGGCGAGCGGTTTGGACTGAGCTTCACTTCGCGTCATCCGGCGGGATGTCGGTGAAGAGATCGCGTAGCGGCATTCCGAGGACCCCCGCGATCATGATCTGGGCGGCGCCCGGAATGGCGTCCTTGCCGGATATCCAACCCTCGAACTGAGCATCTTCGACATTCAACAATTGCCTGACGTTATTCGGGTTGCGGTTTGCCTTGGTGAATGCTTCGTGCAGATCGAAGCGCGCCCATCGCTGCGGGTCGGCTGCCGTCTCGGAAGCGAAGAATTTCGCGCCTTGCGCCTGCACCATCATGATGGCGTTCTCCGACATCAGGCCGGAGATGATCGCGAGGAAAGAAACGAAATACGGATTGATGGGCGCGTCGCCGCCAAGTCGCGACGCGTCGGCGATGACCGGCACGCCGGCTTTGGCGACGATGAAGATGACGAGCGCCGTGATCGCCCCGACGCCGAGCCGCAG
>JBAUYI010000164.1:0-5617 GCA_049584715.1 Xanthobacteraceae bacterium
CCGTTCGGCCCGATCAGCCAATTGTCGCAGTACCACGTCAGCATGCCGCCTTTGATATAGGTCGGGTGCACGACGATGTTCATGTCTTTTTCGATGTTCATCGGCTCGTCGTTGCGAATGAGCGGACGTTCGACGAGATCATAGCCTTGGCCGTGGCAATGCAGGCGCTTTTCCTCGGGCCGGCCGTTCTTGCGCATGAAATCGTTGTAGGCGGCGAAGATGTCCTTGCACGCGGCGCCGGGTTTTAGGAGACCGAGATTGAATTTGCGCGCTTCGAGCGCGAAGGCATATTCGTCCTTCATCTCTTGCGACGCACGCCCGACCACGCAGGTGCGGCCGAGCTCGGTATACATGCCGCCGGGGCCGGCATCCTCGACCAGGAGCGCCACCGCGTCGCCCTCCTGGATGATGCGGTTCTGATAATGCCGCGCCGAAAACTGCGCCGGCTTGCCGGGCGGCATCGAGGCGCACAGATAAATGCCATGCTCACTGCCGT
Source organism: Xanthobacteraceae bacterium (assembly GCA_049584715.1). Lineage (GTDB taxonomy): Bacteria > Pseudomonadota > Alphaproteobacteria > Rhizobiales > Xanthobacteraceae > BOG-931. The sequence goes on from JBAUYI010000164.1 coordinate 497, forward strand.
GGCGCTGGCTGTAGCATTGCGCGATCGCCGCGATATCGCGGTCGCGCATGCCGGGCTCGACCGCGGCGAAGGCCGCGCACATGGCGCCGTCCTGCATGGCGGCGGCGCGCTTGACCAAATCCTGCTCCTCGGCACTCTTGATCACCTTGATGCGGTCGACCATGTCGGAGGCGTCGACGAATTTGCTGTTGGAGAAGCGGCCCTTCTGCATGTAGTCGACCATGGCGAACGACATCTGATAAGTGCCGACGAGGCCGATGGTGCCCCCCGCGTAAGGCTCGAGCGCCTTGGCGGCGAGCTCCGGATCGTAGGGCGCGGTGTAGTAGCAAGAAGAATAGCTCGGCGTGGTGTACCAGCGCTTGACGCCGCGGCGGGTGCCGTCGCTCTTGCCGTTGAGCTCGGTGACGCCGCCGAACGGGCCCTGGCTCACCAAGGTCATCAGGTCGTCACGCGGAAACACCACGGTGAGCGGATAGCCGTTGGTTGCCGGCAGGTCGGTGAAATATTTGACGTAGCCGCCCATCTGGTCGGAATTGTTCTGCATCAACAGCACGTCGATCTTGTCGCGCTCCATGGCGGCGCGCACCGCGGCCCAGCGGCGTTCAAGCTCGGCCGTCGAGATCGGCGTCTGCAGGCGTTCGGAAAGCTGTTCCATTGTCTTGAACTCCTAATGCGGAACCACGTTGATCATGCTGCCGATGTCGCCGTTAAGGAAGCAGCGCATATTGGCTTCCACGGTCGGCAGCGCGTAATCGATATAGACATCGCAGAAGCCGCCCTGATGCGTGGTGATGATGACGTTGTCCATCGCCCAGAACGGATGATCGGCCGGCAGCGGCTCTTCGTTGAACACGTCAAGCGCTGCGCCGCCGATGCGGCCCGACTTGAGCGCCTCGACCAGCGCCGGTTCATCGACCACGCCGCCGCGGGCGAGGTTGACCAGAAAACTCGTCGGCTTCATCGCGGCGAGCACTTTGGCGTCGACGCTGTTGCGGGTTTTTTCCGTGAGCGGGGTGAGCAGCACGAAGAAATCGAATTCGCCGGCGACGCTTGCAAGCTCGGCGCTCGAATGCATGCGGTCGAAGCCGGCGACAGCGCGCGGCGATGAACTTACGCCAACCGTGCGCATGCCGAACGCCTTGCATTTCGGCGCCAGCTCCTCGGCGATGGCGCCGATGCCGAAAACGCCGACCGTCTTGTTGTGCAGCAATTTTGCCGGGAAGCGTGCCCATTCGCGCGCACCCTGCGCGCGCAGCGCGCGCGGAATATCGCGGGCCAGCGCCAGCATCGAACCGATGGCGGCTTCCGACACCGGCGCGCCGTGAATGCCGTGGATGTTGGTGACGATGACGTCTTTGCGCAGCACCGGCCGGTCGATCAGATTGTCGACGCCGGTGCCGAGCGCCTGCACCCATTTGAGCTTGGTGCCGGCACGCAGCACGTCGTCGCTAAGCCGAGGCGCAAATGTCAGCAATATATCGGCTGCGGCGATATAGGGCCCGACCTTGGAATGGTGATCCACCAGATCGACACGAAGTTCCGGGAATTTCGCCTTGAGGCGATCGCGATACTGGTTGTTGAGTTCCGGCGTCAGCGTCAGGAGGATCAGCAGATTGGTCATGCGGGCAGACACTGAAGCCGTATGCTTACGCGGCGGCGCGGGTGGGTGAGGGACCAGCCTTATATCCTCTTGCCCGACGCCCCGCCAAGGTGTCGCTTCAAGCAAGGTGTCGCTTCAAGCCTTGGGCTGGGCTAGACTGCGACCCATATTCGAAGCGGGCGGCAATTCGGGAGCACACGATGCCTATCGATCTTTCCACGGTGAACTGGCTTTATGTCTCGATATTGGCGGGCTTCGTATTCGTCGCCACGTTGCTCGGCAGCATCATCTCGTTTCGCAACAAGTTCGCCGCCGCGATCATTGCCGCGGTGCTGTTCGCCGCCGCCTTCGTGTTCTGGACCTATTATCCGCGCGAAAGCCTGCCCGACGCGGTCCGCTCGCTGCCGACCAGCGCCAAATAGGCTGGGACCTGGATAGGGTAAGACTTGGCGTCCGATCGCTAGCCAGTTGACCTTTCCGCCGGTCCCGCTATTCGTATTTCATCAGTCTGCCGGGTGAAATGGAGCGGTCATGAACAAGGTCCATGCGGATGCCAAATCCGCGTTGGCCGGGTTGCTCAAGGATGGCATGACCATCATGGCCGGCGGCTTCGGCCTGTGCGGCATTCCGGAAACCTTAATCCTTGCGATCCGCGATTCCGGCGTCAAGAACCTGACCGTGGTGTCCAACAATGCCGGCGTCGACGGCAAGGGCCTCGGCGTCCTGCTCGACAGCCGTCAGACCAAGAAGATGGTCTCCTCCTATGTCGGGGAGAACAAGACCTTCATGCAGCAATACCTCGCCGGCGAGCTCGAGATCGAGTTCAACCCGCAAGGGACGCTCGCCGAGCGCATCCGCGCCGGCGGCGCCGGCATCCCGTCGTTCTTCACCAAGACCGGCGTCGGCACCCAGATCGCCGAAGGCAAGGACGTGCGCGAGTTCGACGGTCAGCGCTACATCATGGAGCGCGGCATCGTCGCCGACCTGGCGATCGTCCACGCCTATCTCGGCGATACCGAAGGCAACCTGGTCTACCGCAAGACGGCGCGCAATTTTAATCCGGTGATGGCGACCGCCGGAAAGGTGACGGTGGCCGAAGTCGAGAATCTGGTCGAGCCGGGCAAGATCAATCCCGACCACATCATCACGCCGGGCATTTTCGTCCAGCGCCTGATCCACGTGCCCAATGCGGTGAAGTACATCGAGCAGCGCACCGTGCGCAAACGCGCTTGAGAGGAGCGACCATGCCCTGGACCCGCGACCAAATGGCCGAACGCGCCGCCAAGGAATTGCAGGACGGTTTTTACGTCAATCTCGGCATCGGCATTCCGACCCTGGTGTCGAACTACATCCCGGGCGGCATCAGCGTGCAACTGCAGTCGGAGAACGGCATGCTCGGCACCGGCCCGTTCCCGTTCGAGGGCGAGGAAGACGCCGACCTCATCAATGCCGGCAAGCAGACCGTCACCGAGCTGCCGACCACGAGCTATTTCAACTCGGCGGACTCGTTCGGCATGATCCGCGGCGGCCATATCGATCTCGCCATCTTGGGCGCCATGCAGGTGGCCGAGAACGGCGACATTGCCAACTGGATGATCCCCGGCAAGCTGGTCAAGGGCATGGGCGGCGCCATGGATCTGGTCGGCGGCGTCAAGAAAGTCGTCGTCGTCATGGAGCATTCCGCCAAAGGCGAATCGAAACTCCTGCACCGCTGCAACCTGCCGCTCACCGGCGCCGCCGTCGTCGACATGGTCATCACCGACCTCGGCGTCTTCACCGTCGACCGCACCGGCGGCGGGCTCACCTTGATCGAGCTCGCGCCCGCGGTGACGCTCGACGACATCAAGGCGAATACGCAGGCGAGTTTCAAGGTGGCGAATACGCTGGTGCAGTAGCGCTTCAGTCTTTCGAAATTACGATCTTGATCGAATTCGTCTTGATGCTGCTCAGCTCGACGGTGAACGGCGTCGCGGCGAGATCGAATTTTACGCTTTTGCGGATACCTTCGCAGCCCATTGCGCCGCTAAACGCGGTAGACTTCACCGCTTGGCCCGACTGCGCGACGTCGATCCAGCCTTCGGCCGATAAGGTGATCTTGTAGCCGCCAGCTTGCGGCGGCGCCTTCACCTCGAAAAAGCCGGCAAAGCTGTCGGGCGATTTCGGCGTGCGCTCAGGCGGCGCCGGCAGTTTGGCGTCGGCGAACGGCACCAGCGCGACGATCGTGCCGAAGGGGATCGGAAACGTCACGCTGGCGCCCGAGACGATCTTCGGCAAATCAGTGCCGTTGAGCGTGGCGCGCTCTTTGTCGAGCGGCCATTTGAATTTGTCGCAGCCGACCGGCTCCTGGGCGAAGGCGGAGCCCGCCATCGCGCAGGAGACAACAACGAGAATGAAAGATTTCACGATCATTTCCTAATCGACCGCGATCATCACGCTCGACGCCTTGATGATGGCGGTGGCGGTGCCGCCGACTTTCAAGCCGAGCTCGTCGACCGCTTCGTTGGTGATCGACGAGGTGATGATCTGGCCGGACGCGATTTCGAGCCGGACGTGGGAAGTCGTCGCGCCCTTTTTTACGTCCACGATCTTGCCTTTGAGCTGGTTGCGCGCGCTGAGTTTCATGGCGTTCCTGCAAAATAAAATGCGCAGCACGGCAGCGCCGCGCCAGCGGGTGAATTGTCGTTTTAAGGAGCGACCGGTCCGAAAGCGCATTCCGGATATGACCATGCGCTTACGGCGCATCGACAGTCGTTTGCCATCATAGCCGACGGAGCGCGACAGCACAACGCGGCGCGACGATCAGGGGCGCCTGTTGTCGTCGCTGTGGTCGCGCGAATCCTGGCCGGCGATCCACTGGTCGTCGCGGTTGAGATAAATGCCGTGGCCGCCGCGGTATTGGACATGACCGCCCGGGCCGCCATTGAGGCCGACCAGGACGATGCCGGACATCAGGATGATGAAAATCGGGATGGTCGGATTGAAATCAAAATAGTTTGAGGCAACGACCGCGCCGACGAGCAGCACGACGACTGCGATCACGACCTTGATGATCATGGCATCTGCTCCGCTGGCTCGTGCCCGCAGTCATTTGTCGCCGGCAGCCGGCGCGGTGGTTCAAACCGGCGCCTGAGGATCGTCAAGTGCGCGCCCGCCATCGACCCGCTTGCTGGCAACCGGCAAACGATGCAACAACCCCTTCCGCACAAGGAGAGAAGCGCCCATGCGTACCGTCATACTTGAGGAACACTTTTCGCTGCCCGCGGCCTCCGCCCGCGTCGACAAAGCGGTCATTGCGCGCCGCGGCTATAAGCCGAGGGCGCTGCGCAAGGACGTGCCCAATCCGCTGACGCTGTTGCCCGATCTTGGCGAGCAGCGCCTCAAATCGATGGATGAGGCCGGCATCACCGTCGAAGTGCTGTCGAACAGCGGCCCCGGGCCGGATCTGGTGGCGGGCCCCGACGGCGTGGCGATGGCGCGCGAGATCAACGATCATCTCGGTGCGGCCTGCGCCAAATATCCCG
>JBAUYI010000165.1:0-13476 GCA_049584715.1 Xanthobacteraceae bacterium
ACGATGCGGCATCGCTCACCAGCGCCGGTCAGCTGTCCCTGCAGTTCAATCCCCAATATCAGCGGCTGCAGCTTCATGCCATCCACGTGCTGCGCGCCGACAAAAGCGAAGACCGCACGACGTCATCGACGATACGATTTCTACAGCGGGAAACCGGATTAGAACGGGGCGTCTATAGCGGCATCGTCACGGTCTCGATCCTCGTCAATGATCTGCGGGTCGGCGATACGGTCGAGCTTGCGTATTCGCTGTCCGGCCAAAACCCGGTTTTTGGCGGCAAGTTTGTCAGCTCGGTGGTCTGGGACCAAGGCTATCCGACGCTGCTGCGGCACATGGTGTTCACCTATCCGGCGGCAAGAAAGATAAACTGGCGACTTATCGGCAATACGGCCTCCAAGGTTGTCGCGCCGGAGGAGTCGATCCACGACGGGTTGCGCAGTCTCCGTTTTGAAGAGAAATCGATTCCGGACACTGCAATAGAGCAGTTCGCTCCCGCGGACTATTCGGCGTTCCGCGTGATGCAGTTCTCGGAATTTTCCGGGTGGAACGACGTGGTGAGTTGGGCGAACGATCTGTTTCAAGTCAATGACGTGGGCGACGACGAGTTTCAGAAGGTCGTCGAAAAACTGCGCGATCTGCCGGGAAACGAACAACGCGTCGCCGCGGCGTTGGAATTCGTCCAGTCGGAAATACGCTACTTCTCAGTGGCGCTCGGCGAAAGCTCGCATCGGCCGACACCACCGAACATCGTCCTGCAGCGACGCTACGGCGACTGCAAGGACAAGTCGCTTCTGCTGATAAGCTTGCTGAAGGCGCTGGGCATCCAGAGCGAGCCGGTGCTGCTCGATGCGCTGCGGCGCAAGGGCCCCGCCAAGCTCCTTCCCAGTCCGCTGGCCTTCGATCATGCGATCGTCCGGGTCGATGTGGACGGCAAAGTCTTCTATCTCGATCCGACGCGTTTGGGGCAGCACGGGCGGCTCGATCGCATGGGTCAATCTCACGAAGACGCAGAGGTGCTGGTGATCGCTTCGGGCACAAGCGAGCTTGCCACCATCGCGAGTCCCAATGCATTCGAATTGACGTGGAGCGAGCGGTCGGAGATCGCCACCCTGCCGAAGCTGGGTCCTGATGGATCGTTGCAGACGCGGCAGACCTGGAACGGCGTGTCCGCCGAAGTCATGCGCGTTACGCGCGAGCATTTGCCCGCCGGTCAATTCGACAAGTTGTTCGGCGAAAGCATGCAGTCGCGATACCCCGGTGCGAAATTGACTGGTGAACTGCAGGTTGACGACGATCGGGTCAACAATATCGTTTCGGTCGCTGCGACCTACGATGTGCCCGGGCTGGCGACGGAAAACACCGGCAACTGGTTCGTCCGTTACATTCCAAGCAACATGCAAGGTGCCTTGCTGCCGCCGCCGCCGTCAGGCCGCACAGCTCCTTTTATCGTCAGAAGCTTTCCGCTGGAGGCCCGCTACACGTTCGAGGTCAAGTTCCCGGAGGAGGTCAGCGCCGTTGCCGATCCGCGGTCGGCAACCGTGGAGGGCAAACAATTCACCTATGCGGTGACGGCGTCATTCCGCGGCAACCAATACAAGATTGCGATTGATCTGAAGACGCTTGCCGACCGCGTGGAAGTGGCCGACCTGCAAAAATACGGCGAGGACGTACGGGCCGCCAATAATCTTGCCCGCGGTGTCGTTGTGGTGACAAAAGAGATGATCAAATCACCCGCTGCATCGGATAAAACGAGCTTTGCCCAGCACCTTCGCGACGTCCTGCAGGAGGGGATCGACAAATACACCAAAACGATCGATTCCGGAAAGTTGGCCGCCAACGATCTCGCCGATGCATATTGCCAGCGCAGCGCCAACTATGTTTCCCTCGACATGATGGAGAATGCGTTGCGAGATGCCAACGAGGCACTCAAGCTCGCTCCCAACAACCCGCAGCTGTCCTCGTGCCGGGCGGAGGCCTATTTCCGCGGCGGCGAATTCGACAAAAGTATCGCCGACTATTCGAAAGCGATCGCGCTTGGGGCGACGGATGCCGAATTCTTCCGTGGCCGCGGCGTCTCCGAGGTCTATGCGGGAAGGCTCGACAGCGCCGCAGACGACTTCGCCAAGGCCAGTGCCGCAGCCGACAAGGAATCCGCGACCTATATCGATCTATGGCTGACCTGGTCGCTGCAGCGGCTCGGCAAGCCGTTGCCCGAGGCGCTCGCCAAGCGAGCCACGGAATCTCACGGCGATTGGCCGCGACCGGCGCTAGCCATGCTGGTAGGCAATATCACGCCCGAGGACATGCTTGCGGCGCTTGACAGCAAGACCGGCGATGCGCGGCAGATGGCGCTGGCCGAGGCGAATTTTTACGTGGCCCAGCACTACCTCACGCTCGGAGACGTTGCCAAGGCGCGTGCGTTCTTCGAAAAGACGCGCCAATCCGGGGTGATCATCTATTACGAATATACGGCCGCGGCGTTTGAGCTCAAACGCCTCCAGGAAGCAAGCAAGAATTAGCACCAGGTGCCGCGGCGCCCGCCCCAGCTGACAGCGATGAAATCGCGGATCGCTTTGGTGAACTCTGCCGGCCGGTCCAGGTTCGAGATATGTCCGGCGCCGGGCAGCTCGACATAGCGCGAGCCGCCGAGCTTTTCGTGCAGCTTGCGCATGGCCGGCGCGGGGGCGTCCTTCTCGCCGCACAGAAACAGCACCGGCCGCTGCACTGTGGCGATGGCCGAAGCGTAGTCATGATCGGCCAGCGCCGCGGCGCAGCCGATGAAGCCGTTGACTGGCGTCGAGCGGAACATGGCGCGCACCTTGTCGAGGTGCGGCGGGTTTTTGGCCACGGTCTCGGCCGGAAACCAGCGTGACACCGTCGGCTCGACCAGCGCCTCGATGCCTTTTTGTTGGGCTATCGCGATGCGCTCCTCCCATTGCTGGCTCGACTGCGGCGTCGATTGGCAGGGCGAGTCGCAGACGATGATGCGATCGAAGCGGTCGGGATGGCGCTCGGCGAGGCCGAGCGCGGTGGCGCCGCCCATGGACAGGCCGGCGAAGTGTGCCGTCTTGATCGACAGCGCGTCCATCAAACCGAGCGCGTCGGCAAGCAGCGTATCGAACGCATAGCGGCCGGCCGGCACGTCGGTGCCGCCGTGGCCGCGCTGGTCGTAGCGCAAAACGCGAAATGAATCTTTCAGTCCGGCGGCCTGCTCGTCCCACATCGCGGTCGAGGTCGCGAGCGAATTGGAAAACACGATCCACGGCGCGCCGTCGGGGCCGTCGATCTGATAGTTGATGTCGATGCCGTTGGCTTTGACTTTCATGATGCTCTCTTGGTTGTAGCCCGGACTGCGCTCCGCTCCATCCGGGCTACGGTTTCGGCAAAAAATCTTCGAGCAGCGCGCTGAGCGGTTCCGGCCCTTGCGTCGGCATGAAGTGGCCGGCCTCGATCAGCTCGAAGCGTGCGCCCGGAATCTTCTTCGCTAGCTCCGCGCTGCCGGCATGCGGGCGCACCGTATCGTGACGTCCGGCGACCACCATGGCGGGGCAGCGGACCAGTGGCAGCATGTGCAGCATGTTGGTGCGTGCCAGCGCGCGGAAGCCAAAGCCGAATCCCACCGGATCGTTGCCCAGATAACGGCCGCGATAGGCATCGTATTCGGCCGGATCGCCGAGGTTTTTGGGATAGGAGATATCCAGCGTCGTCGGCAGCGAAGCGCGCATGCCCTCGCGCATGGCGAAGGCCGCGCGCTCGTCGAGCGCCGCCGCGCGGCTTGGATCGACGCCCGGCGCCGGGTTGCACAGCACCAGCGATCCGACCTGGTCCGGATGCTTTTCCAGAAAGCGCAAGGCCTGCGTGGCGGCCGCGGCGACGGTTACGAAATGATAAGGCGGTGCGAGTCCAAGTCCCTTGGCGAGCGCCTCGAAATCCTCGACCAGCACTTCGTTGGAAAATTCCTGGCGTACTTTCTCCGACAGCCCGGAGCCGCGCTGGTCGTAACGCAGCACGCGATAGCGTTGCGCCAGCCGCGGTGCCACCTTGTTCCACGAATTCATCGTGCCACCGAGCTCGTGCAACAGCACGACGGAAGGCCCATGCTGTCCGGCAAGCGCGTAGTGCAGGCTTACGCCATTGGCGTCGATGAAGGGCACGCAATTCTCCTCAAAACTCCCGGCCGATCAGATGATCGAGCGAATAAAGGCCGCCGCCGTGGATCAGGAAGTAGAACGTCGCGACGAGCCACATCAACGTATATTCCATGCCGAGCTTGTTCCAGAAATAGCGGCCGACCCGCCAGCGCTCGAAATTGGTCACGATGAGGAACAATACCAGCGGCACGGCGGCGACGCGGGTGAACAGGCCGAGCGCCAGCATCGGGCCGGCGACCAATTCGGTCGCCGAGATCAGCGGCGCCCAGAACCAGCCGGGCCGATAGCCCCATTTGTCGAGATCGACCGCGAGCATGTGCACACTGCGCTGCGGCAGTCCGGTTGAGGGAAAAAACCCAAAGCTCATGCGCAGGCCGTGCGGCACCATCCACAAACCGACCACCACCCGCAGCATCGCTTGCGATATCGGCGCCAGCGTCTCATAGAGCGACGCCAATTGCGGAAAGATCAGCGTTTCACTCATGAGGGTGTGCAGGTTGGCGGTACTTAAGGCGCGCGCTCAATGCGCCATCAGCACGGGCAGCTTGGCATTGGCGAGAATGTGCCGCGTGGTGCCGCCGAAAATCATCTGGCGCAGGCGGCTTTGCGTATAGGCGCCCTTGATGATGAGGTCGCAGCCGAGCTCGCCGGCCTTGGCGAGCAGCGTCTCGCCGGCGTTGCGCTTGCCGAGAGGCTTGAGCGTGATCGGCTCGGCATTGATGCCGTTGAGTTTCAGCGAGCGCGCCATCTGCTCGCCGCTCGGCCCGGCGACGGTGGCGCCCTCCACGGTGCAGATGGTGATGCGCTCGGCGAGGCGTAAAAGCGGCATGGCGTCGGCCATGGTGCGCGCCTGCTCGGTGCTGCAATTCCACGCGATCAATACATTGGTCGCAAGCGAGATCGGCGAGTTCGGCGGCGCGATCAGCACCGGCCGGCCGCTCTCGAACAGAGCGGATTCCAGCGTCACCATGGACGGGCTCTGCCACTCGTCGCCCGGCCGTGCCAGCACGATGGCGTCGAATACGCGGCCATAGCTGCCGACGAAATCGTGGCCGCTCGGCGCGGAATCGAGCCACGAGAACGAAGGCGTCGCCTGCGCCGCGCCGGTGCTCAACGGCACCTGATGCTGCGTCATGAAGGCGCGGAACAAGTCCTCCGCCTGGCGCACCATCTCGGCGTCGTTTTCCTTCACCGCCACCATGGTCAGCCCGCTGTCGGGATCCATGGCGACGAGATCGGCCACCGCCGGGCGCAGCGGAAAGCCCTCGATGCAGGAGCCGAACTTTTGCGCCAGCAGCAGCGCCGTATCGAGCGCCGACGCCATCGCCGCATTGTGTTCGGTGGGTACGAGAATGGTTTTCATGCACACGCCCCACACGCCCCCGGCAAAGCCCGAGGGCCGTTTGCCCCTTGCTGCTACCTCAGCCGAGCAATCATACTGCCGCGTGGCGGGATGCCGGACAAGCGTTTGCTGCCCGACGCCGCTGCCATTGTTCCGTCGGTAACACGGAAATGGCCGAGAAACGCCTGGGAGAAGCGCCATGAGACGCTGGCTGATTGCGGCATTCGGTCTCGCGCTGTTGTGGGCAGCGGCGGCCGGCGCGGAAACCTTCCCGGCCCGGCCGGTGAAGCTGGTGGTGACTTTCGCCGCCGGCGGGGCGGCCGACCTGTTCGCTCGGGTGTTTGCCAACACTATGGGCGCCGACCTCGGCCAGCAGGTCTTTATCGAGGTCCATGCCGGTGCCGGCGGCATGACCGGGGTCGATTTCACCGCCAAGAGCCCGCCCGACGGCTATACGCTGTGCTTCAACGGCGCGTCCTCGATCTCCGCCATTCCCTTCATGGTCGCCAAAATGCCCTACGACTGGCAGAAGGATTTGTCGCTGATCACCACCGTGCTGCGGGTGCCTGAGGCCATCGTGGTGCCGTCGGCGCTCGGCATCGACACCCTGCCGGCCTTCATCGCCTATGCGCGCGAGCGCCCGGGCAAGGTCAATTTCGGCTCGGCCGGCGCCGGCACCATCACCCACCTCGGCGCGGAACTGCTCAAGGAAGAGGCCAAGATCGACATCGTGCACGTGCCGTATCGCGGCGTTGCGCCGGCGGTCACCGATCTCCTTGGCGGCCAGGTGCAGATGCTGGTGGCCGACGTGCCGTTTCTGTTGCCGCAGATCAAGTCCGGCGCGCTCAAAGCGCTGGCGATCACGTCCGCGGCGCGCATTGCGGTGCTGCCCGACGTGCCGACGACGGCGGAATTGGGTTATCCACGGGTCAATTCCGACAATTGGTATGGCCTGGTTGCGCCGGCCGGCGTGCCGCCCGATGTGCTGGCGCGCCTGCACCGCGCCGCCATCGCCGCGCTCAACAGCGAGGATCTCAAGAAACAATACGAGACCTTCAACGCCACGCCGGCGCCGTCGACGCCGCAGCAATATGCCGCCTATGTGCTCGCCGAGCAGGCCAAGTGGGGTCCGGTGGTGCTCAAGACCGGCGTGAAGCTCGAGTGATTGATCGAGGCGGTGAATGCGATGGCTGATTTGCTGATCGATGACGACGGCCCGGTGCGCATTCTCACCATGAACCGGCCGGAAAAGCGCAATGCGCTGAACCTGGCGCTGAGCGAGGCGCTGTTCGACGCATTGCGGGAAGCTGACAGCGCCGCGGATGTTCGCGCGATCGTGTTGACCGGCGCCGGCCCGGCCTTCTGTGCCGGCGCGGACTTGTCGGAGTTCGCCGCGTTATCTTCGGCCAACACGGCCCTGGTCGAGCGCCGCGCCGATATTACGGCGAAATTGCACGGGGTCTTTTCGCAACTGACCAAGCCGGTGGTCACGGCAATCAACGGCGCGGCGATGGGCGGCGGTGCCGGCCTGGCGCTTGCCGGCGATATCGCCATCATGGCGGCGACCGCCAAGCTCGGTTACCCCGAAGTCAAACACGGCATCGTCGCTTCGGTGGTGATGGCGAATTTGGTGCGTCAGGCCAGCCGCAAGGCGGCCTTCGAGCTCGTCGCCACCGGCGAGCCGATCGATGCGGCGCGTGCGCTCGAGCTTGGTCTGGTCAATCGCGTCGTCGCGCTGCAGATGCTGATGCACGAGGCCCTGCAATCCGCCCGCGCCATGGCGGCCGTGGCGCCGCAGGCCATGGCGGCGACCAAGGCGCTGTTCTACCGCGTCGCCGAGCTGCCGTTCGATGCGGCCCTCGAAGCCGGCCGCGAGATGAACCAACGCATGCGCGCCTTCCGTAAGGACAAGCCATGACCCTCACCACCGTGCGCTACGGCGTCGAAGGCGGCGTCGCCACATTGACGCTCGATCGCCCCGAGGCGCGCAACGCAGTGAACCGCGCCATGTGCGACGACATTGTCGCGGCGATGGCTGCTGCACGCGACGACGCCGCGGTGCGGCTGGTGCTGATCCGCGCGACCGGTCCGGTGTTCTGCGCCGGTGCCGACCTCAAGGAGCGCAAGGGCATGGCACCGGACGAAGTTCGCGCCCGGCGGCTCGCCGCTTACGCGGCCTATGGCGCGATCGAGGGTCTGCCGATGCCGGCGATCGCCATCGTGCACGGTGCGGCGGTCGGTTCGGGCTGCGACATCGCGGCTTGCTGCGATTTCGTCATCGCAACCCCGCAGGCGACCTTCGCCACGCCCGAGGCGCTATGGGGGACGGTCGGCGCCACCCAGCGGCTGCCGCGCATCCTCGGCAAGCATCTGGCCAAGGACATGATGTTCACCGGCCGCAAGCTTGGCGCCGAGGAGGCCCGCGCCGCCGGCTTGGTGACGCGCATCGCCGATGCCGCCGCACTCGACGGCGTCATCGCCGAGATCGCCAAAACGATCGTCGCCGCGCCCCAGGCCGCGCTGCGCCAGGCCAAAAGCTGCATCGATCAGGGTGTCGCGCTCGATCCGCGCGGTGCGCTGGCGCTCGAATTGGCAGCCTTGGAGGAGAACATCGCCCGCGACACTTGGCGCGCCGGCATGTCGCGCTTCGGCGGCGACAAGCGCTAAGTGCGGCGCCTTTTTGGCGCCGACTGTAATCTGACTGCAATAATAGTGAGGATAATTACCCGGATAAGCCGCGCCGTCCGCAGGGCCGCCGCCGGCGGTCTGCTAAAATCCCTGTGATTCGCGTGAAAAATAATTGCGCGCCGAGGCGATCGTCATGGGGGACATTTCCAACATTCGGCAACTGATGTCGGCGGCACGCAGCCGCATCCTCTTGATCTGCCCCGATTGCGGCCAGGAGCACCTGGAATTCGCCGACCGGCTGCGCGGCGCGCGCTTTTATGCCTGTACCGGCGACGGCTGCGACTACCGCTTCGACCTCGTCGCCGGCCCGCGACCGACCGCCTTCCAGGAATTTGCCGCCGCTCTGCGCCGGTTTTACGCGGCCCTCATCCCGGCGGGTTGAGGCTTTGTAGAAATCAGCCCACCGCTTCTGCCGCGGCTTTTACCAGCGCCACCGGATCGGTGAAGGCCGAAACGCCCACGGCGCGGAGCCGCTCAACGGCCTCTTCCGCGCTCATTTTGCGTGCGGCGGCGTGGCCGGCGGCGATGCCGACGAATAAAGGCTTTGGCAGCGGCTCGGCGGCAAGCCATGTGGTCAGCGCCTCGATGCGCTCGGCGAGCGAGCGCGAGGCGAGCGTGGTCTGGAAGACGATCGCCTTGATGTTGGGCCGGGCCGCCAGTGCGCGGGCGATCTTGAGCCGCTCGGTCATGGTCTCGTCGGGCGCTCCGCGCAGATTGTCCATAAAACTTGCGGCGCGCATGCCGTGGTCGCCGATCAGGTCCATCATCATCATGCCGAGGCCGGCGCCGGAGGTGACGAGCACCACGTCGCCGTCGGTCTCGACCAGCTGAAAGCCGAGCGCCTGCGCTTCGCGCTCGAGTTTGGTCATGGCGCGCTCGGCAAGTGTTTGGCTGATTGCGAACTCTTCCGGGTCGTGGCGAAAATCGGCGGCTGCGTCACGGACGATCTTGGCGTCGCAGGCGATCAGCCTGCCGTCCTTGGTCAGCGCCAACGGATTGATCTCCAGCAATTCCAGGTCTTCCTGGCGCGCGATATCGGGCAGCCGCGCGGCGTAACGCGCCAGGCGCGCGGCAAGATCGGTCGGAAACAGTTTTTCCCCCAGCGCGGCAAAGATTCCTTCTGGCGTCGTCAGGACGCCGGGCTCGATCGGAATGCGCGCGAGCTTGGCGGTCGCCTCGACATTCTCGCCGCCTTCGGGCGCAACCAGCAGTTCGAGCCGTTGCGCACTGCCGTCGATGCGCACCGCGATGAAGATTTCGCGGGCGATCGGCACCGCTTCCTCGAGCAAGAGCGGGATATTGGCGTCTTCGAGCGCCGGCAGGATCAACCGGCGGGCGTCGCGAAAACCGTCAAGCTTTTCGAAAACCCGCACTAGGCCGCGCTTGCCGCGCCCGCCTTCGAGGAGCTGCGCCTTGAGCACAAAACCCGGCCAATCGGCGACCGCGTCGGGCGGGCTTTCGCCGGCATGGACCAGCACGCCGCGTGGCACGGCGACGCCGTGGCGGCGCAGCAAGGCTTTCCCGTCGTACTCGGCTAGTCGCATAATGGCCGTTCAGTCTCTTGGCGCCGTCCGGCGCATCATCTCCCGGAGCTTAGCCCATGTCAGGCCCTGCGCGCCTGCCGTTCCTTGCCGACGAGCCATGGCGCGTCGCGGTGGTGAGCCCCACCGGGCGTTACGCGCGCAATCAGGTGGCCGGTATGATCGAGGCCGGCACGCCGCTTGTCGGCGGCGTCGCGCTTGGCCGCGGCGGCACCGCCATGGACGGCCTGCCGCTCTACGATCGCATTGCCGAACTCCCGCAAAAGCCGAACATCGCCTTGATCTACACGCCGGCCGAAGGCGTGCGCGATGCCGTCGCCGAATGCGCGCAGGCGCGCATCGAGACGATCATGGCGGTGGCCGAATATGTGCCGGTGCACGATGCGCTCGCGGCGGCGAATGTTGCCCGCGCAGCGGGAAGCTGGCTGATCGGACCGAACACGCTCGGCATCTATGTGCCGGGCCGCGGCCTGCTCGGCTCCATCGCGCCGAGCTTTTGCGAGCCGGGACGGCTGGCGCTGATCATCCGCAGCGGCACATTGGCATTGGCGATGGCGCGGCAGCTCACGCTCGCCGGCATCGGCCAGCGCATCGTCGCCCATGTCGGCGGCGATACGGTGATCGGGCGCAATCCGCACGAATATCTGCTGGCGCTCGCCGACGACGAAGCGACTGCGGCGATCCTGTTCTGCGGCGAGATCGGCGGCGACAAGGAATATGCTTTTGCCGACGCCGCGCGCAATTTCCCCAAGCCGGTCTATGCCATGGTTGTCGGCCGCCATGCGCCGGCGGAAAAGCAGATGGGCCACGCCGGCGCGCTGATCGGCAGCGCCCGCGAAGGCGCCGACGCAAAGCTCACCGCGCTGGCCGCCGCGGGCTGCCGCATCGTCAAAGGCCCGGAGGAAGCGGTGAAAATGCTCTCAGCGTTGAGGGGGTAGAGCTAGCGCGAGATGCGCCTAGCCAGGTTCGTTATTGCCGACCCTGGAGCGCCTCCGTCTCCGACACTGGTTTCCCGCCACGCCCGCGAAACACGATCTTTTCGGGCCATTTGACACTGATTTTGTCGACGAGTTCATGTGCCAAAGGATTCCAGCCCGAATCCGCCTTGAATTCAACAATGTTCAGCTTAACGCCTTTGATATTTGCGGGAAGCTTGGGCATCCCATCCATCCAAGGCGCATTTGTTATTTCAATCTTCACGCCGGCCTCATTGCAGAGGTCCAAGGTGCGCCACAACAGTTGTCCCCTTCGGATTTCTTGGTCGCTGCGCAGCGAGAGCGAACGGGCGATGGCAAAATCCGTGAATATTTGAGTGAGCACCGGCCAATCTTCGGGCGTCAATTTTAGGTCAGCATAGATTTGGGGGCTGATGGACGATCGATCGTCTCTGAAGAGATTATGACAACTATTGTCCTTAACGATGCTCGGCAGCAGGAGCACGGCGCAGGTTGAAGAGATCGCTGTCGCGGCGATGGTCCACGAAACCGTCCGCGACGTTCCTGCCGGTGCATCCGCAGCTTTTGGTTCTGGTGGGATTTGGCCGGATAGGCGCATGATCAGCCAAAATGTCAGGCCGCCGGCGAGACCGATCAGCCCGATAAATCCCACACCTTGAACATACTCCGCCCAGCCCAGCAGCGTGGGGACGCCGTTGACGACCGTCGCTCTGCCGTCGCTCCACGCGTTGTATGAAGCGCCGCCAAACAAGCCCAGTAGACCGAGCACGGCGGGTCCCACCGCACCGACAACGAAGCCTCCGAGTGCGCATGCAACAATCCCAACGCGCCATTTGGAGCGAAAAAAAAGAAACAGCGGCAGCCCCAAGACGACGGCATGAGCAAGAGCGACAAGAAAAGTCAGCCTCAGCAACCCGAAAAGCTCTGAGACAACCACGATGTTCCACGGCTCTTCGATCTCCTTGGCTGCTAGGCCGAGGAACAGAAGTGTGACAACGACTGCTGCAAGCAGCGTCGCGGACCAAAGCATAATTGTGCGCGTCTGCATGCCGGAAGATTAGCCGAAATGTCGGTTGGAGACACGTGCAGGAACCTGCTGGCGGCACTTCCTGCAACTTTATTGCGCTTTTGAGGCGTGCTCTGCTGCTTCGAATTAGCGAGCCGCATCTCTACACAAAACCGAAGAAGCGCGTCGGGTTGTCGACCAGGACGCGGTCGCGCGCCGTGCGATCGGGCAGATAACGTTCCAGCAACGCGATGCGTTGCATCTCGTGCTCGAGACCGTAGTCCGAGTGTCCGTCCTTGTCGGGCCGCATGAAGCGATGGACGTGCGGCCAGTCGGTGCCCCAAAGGCAGCGGTCCGGTGCGGCCTCATAGAATAGCCGCCCGAATTCGACCGCGTCGTCCCACGGATAGCCGGTGTGCGACCGCAGGTCGCCATTCGACAGCCCGATCCACCAATTATCGTTGTTGAGGAGATCGAGAATGAGACGGACCGCCGGTTGACCGGTGCCGCGCCGATAATCGGGGCCGCCCATGTGGTCGATGATGGCGGGAAAGTCGATCCTGCGCAGTTCGTCGGCGACGGCCAGAAAGTCATCGTCGAAGCCGAACACCTTGACGAACCAGCCAAGCTCGCGGACGCGGTCCAGTCCACGGCGGAATTCGGCGAGGCTCGGCGCCAACTTGAACCGGCCGCCGAAATTGAACCGCGCTCCGTGAACGCCGACGCTGTTCAATCTGTCCAGTTCCGCGTCGCTGACGCTGTTGTCGACGATGGCGACGCCGCGATAATTCCGCTGCGAAACACTTTTAAGAACATCGTACATCAGCCGGTGATCGGTGCCGTAAATCGTCGGCTGCACGAAGACCGCGCGCCCGACGCCCATGGCGTCGTGCAGGGTCCTCACCGCCGCATAGGTGCAATCCTGAGGCGGCGCATAGAGCGCGTTGCGATTGGCGGCCGGATAAGCGGCGGCGTCGCCAAAGATGTGCAAATGGGTGTCGCAGGTATTTTTTGGCAGTCGTTCGGTCATGGCTACTGAAGAATTGGCTCCTGAAGATCTGTCTATTGCAAGACGATGTTGGCGTCCCGGATGATCGGGCCCCACTTGGCATTCTCTTTTGCGATGTAATCGGCAAGCTCTTGCGGTGTGCCGCCGAGCGGCGTCATCCAGATTTTGGCGAGTTGCTCCCTGCCGGCATCGCTCGTCAGAAATTCGTTCACGCCCTGGTTGATCTTGCTGACGATGTCGGCCGGCGTCCCTGCCGGTGCGAACAACGCGGTCCAGCCATTGGCTTCGAAACCGGGATAGCCTTGCTCGGCCACGGTCGGCACATCCGGCAACTCGGCCATGCGTTTGGGGCTGGTGACGGCGAGGCCGGTCAGCATTCCCGACTGCACGTTCGGCACGAAGGTCGGAACGTATTGGACCGAAAGCTGCAAGTCGCCCGACGCCAGATCGGGCAGCGCCTGCGACGTAATGCGATAGGGCACATGTCCGACGGCAATGCCGGCGGCCTTGTTGAGAAGCTCGACCGTAATATGCGCCTGCGAGCCGACGCCGACCGTTCCGGCATTGAGCGGGCCGCGATGGGCTTTGGCGTAGGCGACGAGCTCGTTCAGAGTCTTGACCGGCAATTTAGGGCTGCCGACGATGATGAGCGGCGAAGAGGCGAGCAATGCGATCGGCGCAAAGGCGCGATCGGGGTCGAAATCGAGGTTCTTGTACATGAACTTGTTGTTGACGATCGGTCCCACTGTGCCGATGAAGAGCGTGTAGCCGTCAGGCTCGGCC
>JBAUYI010000166.1:0-13763 GCA_049584715.1 Xanthobacteraceae bacterium
AGCCCAGGCTCAGGAGCCTGGGCTTTTCGTTGATTTTACCCCGACCAAGTATCGCGACGCGGCGTCCGGGGCCGCGATCGGCTGGCGCTTCTGGAAATATCTCAGGATCGCGACGCACGCGGCAGCCGCAGCGAAGTGCTTAAGCGTATGTCCGCTCAGAACGGAGCCGGCGGAATAGATTACACCGTCGTAGAACTCGAGCAATTTCGCCAGCGCATAAAGTGCCGCGGCGATCAGCCAGTAAAACGTGCCGGTATATTTCGGCGGCAACATCAGAAAGAGCAGCGGCAACGCCAGGCACGGGAAGAATTGCACCCAGACGTACAGTCGCAGATCGCCGGTCCAGCGCCACAGCAAGAGACTGAGCACGCCGATCGCAATCAAGGGCCAGAGCAAGACGGCGCCGGCCCTTGCATTCACGCGTTCCTCGACCGTGATGGCAAGGATCGCCATGAAGCTGATCGCCATCGGCAGCCGGTCCCAAAACAAGGTCCGATCGCTCGGATCGAGGTGATAGTAGGACGAACCGAAACCAGTCAGCAGAATGCCGAGAAAGAGCAGGATAACTGCCGGATCGCGACGAGATTGCCGCAATCCTAACGCACCGATAACGATGAAAGGAATATTCGAGACAACGTTCCAGAAATTCGGCACGCCGAGCAATGTGCGCTTATCGGCGAATTGGTGATAACCCTGATCTTGCGGAATCGGCGGCAGCAGCAGCAATGCAAGGAGCGACGCCACCATCAGGCCCACGAAGATAACGACGTGGCGATTTCTCTTTGCGTCACTGAGCATCATTCGACTAAGATAGCAAAAGTCTCCATCGAAGTCTGGGCGCGCGCCTTTTTATCGTTGTCAGGCCGAAACGCGGTCGAGCCGGAGAGAGAAAATTCAGCCAGGACAAATGCGAGGAAAGATCATCAAAGGCATAAAGTGGGCCTCGATCCTGCTCGCGGTCGTCGCGATTACTTTCTTTGCAATTCGCGTGTACGCCGCTCAACGCGGGCCGCCCCTGTCACGCTGGCATACCTACGTGCCGCATGACTTGAAGGCCAAGGAGCTCGATGCCAGCGACTGGGACCACTATCTCGCCCGGGAAGCCAAGATTTTTGACGACGTCCGCACCGAGGTGACGGAAAAGCTCACGCCGGACGAGCGCGTCCCGACGAACCGGTATTTCGACGGCAGCCCGATCTATCCACCGCACTTTACCCAGGACTTCAACCGCTCATACGTGCTGGAGCCCAGCGGCACGCCCGTCGGCGCCGTGGTGCTGCTGCACGGTCTGACCGACTCCCCTTACAGCCAACGCCACATCGCCCGGTTTTATCGGGACCATGGCTTTGTGGCGATCGTCATCAGGCTGCCCGGTCATGGCACCGTTCCGGCAGGGCTGGTCGATGCCCAATGGGAGGATTGGACGGCAGCGACCCGGCTCGCCGTGCGCGAAGCACGCCGTCGCGTCGGACCATCGGCGCCGCTGCACCTGGTCGGATTCTCGAACGGCGGGGCGCTTGCGGTCAAATATGCGCTGGACTCGATTGCGGATCCGCAGCTCACCCGCGCTGACCGCATCGTCTTGATCTCGCCGATGATCGGCATCACGCGCTTTGCGCGTTTCGCCGGGCTGGCCAGTGTGCCGGCGCTATTCCCGGCATTTGCCGAAGCCGCATGGCTCGGCGTGGTGCCGGAATTCAATCCATTCAAATACAACTCATTCCCGGTCAACGGCGCCGTTCAATCGTTTCGGCTGACGCAAGTCCTGCAGCGGCAGATCGCGGCCTACAGCCGCAGCGGCCAACTGGCCGAGCTGCCGCCGATCATCACCTTCCAATCCGTCATGGACTTCACGGTCAGCACATCGGCCATCATCACGGCGCTGTATTCTCACCTTCCGGCCAACGGCAGCGAGCTTGTGCTTTTCGACGTGAACCGAACCGTGAACCTCGGTGCGCTGCTGCGTCCCGCCGCGGATACTGCTTTGGCCAGGCTTCTACCCAGCAGAGCGCGAAACTACCGAACCACGATCATTACCAATGCCGATGTCCCGAGCGGCGAAGAAGTCGAGCGCAGCATTACGGCCGGCGGCGTGGCCGAAGTCGATCGCCCCCTGGGCGTTGCCTATCCGGACGGCCTTTTTTCACTCTCTCACGTCGCTTTGCCTTTTCCGATGAGCGATTCGCTGTACGGGCTGACACCGGATTCAGCGGACGATTTCGGGATTCACCTCGGTTCGCTGGCGCCACGCGGCGAGCGCAACGTCCTGATCGCCAGCCTGGATTCTTTGCTTCGCGCCTCGTCCAATCCGTTCTTCCCCTACATGATCGAGCGGATCGACGAGGGCATCGAAGACCGCAACCCGACGGCCAAGAAGGTAGATGCGCATTCCTTGCCGCCACCCAGCGACGAGACGGTCGATGAGGCACAGCACTCGAGCATCGGTGATATCATCTCTTCCATCCTGAACTTTGCGCCCCGCCCCTCGGAATCGATGTCGGACGAACCGTGAGGCAGTGCTCGACACATTCGCGAACGACAATCGCGGCGGCGAGCGCATACGCAAAACGCTTCGCTACCGCTTCAAATAAAAGTCATAAATATCTGCGAAGTGCCATGTAAGCCAATGGCGAGGACCAAGCGATGACGTTCGATCGCGAACCCATTCTGGTCGACCTGGCGTTACAAGGCGGCGGCTCGCACGGTGCGTTCACCTGGGGCGTGCTTGATCGTCTGTTGGAAGAGCCGTGGCTGCGGATTGACGGGATTTCAGGCACGTCGGCCGGCGCCATGAACGCGGCGGCGCTGGCCTTTGGATTTACCGGTGGCGGCAATGAAGGCGCCCGCGCCGCGCTCGAAGGTTTTTGGCGCCGCGTGGCCAAGGCCGGAGAAATGAGCCCGCTGCGGCGTGGGCCGCTGGATATGCTGCTCGGCCGCTGGTCGCTCGACAGTTCGCCGGCCTACATCGCGATCGACATGATGTCGCGACTGTTTTCGCCCTATGACCTGAACCTGACCGGGTGGAATCCACTGCGGGAAATCCTCACTGAGGGAGTCGATTTCACGCGGGTCTCCGAATCACCGATCAAGCTCTTCATCACCGCGACCAATGTCTCGACCGGCCGCGCCCGCGTGTTCAGAAACAGCGAACTCACGCCCGAGGTCCTGCTCGCATCGGCCTGCCTGCCGACGATGTTTCGCGCCATCGAGATCGATGGCCAGGCCTATTGGGACGGCGGCTATTCCGGCAATCCCACCATCACGCCGCTGGTGCGCGAATGTGCGTCGGAAGACACGATCATCGTCCCGATCAATCCGATCGAACGCCAAGGTGTACCGCGCGCCGCGAGCGATATCATCAATCGGCTCAATGAGGTGGCATTCAACGCCGTGCTGCTGAAAGAATTGCGCATGATCGCGTTGCTGCGGCGGGTTGCCGATCCCGGTCACGACGAGGGCGCGAAATGGGCCAAGATGCGGGTCCACTCCGTCACCAATGAAATCATGAAAGAACTGAGCGCGTCGTCGAAGATGATCGCCGAATGGGACTTTCTCTGCTTGCTGCGCGACAAAGGACGCGCCTCGGCGCAAAGCTTCCTCGAGCAACACGTGCATAATCTCGGACGCCGCTCCACGCTCGATCTCGACGTCCTGCTCGAAAGCATCTGACCGATGGGACTTGCCGGCATTTTCATCGCGCTCGTCCTGCTGATATGGCTGGCCTATCGCGGCGGCAGCGTATTGCTGCTGGCGCCGGCGGCAGCGCTTGTCGCCGCTGCCGTGTCGCGCCAGCCGCTGTTGGCCAATTGGACGCAAACGTTCATGGGCAGCGCGGCGCAATTCGTCGCGCAGTTTTTTCCGATCTTTCTGCTCGGCGCCGTGTTCGGCAAGCTCATGGAGGACAGCGGCTCGGTTTCGGCGATCGCCGATTTCATGACGGAGAAACTGGGCCCGCGCCGGGCGGTTCTGGCGGTCGTGCTGGCGGGCGCATTCGTCACCTATGGCGGCGTCAGTCTGTTCGTCGCTTTTTTCGTCCTGGCGCCGATGGCGCACGCGTTGTTTCAGGCCGCGGCTATTCCCAAGCGGCTGATGCCGGCGGCGCTCGCGCTCGGCACCTCGACCTTCACCATGTCGGCGCTGCCCGGAACGCCGGCGATCCAGAACGCAATCCCGATGCCGTTTTTCGGCACCACGCCGTTCGCCGCGCCGGGCCTTGGCGTGATCGCTTCGGCGATCATGCTCGGCTTCGGACTGTGGTGGCTCCGCCGCGCCGAAGCCGCCGCCCGCCGCGCCGGCGAGGGCTATGGCGGGGAGGTCGGCGGCAACACCGATGCGGCACAAAACGCGGCGCAAGACGAGCTCATTCGCGAGCGCGCCACGGCGGCCCGCGAATTCGATCCCGCCGAAATCGGGCACGGACACATCAGTCAATCGACTCCCCCCATCGCGCTCGCCGCGTTGCCGCTGGTCGTGGTGGTGGGCGTCAATCTGGTGATGTCGATATTCGTGCTGCCGCGCCTCGACGTTTCCTATCTGGCCGAGGAGCGTTGGGGCCCCACATCGCTTGCCGCCGTGGGCGGCGTGTGGTCGGTCGTGGTCGCGCTTGCCGTCGCGATCGTGGTGCTCGTTGCCGTCAACTTTCGCCGCCTGCCCACCTTGCGTGAAAGCCTGGGCGCGGGCGCAAACGCTTCCGTGCTGCCGGTCGTCAGCGTCGCAAGCCTGGTTGGCTTCGGTGCGGTGGTTGCGGCACTGCCGGCTTTCGCCATCGTGCGCGAATGGGTTTTGTCGATCGAGGGCGGCCCCCTCGTCTCTCTTGCGGTATCAACGAACGTGCTCGCGGCCCTGACCGGTTCGGCTTCGGGCGGACTGACGATCGCGCTCGACGCGCTCGGCGCGACATATATGCGCCTCGCCGCGGAAAACAGCATCGACCCCGCGATCATGCACCGCGTCGCGGTCATCGGCGCCGGCACACTCGACAGCCTGCCGCACAATGGCGCGGTCGTGACGCTGCTCGCCGTGTGCGGCTCGACGCACCGCGAAAGCTATCTCGACATCGTCATGGTGGCGATCGTCAGCGCCATCATCGCGTTGGCCGCGGTGATCGCGCTGGGCTCGGTGTTCGGATCGTTCTGAAGTGTTGATGGCTAATTTGGCACCGTATTCTTGTAGACCGTGCCGTCCTTCATGATCACCAGGAAATTCTTGTCGGGGTCTTCAACGAGCTTGATGTTTTCGAGCGGATTGCCGTCGACCAACAGCAAGTCCGCGAGCGCGCCCTCTTCGACGACCCCGAGCTTGCCCGGATAGGGGTTGATAAATCCCGACAACGCCATCAACTCGCCGTTGTCCGCGGTGGCCATCTTGAGCGCTTCGGCAGGCGTGTACCAACGCACCATCCTGGCGAGGATGGCGCCTTGCCGGCCGGCAACCCTGGCATCGAACAAAATGTCGGTGCCGAACGCGGTCTTGATCTTGTATTTCTTCGCCAACCGGTAGGCGTTCTCCGTTCCGGCAAAGACCTCCAGCGCCTTTTTCTGCGACACCGGATTTACCAGCGGCGACGCATTTTCGTCATCCATGAACGGCTGCAAGCTCCACCAGATGCCGTTATCCGCCAGCAACTTTGCGGTGGGCTCGTCGATCAGCTGGCCGTGTTCGATGCACCTGACGCCGGCAGCGACGGCTTGCTGGATCGCGCGCGGGGTGTAGGCGTGCACCGTTACATAGGTGCCCCAATTGTCGGCGGCTTCGACCGCGGCACGAATCTCCGGTTCGGTGTACTGGGTCGATTCGATCGGATTGTAGGGCGAGGCAATGCCGCCGCCGGCCATCAGCTTGATCTGACTGGCGCCCTGTCGCAGTTGCTCGCGCGCGCGCAGACGCACCTCATCGGGGCTGTCGGCAATGGCCGCGATGCCCTCCACCTCGGAATGGCTCAGCGGACCTCCTGTCACGCGCGGAAGCTCGAAGGAGAACCGGAAGTCGCCATGACCCGAGGTTTGCGAGATGAAAGCGCCGGAAGGATAGATGCGCGGACCAGCGATGACACCTTCGTCGATCGCGCGCTTGAGACCGAACACGGGGCCGCCGAGGTCGCGTATCGTGGTGAAGCCCCGCATCAAAGTCGCCGCGGCCTGTCGCGCCGCCAACAGGTGGAGATAATTCGGGTCGGCGGTCATCAAGAGCATCTGCGGCGTCGCTGCCATGAACGCATGCCAATGGGCGTCGATGAGGCCCGGCATGAGCACGCGTCCGTTGGCGGCGATGACCCGGACATTAGCTTCGACGGTGATCGGACCCGCGGAAATGCGCGCAATGGTGTTGCCGCGGACGAGGACATTGGCGGGAGCGGAGAGCGTGGCGCTCCTGCCATCGAAAATGCGGACGTTTTGAAAAAGCGTCGGCTGGGGATTGGCCGGCGTGGCGAACGGCGCCAACCCCGGCGCTTCCAAATCGGCATCGCCTTGCGCCAAGCTCACCTGGCAAGATCCGACCACGAATGCCGACGCCAACATGAGTGTTGGGCCCCGCAGGACTCCTAGTATCCGCGCGCTTGTTCGGCGGAGCTCCTCGGCCACTTTCATGATTCATACTCCCTGGTTCGGAGAAGCAGACAACGGCGATTGTTCCAAACGGCGACTTGCGCTCAAAGCGAAACGACCTGTACCGACACTTCCATATTGCTGAACGCGTTCGCGGGCCCCTCCCATGCCCCGGAAACCGGACAGGCCTTCTCCTGCTCGCGGGCGACCGCAACGGAAACATGCTCGTTGCCGGCAAGCTTGTTGTTGGTCGGATCGAAACCGCGCCAGCCTGCGCCCGGGATGTAGATTTCCGTCCAGGCATGGGTGGCGCCATGCTGACCTTCCGCCATTTGAATATACCCGCTCACAAACCGCGCACCGAATCCCCAGTGCCTTGCCGCTTCCATCATGAAGACCGCAAAGTCGCGGCACGACCCGCTGCCATTCGTCAGCGTATCGCACGGCAGCTGGACGCCGGGATCGTCGCGGTGCTTGTAGGCAAAAGTGCGGTAAATGTGCGTGTTCAGTTTTTCGAGAAGATCGAACGTCCCAATAGTCTGTCCGGGCCGGTACAGCTCGCTCAGCCAATGCCGCAGCCGCGGGCCCTCATAGGGATAGCTCGGCAGGCGGTAGTGGATCAGCTCGATCTGCTCCTCGGGGGCGTACTGAAAGGGAAACAGGCGGGCGTCGGGGTCGATCAGGCACTCGATGGGATTGTCGTCATCCAGATCCACCTCCACCTCGCCGAGGATGCTCAAATTCTGCGAGGCTTCCGCAAACGTCAGGAGCGCGATGGAATTGCCATAGATGTCGCGCAGCCATCGTATGGTTGCCGCCGGCTCGACGTCGAGACGGCCGGTCACGATATGGACGTCGTGACCTTCGCGCGGCCGCATCATCAAGCGGTGTGGTCCGAATTTGACCGGCGCATTGTATTGGTACTTCGTCTTGTGAATGATCTTGATGCGCTTCTTCATACGGGATCTCCATCACGACATGAATTGTCGCCAGACCGTCGCGGGTGAAGGCGCTTGGTGCGGCTCTTCAAGTAAAAGCAGAATTTTTTCGAGCGTTAGATTATGCATCGGTAAACAAGGAATTGTACGCCGCCTTCAACCCAATCGTCTATCGGACGTCGAATGGCCCTAAACCTTCGTATGAGTTCTCACTACCTATTTGCAATAGAGTGAGTGTTTTTGCGCCTTTAGTTGTCCGGCGTCAGGCCGACCGCACGAGTCCCATCCCCGACACCCCATCGCGCGGCCAATACGCCTGATTTGATGCATCATCTCGGAGCCCCAAGCAGACCCCTCTGCTTGGGGTTCTTCGTTGTGGCTACGCAGGAAATTGGACGGCCTGCGGCCATAGAGTGCGCCGGCTCGCCCGCCGCCAGCGGGCAATGGATCAGGATCAAGCGTCAGGAAATGATACCTGACTGGCCAGTATCGCTTGTGGTCGGCGAGGTGATAGAATTGTTGCATCAAGGAAATGACTGCCCTGACTGGTGTGTCGATGTGTTGGCGACCCGGCAAAGAAAAGAATGTGTCAGCTGTCGTGCTACCGAAAGCCGCGAACGGCGGCGCTTGAGATTGGCATTGGGCAGGTCCAAACTTGCGTGCTCCCCTTTGTGAGAGCTGAGGGCTCATATTGCAAAATTTCATAAAACAGATCGAACAACAGATATCCAACCTCGGCGAACCGGCGCGGCGGCGGCTTAATGCGGTCACCCTCGCCGTAGCGGTGGGCGTTGCCTATTTTCTGGCGGCACGCCTGAGCCTTGCCCTGCTGACCAAGCCCGATGGCGTGGCCGTGTTCTGGCCTGCCGCCGGCGTTGCCGCGGGCGTCATGATCGCACTTGGACCCAGCGCCTGGTTGCCGGTGGCCGCTGGCGCGATGGCCGCAACCATCGTGGCCAATCTCCTGGGCGACCGGACGATCTGGAGCGCGATCGTCTTTGCTATCTGCAACGCCGGCGAAGCGGTGCTCGTCGCGGGCATCATCGAGTTCTACTTCGGTTCGTCGTTCAGCCTCGGCAAGCTGCGCCACGTGCTGGGCTTCCTTGCCGCTGCAATCGTTGGGACTACCGTATCGGGGATCGGCGGGACGTCCGGCTATGTGTTCTTTCACGCTTCGACGGCGCCGGTCCTGACCATTTGGCATCACTGGTTCACATCCGACGCACTCGGCATCCTCACGGTTGCGCCGCTGTTGATCGGACTTGGCGCGGCATTGCGCGAGCCGCCACCGCGACGCGAAGCCATCGAAGGCGGTGCGGCCCTCATAACGCTGACCGTGGTGAGCGGGCTTATTATTTTTCTGCCGCGCGAGCCGTGGGCGTCCGTGGTGGCTATTGTTTTGCTGTTTCCGCTGCTGCTGTGGCTGGCCGCCCGCTGCCGGCCGGTCTTCAGCGCGGCGGCCGCGTTCATCGTTGCGCTGACGATCGTTTGGACGACGACGTTCAGTATCGGCGTATTCGGCGATACCAGCTTTCCGATGGCCCAGCGCATCCTGGTGGCGCAGGCGGCCATCCTGGCCGTTTCGCTCTGCGCCTACGTTCTTGCTGCGCTCTTTTCCGAGCGGCGACAGCACGAAGTCGCGCTCAAGGCGAGCGAGGCGCGGACACCGGAATTGAAGCTCATTTACGAGACCGCCCCGATCGGCCTGGCGTTCCTCACGCCCGATTCCCGGTATCTGCAAATCAATCAGCACCTGACGGAAATATGCGGAATTTCAGTCGCCGATCACATCGGCCGAACGGTGCGGGATACGGTCCCGCAGGTCGCCGACCAGGTCGAAAAAATCGTTCAGGCGATTTTGCGGACCGGAGAATCGATCACCGGCATCGAAGTCAACGGCCAGCGGCCGGACGGCGGCAACGCCGAGCGGGTATGGATGACCAACTGGCATCCCCTCAAAGCCACCGACGGCGGCATCCTCGGAGTCAATGTCGTCGCCGAGGAAATTACCGAGCGTAAACGGGCGCAGGCGGCGCTTGCCGCCAGCGAGACCAGATTTCGCGAACTGGCCGACAACATGAGTCAGTTCGCCTGGACGGCGGACGCGCAGGGCTCGACCTACTGGTACAACAAACGCTGGCACGACTACACCGGGACGACCTTGGAGGACATGCAGGGCTGGGGCTGGCAGAAAGTGCACCACCCCGATCATGTCGACCGCGTCGTCAATCGGCTCCGCCAGTGCTTCGCCGCCGGCACGCCCTGGGAAGATATTTTTCCGCTGCGCGGCAAAGACGGCAGCTACCGCTGGTTTCTGTCGCACGCGCTGCCGATCCGCAACGAGGCCGGCGATCTGGTCCGCTGGTTCGGCACTCTCACCGACGTGACCGAACAGACCGAGGCGGAAAAGGCGCTGCGCAACTTGAACGAAACGCTGGAACAGCGTGTCGAAACGGAGGCGCGAGAACGCGCCCGAATTTGGAACGTGTCGGAGGATCTTCTGGTCGTCGCCGACATGGAAGGCCGATCTGTCGCGGTCAATCCGGCTTGGCATGCCACGCTCGGCTGGTCCGAGGCAGAACTGCTCAACAAGACGTTCGAGTGGCTGGTGCATCCCGACGATCTGGCAAAAACGCGAGCGCAACAGGCGCGCTTCGCCGACGCACGCGCTACGCTGCATTTCGAAAATCGCCTCCGCGACAAGCATGGCTCGTACCGCTGGCTGTCCTGGAAGGCGGTCGCCGAAAAGGGCCAAATCTATTCTGTCGCCCGCGACATCACCGATCTCAAGAATGCGGCGGACCAATTGCGCGTTTCGCGCCGCGAGCTTGCGGAGGTCAGCCGGCACACGACGATGGGGGCGATGGCCGCATCGATCGCGCACGAGGTCAATCAGCCGCTGGCGGCGCTGGTCACGAACGCCAATGCCAGCTTGCGGTGGCTCGACAACGCCAAGCCCAACGTCGACGAAGTACGCGTTCTATTAAAGCGCATCGTCGACGACGGACACCGCGCCGGCGCGGTGATCGCCGGCATTCGCTCGATGTTCCGCAAAGACAGCGGCGAGCTGAAACCCGTGAGCTTGAACGACCTCATCCGCGAGGTGATCGCGGTGGTTCACGGCGAACTGGAGAGTCATCAGGTCATCCTGCAAGCCGAATTGCGCGACGGGCTGCCGCCGGTGCTGGCCGAACAGACGCAATTGCAGCAGGTCATCCTCAACCTGATCATGAATGCCGTCGACGCGATGAGCTCTGTCGCCGATCGAGACCGCGTGGTGATCGTCAGATCTGAAATGGACGGGTCCGCTCACGCGTTGATCACCGTGGAAGACTCCGGCACCGGAATTGAGCCGAACCACATGAGCCGCATTTTCGAGCCGTTTTTTACGACCAAGGCGCACGGCATGGGGATGGGACTGTCGATATGTCATTCCATCATCGAACTGCACGGCGGGCAGCTGCAGGCCGCCCCACGCAGTCCATACGGTTCGATTTTCAGCGCCAAGCTGCCGACGGTCGCGTCCGGCAATGTTCACGACGCCGGTTGAGGCGGCGCCGAGCGGAGCGGCAACATGCACCTGGAGAGAATGGAAGCGCTCATAGGTCTGGGCGGCGTTTGGGGCGTCCTCTTTCTCATCGTCGTAGCGCTGTGCACGATTGCAGTGGCGGTATGGCTGTGGCGGAAAATCTGACCGCCAGTCCTGGACAAGACGGCGCAAATCAGGCGTTTATGCCAAGCTTCAGGAGACAAAATCTCATGTTCGATTTCGACCGCGTCATCGAGCGCCGCGGCACGCACGCTACCAAGTGGGACAATATCGCTCGTCTTTCGGGCATCGAGTCGCCCGATGCGATTCCGATGTGGGTGGCGGACATGGATTTCGCCACGCCGCCAGGCGTAACGTCAGCCTTGACTGCCGAGATTCAACGCGCCGTCCACGGCTATTACGCAGACACCGGTAGCTGGGCCGCCGCGCTCGCAGATTGGATGGCGCGCCGCCATGGCCTGCGGATAGATCCGGGTTGGGTGAGCCCGACGCCAGGGATTGTTTCCGGGCTCGGTCTTATCCTTCAGGCTGTGAGCACGCCCGGCGACGAAGTCGTCGTCTTTCCGCCAGCCTATCACGCATTTCGCCGGATCATCGTTGCCAATGAGCGACGCATCCTCGATGCGCAGCTTGTCGAGACCGATGGGCGCTACGCGATGGATCTTGATGCGCTGCGCGCTAAACTGACGCCTCGAACGAAAGTCGTTTTCCTCTGTAGCCCGCACAATCCCGGCGGGACCGTCTGGTCGCCCCCCGAACTTCGCGCGCTGGCAGCATTATGCGCCGAGCACGACATGATCCTGGTTTCCGATGAAATCCATTGCGATCTTGTTTTCGACGGTGCGAAGCACACGCCGACAATCACTGCCGCGCCCGAGATCGCGGATCGTCTGATCACCTGCGTCGCCGCGACGAAAACCTTCAATCTGGCTGGCGCGCACGTTGGCGCCTGCTTCACCTCGAATGCCGCGTTGAAGCATAAGCTTGATGCGCGCATTGCGGCGAGCGGCCTCGGTTCCTACAACAGATTCGGCATGATCGCGACCGAGGCGGCTTGGCGGACGGGTGAAATGTGGCTTGACCACTTGCTGCCTTATCTGGCCAAGAGCCGCGATCTATTCGATGCGCGCATTGAGGCCGCAGTTCCCGGCGCACGCTCGATGCGTCTCGACGCCACCTATCTCGCCTGGGTCGATTTTTCCGGAACCCATTTGTCGCCCAAAGAGATCGCCGACAGAGTCAAGACGCGCGCCCGCATCTTTGCCAGCCCCGGCGAGCAGTTCGGACCAGGCGGAGAAACATGGCTGCGCCTCAATTTTGCGACCCCGCGCCCAATTCTCGAGGAGGCACTTTCGCGATTGGAGGGCGCGTTTGCGGATTTGCGGATGCGCAAGTGAGAGTCAGGTAAGAGAGCGACCCGTTATCGGTGTGATTGAATATATTGCGGGCATAGTTAGCCGCATGGCGCTCCCTAGGGGAATCGAACCCCTGTTTCAGCCTTGAGAGGGCCGCGTCCTAGACCGCTAGACGAAGGGAGCTTGCCCTCGAAATAAACGCGATGGGGCGATCATGCAAGCGCATCGGCGGGTTGGCGCGGCCGTCATGGCTCGGTGGCGAACTGCAGCCGGCCGGTTTGCTTCATGGTCTTGATATCAAAAGTCCGCAATTCGGTCGCGCCGTTGATGTCGATCAGCAGCGCGATGCGGCCGGCAGAAGCCGATGTCGAGACCACCCGCGCGCCCTTCGGCAGGGTGATGATGCCGTCGAAGCCAACGGGTCCGCCGTTATTGAAAACGCGGTAGCCGATCACGCTGACGACGGCGGCGATTGCGATCAGGGTGGTGAGGGCGGATATGATCATCATCAGCCGCGCCCGCGCCACCAGGGCTTCGGCATCGGGGGCGGCGGCGGGCGGGTTACCGGATACGGTGTTATTAGACATTTGGGTCATGGCAAGCAGTGTAACGCAGAAATCCCTCGTCGTCGCCGAACAGGAAGCTGGCGAACGGCTCGACCGCGTGCTCGCCCGCCATGTCGCCGAGCTGTCCCGGTCGCGGCTCAAAACGCTGATCGAGGCCGGCGCCGTCACGCTCGACGGCCACACGATCCGCGATCCCAATCACCGGGTCAATTCCGGCGCCGCGATCGCCGTCGACGTGCCGCCGCCGGAGCCGGCCAAGCCCGCCGCCGAGCCCATCCCGCTCCGCGTGATTTACGAGGATGACGACATCATCGTCATCGATAAACCCCGCAATCTCGTCGTTCATCCCGCCACGGGCAACTGGACCGGCACCCTGGTCAATGCGCTGATTGCCCATTGCGGCGACAGCCTGTCCGGCATCGGCGGCGAGCGCCGCCCCGGCATCGTGCACCGGCTCGACAAGGACACCACCGGCGTCATGGTGGTGGCGAAGAACGACCGCGCGCACCAGGCGCTGGCGGCGCAATTCGCCGACCACGGCAAGAGTGACGAGTCGTTCGAGAGGAGCTATCTCGCCCTGGTCTGGGGTGCGCCCGAGCGCCCCCACGGCGTGATCGACAAGCCGATCGACCGGCACCCGAAAGCCCGCGATCGCATGGCGGTACGCCTCGGCGGCCGCGATGCGGTCACCCATTGGCAGGTGCTGGAGCGCTATGCGGGCAAGCCGGGGCCGCGGCGGATCGGCAGGGCCGGCAAGCCGGAAAAGCCGCAGCCGCCGGTGGCGAGCCTCGTGGCCTGCCAGCTGGAAA